>NZ_JBEXJN010000117.1:0-12105 GCF_040609115.1 Lentzea sp. NPDC004782
CAAACTCCGCTGCTGCCCCCGCCGCGCCGGCCGACTGGCCAAAGCCATCCACGTCCTACAGAACTACGAGATCACCGCAGGATGAAAAAGGCTCACTGCGTCGTTCTCCGGAGGTGACGTGGAGCGTTCGTTCTTGCCGTTGACGAGGTTACGCGTGGTCGAGGATCAGCTCTCCAAGCCGCTTGCGGGATCGTCACATTCAAGTTGTCGACGACCACAGCCGGCAGCAGAACTGGTTCAGGCGCCAGGTGCAACCAGCATGCGGAATGGGCGTGCTGGTCGTATTCGCGGGCATCCTGAGTCGACGATGAACGCGGTGACGCCGAGGGCGAATCCAGTGAACCTGGTGCAGCGCACCAGGTTCAGACGGTGACAGAGCTGGTCCGTCAACCTCGAACGGGAAGCGGTGAGGCGACGCGGCCCGAACCGGTGTCTCTCCGATCTGACCACGTGCGTCTGCACGGGACACTGGTCAGCTGCCTTGAGGCCGCTTCTCCTGCTGGATGTTCTGGCGGTAGCGGCTCACCACGCGGTGGACCGGGCGATCACTGAGGGGCCTGCTCGATGCGGGCGAAGTCGTGGACGTATTTGGTGATCAGGTCTTGGGTGAGGTGGGGGGCGCTGAGGCCGGCTTGGCGTAGTGCGGCGGTGAATCGGGTGGTGGGGAGGCGTGGGGCCGCGTGTGTTTCGGTGGGTGAGTCGAACGCGTGCAGCAGTGGTAGCAACGACTGTCGTTGGTGTGCCTCCGGCAGTCCTCGCAGCGCGGCGCCGAACCGCGTGACCCACTCGGTGTAGTCCTCGACGCGCGTCACCTGGTGTCCGGCGTCGATCAGCCAGTCCACGAAGGTGTCGAGTGAGATGCCGTTGTCGTGGGGGTTCATCACGTGGTAGGTCTCGTAACCGCTGACGCGGGTGGAGAGTGTGCTGATCGCTTTGGCCACGAAGTCGACCGGCAAGCCGGCGAAGTGCGCGCTCTGAGGAGATCCGTCGGGTGCCGGCCGGTAGAAGGAGGCGGGAGCGAGCCCGGTTGTGAGCACGCTGCGCAGGAGCCTGGTGAACACGTCCGAGAGGTTGAGCTGTCCCGCGTACCGGGGGTGGGCGAGGATCAGGTCCGACCGGAAGACCGCGACCGGAAGGTCGTACTCCTCATGGGCGTGGCGCAGCAGGACCTCGGCCGCCCACTTGCTCGCGCCGTATCCGTTGGCGTAGGACGAGTTCAGCTCACGAGCCGGGTGGGTGCGGCGGATGTCGTCCTGTTCCCCGGTTCTTCCGCCGTCGAGCGCGGTGATCGTGGAGACGAAGGCGATGCTCTTCCTCTTGGTGGTCAAGGCGAGTTCGATGACCGTCGCGGTGCCTGCCACGTTCGTGTCGTGGAGCTCGTCGTAGGGGAGCAGGTGGTTGACGAGCGCGCCGGCGTGCAGGACGAGGTCCACCTCGGTGGCGAGCCGGTGCCATGTCTGGTCCGGTAGTCCGAGCCGCCGTGCCCCGAGATCCCCGTCGAGCACTTCCAGTCGCCGGCTCGCAAGACCTGCGAACAGCGCGGGTAGATCCTCGTCGCCGCCGTCGTACGCGGCGGCCAGCCTCGGTGCGCCGCCGCGTACCAGGCAGATCAGCTTTCCTCCCACCTCGGGCAGCCGGCCGAGCTGTTCCAGGCACAGGAATCGTCCGAGGTAGCCGTTGGCTCCGGTGAGCAGGACGGTGCGCGGATCACCGCCAGGACCGGGCGCGAGGAGGGCGGCCTGAAGGGCGTGGGTGTCGAGGAACTCCGCGAGTCGCAGATCTTCGACGGTGACCGATGAGGCCGGGGCGCGGTGCGCGGTGGCGGGAGCCGTCTTGGCGGTTTCGATGTGTTCTGCCAGGGTTCCGAGGTCAGCCGCGGGATTGATCACCATGCTCACCGGCACCGGCACCTCGAAGACGTCCCGCAACAGGGTCGCGAAGGTCAGTGCCGACAGCGAGTCGCCACCGAGGTCGCGGTAACGGGTCTCGGGCGTCACCGACGCCACGGGACATCCCAGCAGCGCGCTCACCGCACGGCGCAGGGCGGGGAACACCGGCTGGTCGCGCCCTGCTGCCCGCAGGGCGGTGAGTTCGCTGACCTCCTCGGCGGCCAGCAGGTCGTACAGGGCCTCCAGCACATCCCGGTAGCGATTCAGCATCCGGGGGCGCAAGGGCTTGCGCATCTCCGAGAGCAGACCGTTCTCGACGCTGAACGGTTCGCGCTCCACCAGAACCGCGTGTGGTACCTCGTAGGAGTTGAGTCCGTATTCGCGTCCGATGGAACGAAACGACGACAGGAGCGCATGTGAGGCCTCGTCGTCCTTGTCGGACACGGCGCCCGACGGGACGGCCACCGCGAGCAGGTATGCGCGCTCGCTGTTGCCGTACAGGAAGATCTGGTCGACCAGCGGGCTGGTCGCGAACAGCAGTTCCAGCCGGGTGAGTGCGACGAACTCGCCCTGCGACAGCTTGAGCACGGTGGACGCGCGGTCGAGGTACTGCAGACGATCGGGCCCCACCTCGGCCATGATGTCACCGGTCCGGTAGAAACCTTCCTCGTCCGTGAGCCGTGCGGTGAGGTCGGGCCGCCGGTAGTAACCCGGGATGAGCATCCTGGACTTGACCAGGAGCTCACCGCGAGGATGCGGTGTGTCCGTGGTGAGGTAACCCAGCTCGGGAACGTCGGCGAGCCGGTAGTCCTCCACGACGGAGCGGACCACCTGACCGTCCACCACGAGCGGGCCCGTCTCGGTCGATCCGTAGCCGTCGTGCAGCTCGACACCCAGGCAGGAGGAGACGAACTCCCGCGTCGTGGCCGCCAGCGGGGCGGAGCTGAACGCCGCACGGACGACGCGGCCACCCAGCACGGACGTGCGGATGTCCTTCTTCACCTCGGTGTCGATCTCGGCCGGGTTCTCCGCTCCCCGGCGAGCCATCTCCTTCTGGTGATACTGCCGGAGCATGTCGCAGACACGGGGGATCAGGAACAACTCGACAGGCCGGACCAAGCTGATGTCCCGCAGCAACTCCGACAGATCCGGACTCGCGGTGAAGTAGCTCGTGCCACCCGCGCTGAACGTCTCCACCAGCTGCGTGCGGCCCGCCAGATGACTCAGCGGCAGGTAGCTGATCCGGACGGCGCCGAGACCGGCGACACCGGGCCGGAACTTCAGCCACCGGCCGCGAACCAGGCTCTCCGGGTACATCGCGCCCTTGGGCGTGCCGGTGCTCCCCGAGGTGTAGAGCAGCGCGACCAGCGGATCCTCCGCGTCCGGCACATGTGGCTCGGCGCGGGGCAACGCCGACCCCCGGGCCACGAGCTCCGCGAGCGTCTCCACGACAGCGGTGTTCCCGGCCGCGTGGAGCTTTTCCCTCGCCGCGCGCACAGCGTCGCGGTGGTCGTCGTCGTCCGCGTGGTGGTCGAACACGATCACGTGACGAACCACCGCACTGCCGAGCACGGACTCGATCGCGACATCGAGCTGGGCGGTGGAGGTGGCCAGCACCCTGGCCTCGACCTCGTCGAGAATCGGCCTGAGCCGGGCCGCCGAGGAACCCGCCTGCAGCGGAACGGCGACCAGCCCCTCGTGCACACAGGCCAGATCGACCACGACGTAGTCGGCGCTCGTGAAACCGAGCGTCGCGACGAAGTCACCGGGTCGCGGCGCCGCGATGTCGTCGTCGTGCCGCCACGCCGCGGCCACCGCACGCACCCGCCCCCAGAGCTCGCGATAAGTGGAGGTTTCGAACCGGTCCAGCAGCCGCCGGGTCGCGCGGCCCGATGCCGGATCGGTCACCAGCTCGGTAGCCCTGGTGCCGGTCGCGGGCCGGTCGGCGTAACCGGTCATGACCTCGCCCACCACCTGGGAAAGACGCAGACCCGGCCGCTGCATCGCCTCGGTGACGGCATCATCCGGTATGAGAGCGCGCAGTTGCTCGTCCTGAACGCGCAGCCGGTCCGCGAGCTGGTCCGCCCAGCCTGCGACCGGCCCGCCGAGGTCCCTCCGATCCTGCGGTACGTCGCCGATCGCGATCGGATCAGAGCGGTCCACTGCCATCGTGTGCTCCTCAGAACGCCTGTCAAGACAACAACACTGTCCGGGGTCGTGGCCGTCCTGACGGGTTTTGCCTGTTGGTGCAGACACATGTGCCTGATCGGGCATCCGCTTGTCAGGATCGAGCCTCGACCACATGCGCACGTTCGGCAGGTCAAGTTCACCACCGCCGATGTGCCGCACCCGCGACTCGTCTGTCTGTCGGACGCCCCCTGGAGACTTGGGGCGGGTCGTAATGGTCAACTCATGTCCATCTGCAGTGGCGCGCCGCCCTGCGACCTGCGTAGCGGACCTTGCGGTTGGCGGTCCTCACCCACCCTTGCCATTCCTTGTGCGCTGAGCGTTCCTGAGTGCGAGCACAGCATGTCCAAGGGGAAGCCATCCCGGTGATCCTGGCCCATCGGCAGCGAGTGCCGGTGTCCTTCCGGGGTGGGAGTGGCGGAAGGTCGCAAAACCCGTGCCGGTGGTCGTGCAGTGGCAGACCCCCGTGCTCGCGGTGGCGCACCCACGCCGGTTTCGTCTTGTCGGTGCGGGACATCTCGTTCCTCCGGAACCAGCCGCCTGGGCTCCCAGGCTTTCCAGGTGGGCGGTCAAGGCATCCGCGTCACCACGATCACCTGCTCTCCGTCCAGGCCGAAGAACGTGGCGTCGGCCTGATTCTTCCAGGCCACCGCTCCTCCACGGCATTCCCAGGTCATAGCCGATCGACCGGGGCGATCCGCGTTCGCGAGCCTGCGCCATCGGTGTTCGCGTCCCTGTGCCACGAGAGCTCTCGGCAGCTGCCGAGGCAGGCGAGGTCGTGCGAAGAGCGTCGTCCGCGGATGCTGAGCCAGATCGCGGCGACGTGACCCGGCTCAGCGCGGCTCCGTCCCGAGTGGACTCCCGGCTGTACCGGTTCGCCACCGCCGTGATGGGAACGCGACCAGTGAGGTCGACGAGTGGCCCGAAGCCCGTGGTAGATCCGTAGATCGACGTGCCCTCGGTGAGGCGGCCCAGCATGAACTCCTGGCAGGCGGCGACCCGCTCCAGTGGGCTCTCGCTCAGGCGAACGTCGAGAGGAAGTGCAGCCAATTACAGCGAAGCCGGAGTGAGGTCGCCACGGATTTCGACGACCCGTAGCAAGAGCGCACTGGTTTCAGACAGAGAAGTCCTTCGCAGAACTTCGCGCCGCACCGGTCAGATCCGGATGAGTGCTTTGATCGAGTTGCGTTCGTGCATCCGCTGGTAGGCGCTGGGCACGGCATCGAGCCCGACCACGAGGTCGAACACCGGTGAGGGATCGAGCTGGCCTGTCAGCACGCTGTCGAGCAGTTCGGGAATGAGCACGCGGGCAGGCGTCAGGCCTCCGGTGAGCCGGAGATTGCGCAGGAAGATCTGGTCGGTGCTCTTCAGCGCGGCGTGAGGAGCGCCGACGAGCACGACCGTGCCACCGTTGCCGACCGCGGCCACCGCCGTCTCAACGGCTTGCGTGGTGCCGACGCAGTCCACGACGGCGTCGGCACCACGCCCTTGCGTGAGTTCGCGAATTCGATCGCTTGCCTCTGCTCCGCGCTCGGCGAGGACGTCGGTGGCACCGAACTTCCGCCCCAGGCGGGAGCGGGATTCGTGGCGGCTCATCAACAGGATCCGGTCGGCGCCGGCCAGACTCGCGGCGAGCACCGTGCACAGACCGACCGCGCCGTCACCGATCACCGCCACCGTCTTGCCGGGGATCACCTCGGCGTTGCGGATCGCGTGGTGACCGGTGGACATCACGTCCGCGAGGGTGAGCACAGCGGATAGGCGTTCGTCCTGCTCGTCCATCGGCAACGCGATCAGCGTCGCGTCGGCGTACGGCACTCGCACAGCCTCGCCTTGACCACCGTCGTGGCCGCCACCCCACATGCCACCCTCCTCGCAGGAGGTGGGCAAACGTTTCTGGCACTGGGCACAGGTGCCGTCGGACCACATGAACGGTGCCAGCACGAGCTGACCGGGCTGCAGGGTCATGACCGTCGGCCCGACCTCCTCGACGACGCCGAGGAACTCGTGTCCCGCTCGTGGCCCAGGCGGAACCTCGCCCAAGCCGCGATAACCCCACAAATCGGTGCCACACACGGCGGCCAGCACGACACGAACGATCGCATCGCCGGAATCGACAAGGCCGGGGTCGGGTACATCCTCGATTTGGATGCCATTCGCCTTCGTACGGATTGCGGCACGCATCGCGCTCCCTCGGTACCGTGATGGTGCGACCTTCGGTCAGCGCCAGAAGACCGCGAAGTCCAGGACTCCGGAAAGCTTGGCGAAACGCGCTCATGGCATCAGCCCGTGTTCCACGGCTTGGAACAATGACAGATGCCGGTTCGGCTCCTCCTGCCATTTCCGGATCTTCGGCGAGGGCAAGGCGCTGGTGCCGGTGTCAGGTCACGTCGGCGACGTTGTCGGTGGCTGTCGAGCCCAAGTGGAAGGAGCAGGTGTGACTCGATGATCTGGACCTGATCTACTCCCGACACGGAGTCAGCCTTGAGTAGGCCAGGCGCAGCAGCGCTCGCGTGAGTACTGCCGCAGGACCGGTGATCCTGTTGCCGTGCCGATGGTATGTCCACTGTGGACATCACGATCTCTTCAGGCATCCGCATCCGGTGAAGCTGGAGATTCTCGCCGCGCATCTGACACCAGCCAGATCAGCATCGCACCAACGTGTGGTCCTCGACCAGGACACGGTGTTCGCCGAGGCGTTGAGGTCCGTCGAACGGGAAATCCGCCGATGCGGCGTGGAGTACGGCCATGCAGAACGATCAGAAGCTCACGGATCAGTCCGACATACCTGCTCGGCCGGACAGTCAGTGATGATCGCTCGTTTCGAGGGCGAGCATCACCCTCGAAGAAGCTTCTCGTATGCGGGTCTGTCCTTCCTCGTGCGCGAGTGCGATCGGGTGGTCCTTGCCGAGGAACTCCGTCGATGCTTCCTGACGTGCCCGATGCGCCAGCTCGAGGTTGGCGGGTAGGACAGGGGTCACGCAGTGCCACAGAGCGTCTCGCGTCAGGGTTTCCTCGTCCGCGTAGCACGTCATTTCAGCGCTCAGCCCGCGTTCGACCGCCTTGGTGGCGGCAGAGGACTGGTGGGCCACCAGTGCGACCACGCGACGGGGGAACGTGGTCATCGACGCGATGTACCGCGCGCTGTCCAGTGGCACGAACCCCGTTTCCTGCAACTCCACGGCGGCACCGACCCGGTGCAACCACGCCGCGGCGGAGAGGACATCGGCCTCGTCCTCCGGCAGGAGGATGGGGCCGAGCACCTCGGCGCGGTGGACGACAAGCTTCGTGTACTCCCAGTGGTGTGAATGGTTCTTGCAGAGAATTGCTTCCGCCAGCTCGTGGGCCCAGTTCGACAGACGCATGTCCGTCAGAGTAGGACGAGGAGATCGCGTCGCGTGTACCTTCTTTTCTGTCCGAACGTACGCGGGCGTGCAGCCGGGTTTCCTTGCGGCGCAACGACGGCACATTCGTGCGGACGAGCTTGATCCACTCGCGCACAGCAGTAACACGCCGATCTCGCCGGCGGTGCACAGGCTTGCGCATGACCTCAGGTACGTCGAGGTTTGCGCTCGACGAGCGGACGGATTTCGCGCATTCTCAACCTCGCCGCACCCGACGCCAGAGCGGAGACGTTCGAGAAGCTCGTCTGAAGTCAGGGCAGGACACTCCGGTCGGCTGCCAGTACCGCGCGAAGCTTGGCGAGTGCCCGGTGCTGGGCGACGCGAACAGCTCCGGGAGTGGAGCCGATCGCTTGCGCGGTCTCCTCGCTGGACAGCCCGAGGACGACGCGCAGGGCGAGGATCTTCCGCTGGCGCGGGTGGAGCCGCCTCAACAGCTTGCCGAGGTGGGCCGTCACTTCTGCTCGCAGCACCAGCGGCTCGGGCTCTTCTGGGCTGCGTTCGATGTCAGGGGTGTTCGCGGTCAGCTCGAGCTGATCTCGCCTCGCCGCTCGTAGCGCGTCGGAGAGCTTGTGGGCGGCAATGCCGTAGACGAAAAGCAGGAACGGCGTGTTTCGCCCGCGGAGCCTGGGCAGCGCCTTGAGCACGCCGATGTTGATTTCCTGGGCGATGACCTCCGGATCGAAGAGTGAGCAGTCACGAGCTCGCACGCGGGTGCGGCAGTACTGCGTCACCAGTGGCTGGAGGTGCGTCAGCAGACGCGTGACGGCACGCTGGTCACCCGCTGCCGCTGCCTGCACCTCCGTGTCGACGTCTCCGTCCCAATACGATGGCGCGGAGGCCTCGGTCCTTGGTGTCATGATCGTGAACTCCAGGTGCGGCTCGCTGGCCGGCGGGGACCCGAGCGTTGAGCGATTTCCTGCCACCACCTGATCGGAAACGGGCGACGATGCACAGGCCTGCGGCGGAATCCTGGCCGAACGGGAATCTCATGTGTACGTCCGTCCCCGATCTGAGGCGGCAGGCCGGCACCCTGCGATCTCCCGGTCGTGCGCATGACCCGGCGGGGAGCGAACCGGTGTCGGCAACGGTGAACGACCTTGCTCTTCGTTTCCGAACGTCCGTCCGTTGGGGCAACCCGTCTTGGTGTTTAGGGCAACGCTCTTGCCCGTGTCGGTACTCGACTTCGACACTGGTGTCATGGAATTTTAGATCCTGCGCGTTCGAAGGTTAGAAGGGTGACGTTGCATCCGAGTTTTGGCGGATGGATTTGAGAAGCTTTTTCTTGAATTTGTCTCATTGTGTTCGTTTTCTGTTTTCGGGGACGTATGGCATCCCGCCTGCTCCAGCAGATCGGCAAGCCTGAACACGGACACGTCCCGTTATTCTTTGACGCACCCTGACCGCCAACTGGTCGCCGTGGCGTCAACGCGCGCGACACGCTGAGCGATTGCTCGTACGACCGGTGATCGGCGAGGGCAGGGTGAAAAGGGCTCAGTGTGTCATTTCTCGGTGCTTCGCATTTCCTGATGAGGAGTCGTCTGTCATGGCCCATCCCGTTACCCGATCCGTCAGCATGGACAGCCTCGTCTCACGCGCCGGTCCTCAAGGGCAGATGTTCGCTACTGTGGTCTCTTCCGGGCTTTGCGGCAGCAAGTCGCTCGGCGTTGGCTACGTCACCATGAAAGGCCGCCTGCACACCCACGCGCATCGGCACATCAACAGCGATATCGTTGTGACCGTGGTCAGTGGCATCGCGGCGACCGTCTACGGTGAGGAGCTGCAACACGTCGCAATCCACCACCCCGGCGACTCGATCTTCATTCCGGCAGGAGTGCTGCACGCAGCGGTGAACCTCTCCGACGAGGTCGTCCACGCCGTCGAGGTGCGAACCGACTGCGACTTCGCGGACGAGGACGTCGTGCCGTTCCCCGATCTCGATCTCGTGGTCGGCGCGATCGCCGACCGGCTTCAGAAGCAGTTCGTCACCGGTACGCCGGTCGGCTGACGCCAGTGCCGCCGGTCTGGCGGCTCAGGCGGAACAACCCATGATGCGCAGGAGATTCACCGCTGCCGACGGAACTCGTTCGCGGATGTCGCGCGACGTCAGCATCCGCTTGTGCGGGAAGTCCAGCGAGTGCCCCATCGGCAGCATCGGCGCGCCCTTGTGGCCGGAGGCAAAGTGGACGTCCTGTGTGGAGGGAACACAAGTACCGGCACACAAGGGTGAAAGTGGCTGCTTGGGCGGGAGTGGGCACCGGAGCCACATGCCGAGGTGCATCGCGACTTTCGTGATCATGGGATACCGCTCGCTCCCGGAGTGCCGGATCGAGTGCCAGCGCAACGCGAAGCCTTCGAGTGCCGGCAACGGCAAGAACAACAACACCGCCTGGTGCGAGGTCGTCCACCGCGGCGACCCCGCTTCGCCTTGCCACCCCGGGGATGTCGGCACCGAGATGCCGACGACCGGATTCTCGTCCTCGTGGTTCGCGTTGGGGTGGTAGCGGCTGTGCTTGCCGGCACACCAGCGGTAGCCGGCTCCGACAAGTCCGCTGTGGACGCACTCGGCGACCTCGTTCCACGTGCGCGAGGTGAAGATCTGCTTGTGCTTGGCGTCGTGCCGATGAGCACGGGCTGCGCGGCCATCACGGCTACGACCGCCGCCAGTTGCCACGACGACTCGCAGAGCAGCGCGAACACCACCAGACCACCACGTAGAGCTCCAGGTTCACGCCAATCCAGGCGAAGCGGTGACCACATCTCCGGCAGGCCGGCTTGCGAGCAGGTACGAGGACATCCCTCCAGCAGGACTGCTGGTCCCGCTGACTTGGTGTCCATTGCCGGGTGTGTCAAACGAGCGGCTCTGGCTCGTAGTCGGTGGTGACGTGGAGTAGCTGTCAGGGTAGGAGGATGCGGTGGCGGAGTAGGTCGAATCCGGCGCGTCCGTGCATCTGTCTCATGATTCTCTTGGTGCGGGTGTTGACGCCTTCGGTGCGGCCGTTGTGGTAGGGCAAGGTAACGGCACCGTCCACAGCGGACCGGTCGATCTCGAGACCGTTGGTGAGGCTGCGCAGGTGTGGCAGGTCGACAGCGCGAGCCGCCGCTATCCACTCGGTGAGCTTCACGTCGTTGCCCTCGGCCGGTGTCAGCAGTGCGGCGAAGCCGCGCACCAGACTGGCGAGTGCGGTCATCTCCGGGCAGGCAGCGGCGATTTTCTCCAGCAGAGTCGTGTCCTTCGCGCGCAGATTCTCGGGGTTGATGAGCAGGAGGCGGCTGGCGTGACGGGAGGTCGTGACGGGGCGGTCGCCTTCGGCGCGGCCCTGGTTGAGGTAGCGGATCAGCAGGTTGGCACTGCCGGTGTAGCCCTTGTCGCGGATCTCGGCGAGCAGGTGGGTGACGGGGACCGCGGGATCGGCCGCGCGGCGGGCACGCAGATGATCACGGTAGGGGTCGACCAGGGTCGGGCGGTAGGTCGGAGCGATGCGCAGGACCTGGGGCTCGGGCATGCGGGCGTAGCGTTTGACCGTGTTCAGAGCCACGCCGAGGCGGCGGGAGCAGTCGAGCAGACCGACGCCCTGGCCAAGCAGGTCGTGGACCTTGCTCCAGCGTTCGCGAGTGGTCTGCTCGTGAACGCCGCCGGGACGGGGCGGGTTGACGGTAGCCCAGCATCCGGCGTGCGCGCGGACCTCGAGCAGGACCTTGTCACAGAGGTTGCGCCACAGGTGCCATCGGTCACTGACCTGCACCGCGTCGGGCAGGGCTCGGCGGGCAGGGCTCGGCGGACAGCTTCGGCGTAGGTGGCCGAACCGTCCCGGCACACGACCTCGACACCGGGATGCTCGCGCAGCCACGACTCCAGGGTGGCCGCGTCGCGACCGGGCAGGACCGCGACACGCCGGCCGGTCTCGGCATCGATGATGATCGTGGCGTAGCGCTGACGGCGACGCAGGGCGAAATCGTCCACGCCGATCACCCGCGGCACCGTCGGCTCGGGCAACGGCAGGCGCCGTAGACGGCGCAACGCGGTGCTGCGGGACACGGGCGCGGCAAGGAGATTGGCCAGGCGTGCGGCGGCCCGACCGCATAACTCTTGTGCCACTTGGGATATCAGCCGGACAAGCCGCACCGTGCGACGCTGGTGGCGTTCCAGCAGTCCGGGTATCTGCTCACGGAAAGTCTGCCGTCGACAACCCAGGGCTGGGCAGACCAGCCGCCGCACGCGCAGGCGAACGACGACCTGACGGCCATCGACCGGCACATCCTTCACCGTCCGGTGGTGATACCCGTGCACCTTCGCCGTCGCAGTCCCGCAGACCGGACAAGACACGGCCACATCCCGAGTACGGGCCGTGACCACCACCATGCCGCCGTCCTCCGTGACGTCCTCGATCACCAACGCTGACAGCCCGGAGAACACTGTCCCCACAAGGGAATCGACAGTCATCACAAGATCATGATCGCGGACAGCTACTCGCCGTCACCACCGGCTACGAGCCAGAGCCGAACGTTTTTACAGTCCCTTTTACAGTCCCCGTCGTGAGGAGAGTTGTGTCAGTTCGGGAAGTCTTCCCTGCATGGCTGGCTCAAGAGGCGAGGCGTGATGAGGGTGCTGTGCGATTGTGGTGCGG
>NZ_JBEXJN010000118.1:0-11840 GCF_040609115.1 Lentzea sp. NPDC004782
CACCCAAACCCAAGACACACAACAAGAAACGGGCCGCCGCTGACACGACGGCCCGCTAAGGAAACTCACCTGACGTTAAAACACCAGGTCCACCTCAGGTGAACAAATGCGCCGTTCATCGCGAGCCTGCCCGCGAAGGCCGGCGCAACGCGTCGCCGCTCAAGTTCCTGGCATTGCACGTCAGGTGGAGGAAGGAGCCCTTCATCCACCTCGCCAGACTGAGTTCACCTCACTGTCACGGGAATCGCGGGGGAGTAGTGCAACCGGCCGTGCGCGGCCACCCGCACGAGCGCCCACCAGTGCGCGCCACGGCGGGCGGTGGGCGCCGCGGCGGCCGTGACCGGCACGGTGATCTTGCCTCCCGGCGGGATCGCGAACGGCTGGGTGCGCGGCCCGACGGCGACCTCGCCGTCCCAGGTGCCGAACGGGCTGATCACGGTGACCTCTCCGCGCACCTCGCTCTGCACCCGGTTCCGCAGGGTGACCGGCAGCAGCGCGTGCTCGCCCGGCGAGAGCAGCAGGGCGCCCGCCCGGAGCAGGACGTCGACCACGTCGCGGTCCGTGGCGGGGCCGGACACCACCTCGACGGTGTCCTCCAGCGTCTGGCCGAGGTGGTCGCGGATGCGCGCCGCGTGCAGGTGCCGGCCCGGCCTGGCGCGCACGGTGGCGGTGAACTCCGCGTGCTCACCGGCGGTGAGGTCGTAGTCCCACGACTGGCCGTCGGAGAACTCCAGCCGCCCCTTGGCCGGGGCCGCGCCGCAGCTGACGACGATCCGCACCTGGCCGGTGGTGCCGGGAGCCAGCCGCGTGAAGGACGGGCTGACGTGCACGGTCACCGGCAGGTTGCCGATCGGCGCCGGGCCCGCGTTGTGGCGCCAGTACTTCGTGCTCACCGGCTGGACCGGTTCCACCGACTCGGTGAGGACGGGCGGGAGCGCCGACACCGGTACCAGCCGAAGCGTCGCCACGTCCGCGGCGCCCAGCTCGGCCTCTGCCTGTCCGGAGTGGACGGTCACGGGGCCGAGATCGCGCTCCTCCAGCAGATCCGTGCGGCAGGCCGCGGCGATGCGGCCGTACAGCGAGACCGTCGCGGTCACGGGTGCGCCCGAGGACTCGTACAGCCGCACCGCGAGGTCGGGACCGGCTTCTCCGGTGCCGGACGCGAGCGGGTTGCCGAGGGTCTTGGCCGCGGTCAGCAGCACGCTCGGCGGTGACACCGACAACAGGCTCAGCTCGGCGGGCAGGTCTCCCGCGGCCGAAGGGACCTGGCGGGCGTGCAGCGGGTGGTTCACGTCCTGGCCGGCGCGGGAGAACCCGGCCTGGCGCCAGTCACCCGCTCCGGCCACGAGGCTCAGCTCGAACGTGTGGGACCAGTGCTGCCAGGCGAAGCTCGACCCGTCCGGCACCGTGCGGCGCTCGCCGTCGACCCACACCGTCGCGGGCCAGCCGCTGCACGACCGCATCAGCGAGACGTGCAGCGTGCCGTCCGGCGTCACGACGAACCCCGGCGTGCCGCGGTTGAGCACGGCCACCGAGTGGTCGGTCGCGGGGTCGGTCGTACCGCCGGGCCCGGCCACCTCGACGCACGCGTCGGCGAGGTCGTCGATCAGGGCGGCCACGTCGGTCACGATCAGCACCGGCAGGTCACGCGGCCCGCGCAGGTCGGCGTCCGGCACCCACTGCTGTGCGCGCGGCAGAAGCGCGGGGACGAACACGCTGCCGGTGCCGTCGAGCACCGACCGGTACTCGGGCAGATCGGCCAGCACGGCGTCGGTGAACTCGTTGTCGCCCACCACGATCCGCACGTCGGGCAGGTTGGAGTCGACGTCGAGCGAGCCGTAGCGCGGACCGGGCGGACGGGTGCAGGTGGCCGTCACGCCCTTGGCGGCCAGCGCCACCACCAGGTCCCGGCCGTCCTCGGCGATCACCTCGGCGACGCCGATCGCGTGCAGCACACCGTCGGGCAACCTCAGCCGCACGGGTGCGGAGAGGCCCGCCCACGTGTGCGCGGGACTGTCCAGCGTCCACAGGTGCTGTGCGGCGTCGACGTCCGGGAAGCCGAACGAGCGGCCCACCGCGGCGAATCCGACCTCAGCCACGGGCAGCGCGCCGGGCAGGTCGAACGCGAACCGGCTGCGCAGCAACCGGTCCTGGCCGATCGAACCGTCCACAAAAGACCGAATGTCCACCCGCGGCAGCCCGTGCCACAACGTGACCCGCTGGGTGATCCGCAGCTCGCCGAGCGTCGTGCGGCTGACCAGCCGTTCGCCGAGCGGGCTCGTCTCGACGCGCACGTCGGCCCGCCCCGCGGTGACACCGGGTCCCTTGGGCAGCAGGTGCCACGGTCCCTCGCCCCACACCGGGTGGCCGGAATGCTCCTCCTGCACCAGCAGTTCCGCCGCGAGCCCGCCCGGCCGCACGAGCTCGCGCCCGGCGGTGCGGTCGTACAACCTCGACAGTGCGCCACCGCGGTCCGGATCGGCCTCGGCGACGAAGAACTCGGACTCGATCGTCACCCCGTTGCCGGGCATCCAGTGCGGCGGCACCCTGTCGGCGTCGACCACCCGGTACACCCGGTAGCCGGACGCCGGGACCTCCCGCGCCAGGAACGTGAGCGTGAGTTCGAGCGTGCCGTCGGCGTGCCGGGCCTGGGCCTCGGTCACCGCGGGCACCTCGTGGCCGTCGGGGTCGGTGACGCGGGCTCCCCGGAAGCCGGGCAGGCGGACCTCGACGGTGGCGACGGCGTCGCGCGTGAAGGCCAGGGCGTTGACGACGATCACCGCCTCGCCCGCACCGGTCGTGTCGGCGCGGGAAGCCAGGTGCGACAGGGCATCGGCCACCACGCCACGGCCGAGCTCGTCGGCCTCCCGCCACCCGGTCAGCAGGTCGAGGTACACCTGGTCGGACTCGGTGCCGGTGATGGCGTCGTGGTGCGCGCCGTAGACGAGCTGGCGCCAGGCCTTGTCGAGCGCGTAAGCCGGGTAGCCCGCGCCGAGCAACGTCGTGAGCGCCGCCAGCCGTTCCCCGTCGAGCACCGCCACCTCGGCGGCCCGCTGCGCCTGCTTGGTGTCGATGTACGACACGTCCTTGCCGGTGTAGACCGGGTTCATGTCCCTGGTCTGCGGGCTGAACGTCACCGAGCGTTCGGAAGCGTCCGCGCGCACCGCGGCGAAGAAGTCGCGCGGCAGGCCGACCACGAACCGCGGCCAGACGTACCTCGCGTTCCACTCGCGGTGGATCTCCGTGCAGAACCGGGACGGCACGTTGTGGTCGTGCCCGACCGGCAGCATCACGTTGCGGGTGGCCGCGACCTGGCGCAAGGTGCTGAACTGCCGGTAGGCCTCGGCCATCGCCTCGTCCAAAGTGGACTTGCGCTCGATGTCCCAGCCCGCCACGTAGTGGTCGGCCAGGTAGGAGGTGAGGACCCCGCGCCCGCTCGGCGAGATCCACTCGAACTCGGACGGGAACTGCATCCTGGTGATGTCACCGGTGTGCCGCTTGGCCCCGACGTGGTGCCACGGCCCGCGCGCCCAGACGCTCGACGTGAGCCCCGCGTCCGCCATCAGGCCCGGATACGACGGGTCGTGCCCGAACACGTCGAGCATCCACGCGCTGCGCGGGTCGGCGCCCAGCACGTCCCGCTGGAAACCGACGCCGTAGACCGCGTTGCGGACGGTCGACTCCGGGTGGGTCAGGTTGGTGTTGGCCTCGTTGTAGTTCCCGCCGACGATCTCGATCCTGCCCTCGCGCAGGAACCGCCGCAGGTCGGACCGGTCGCCGGGGAACGCGTCCCAGTGCGGCTTGAGGTAGTCCACCTCGGCGAGCACGAACCGGTAGTCCTCGTCCTGCCGCGCGGCGTCGAGGTGGGCGCGCACCAGGTCGAACGCCGAGAGCTGGAACGGCATCCGCTTGGCCTGCGCACCCGGCAGGTCGAGCCACGTCTCGGTGAAGCCCGCCTGGGTGTTCCACCACACCGGGTCGTAGTGGAAGTGCGACACCATCCACATCGTCCACCCGGTCTCCGCCGGCGTCACGGTGACGTCCCACGCCAGTGGCGGAGCACCGCTGACCGGTGCGACGAGCAGGGTCGCCGGGTAGGCCGTGCCGGCCGAGACCGGCGCGGAGAACACCACGCCGACCTCGGCCACGACCTCTTCCGGCCCCGCCGCCACCCGCACCGGTTCGGGGGTGCGGACCTGCGGCCCGGTGATCCGCACCCACGCCGGTTCGGGCCGCGGCACCGCGAGCGCGACCCGAACCACCTGGCGTGGCGCGGAAGCGGGGCCGACGAACAGATCCGTGCTCTCGGCGATCACCCCAGTTTTCTCCCGCACGTTGTTACTTGGCCCCGTTCAGCGCTGCCTCGGCGTCGCGGAAGTACTGCGCCACCGCGTCGGGGATGGACATCTTGCCGAACGCGACCTGCTTGGCGGCCGCGTCCAGCGCGGTCTTCGCGTCGTTGTAACCGGGCGGCGCGGTCGGGGCGTTCGGCAGCCCGTCCTTCGCCACCTCGTCGGCGACGTACTGCGAGTACGTCACGTCCCGCTTGTCCGCCGCGCTCAGCGACGGCGTCAGGGCCTCCAGCGCCTTGGCCGACGGCGGGATGCCGCGCGAGAGAGCCATCGCCTTGATCGCGTCGACGTCGCTGACGAAGAGGTCGATCAGCTTGGCCGCGGCCTCCGGGTTCTTGCTCTTGACCGGAACGCACAGCAGCACACCGCCGTTGAGCGCCTGTCCCGTCTTGCCGTTGCTGCCGCGCGGCACCACCACGATGTCGAGCGCGTGCTGGGTCAGCGGCTGCATCTGCGCGAGGCCCCAGCCGGTGGTCATCGCGATGTTGCCCGAGATCAGCGGGTGGTTGCCGGCCGCGGAGTCGGTGTTGGCCAGCATCTCGGGCGGGCAGATCGCGCCGGACTTGCGCAGCTTGTCCCACATGGCGAACCACTCGGCGAGGTCGTCCTTGGTGAACGCGAGCTTGCCCTCGTCGTTGTAGAGGTCCTTGCCGCGCTGCCGCAACCACGGTTGCAACGCGCCGGAGTCGTCCTTGGACGCGTCGAGCGCGCCGTACTTGCCCTGTCCCATGGCCTTCGACAGCTCACCGGCGATCCGGCCGAAGTCGTCCCACGTCCAGGTGTCGGCGGGAACGGGGATCTTCGCCTGCTCGAAGATGGTCTTGTCGTAGAGCACCGGCGCGTAACCGGAACCCGACGGCACGCCGAAGGTCTTGCCGCCCACCGCGCCCGCGCCGCGCACCGCCTGGTACAGCGTGTCCATGTGGATCGTGTTCGGGATGTACTGGGAGAGATCGGTCAGCACGCCCTTGGCCGCGTAGGTGCTGACGAGCGCGGTGTCCATCTGGAAGAGGTCCGGCGGGTTGCCGCCCGCGAACTCGGTGTTGAGCTTGTTGAAGTACCCGTCGTACCCGGAGAACTGGGGGTCGACCTTGGTGCCGGTCTTCTGCGTGAAGATCTGCAACGCGCTCTGGTACGCCTTGTTGCGCGCCTCACCGCCCCACCAGCGGAACGTCAGCGAGTTGTTCGCCGCGCCGCTGCTGCCGGTCGGCGCGAAACCGCAGCCGGCCACGGAGGCCGCGGCGAGACCACCGGCCAGGCCGAAGAGGCCTCTCCTGGAAATGGACATGTGTTTCCCTTTCTTGGCGGTGAAAGGCGTTACTTGATGCCGGTGGTGGCGACACCGTCGACGAGACGGCGTTGCGAGACGAGGAAGACGGCGACCGTGGGCACGAGCGTCACCACGGACATCGCGAGCATGCCGCCGTAGCTGGAGCCGCTCGCCCGGTCGACGAACGCGTTCAGGCCCAGCGGCGCGGTGTAGCGCGAGTGGTCGGACAGGTAGACCAGCTGGCGCAGGAAGTCGTTGAACGTCCAGATGAACGTGAGGATCGTCGTGGTGAGCAGCGCGGGCCGCAGCAGCGGCAGGATGATGCTGAAGAACACCCGCACGTGCCCGGCGCCGTCCAGCGCCGCGGCCTCGTCCAGCTCGCGCGGGATGCCGCGGATGAACTGGACCATCAGGAAGATGAAGAAGGCGTCGGTGGCCAGCAGGTAGGGCACCACCAGCGGCAGGAACGTGTTGATCCAGTTCAGCTGGTAGAAGATCGTGTACTGGGGGATCAGGGTCGCCTGGAACGGCAGCATCATCGTGCCCAGCATCAGCCCGAACCAGAACCTGCGGAACGCGAAGTCCAGGCGCGCGAACGCGTACGCCGCCACCGAGCAGGACGCGACGTTCGCGATCACCGTGCAGAGCGAGACCGTCAGCGAGTTGGCCAGGTAGACGGTGAACGAGTTGCCCGTGGCCGTCCAGCCGGTCACGTAGTTGGCGACGGTGAACGCCAGCGGCAGCGGGTTCATCGTGCTGAAGATCTGGTTCTCCGGCTTGAACGACGCCCCGACCAGCCACACCATCGGGTAGATCATCGCCACCAGGACGATCAGCAGCAGGAGGTGCGCGCGCCAGTGGGTCCCGGCGGTCCTAGTCCGCATAGTTCACCCACCGGCGGGCCGACCAGAAGTAGATCGCCGTGAACAGGCCGATCACGGCGAACAGCACCCACGCCATCGCGGAGGCGTAACCCATCTGCATGCTGCCGAACCCCTTGAGGTACAGGTAGAGCGTGTAGAGCAGCGTCGAGTCGATCGGGCCGCCGAGGCCGTTCGAGATGACGTACGCCGGCGTGAACGTCTGGAACGCGTTGATCGTCTCCAGTACGAGGTTGAAGAACACCATGGGCGACAGCAGCGGCAGCGTGATCTTGAAGAACACCGTGAACCGCCCGGCGCCGTCGATCGCCGCGGCCTCGTAGAGGTCCTGCGGCAGCTGCTTGAGCCCGGCCAGGAAGATCAGCATCGGTGTGCCGAACTGCCAGCCCGCGAGCAGCACCAGCGTCCACAGCGCGAAGCGCGGGTCACCGATCCAGTCCGCGCCCTGGACGCCGAACAGCCCGAGGAACTGGTTGACCAGGCCGTCGCGGGAGAAGATCTGCCGCCACATCACCGACACCGCGACGCTCGCGCCCAGCAGGGACGGCAGGTAGAACGTCGCCCGGTAGAAGCCCAGCGCCCGCAGGCCGCGGTTGAGCGCGACCGCGACGAGCAGCGCGGCGGCGAGCTTGAGCGGTACAGAAGTCACCACGTACAGCAGGGTGACCTTGATGGACTGCAGGTACCGCGGGTCGGAGAACAGGCGGGCGTAGTTGTCGAAGCCGATCCACTGTGGAGCGGTGAGCAGGTTGAACTTCGTCAGCGACAGGTACAGCGAGTACACCATCGGGATCAGCGTGAACGCGAACAGGCCGATCAGCCAGGGCGCGAGGAAGCCGTAGCCCGCGAGGTTGTGCTTGTGCCGCTTGCGCTTGTGCCGCACCGGTGCCGCTGCCTGCTCGGGGATCGGGGGATCGAGCACGGCGACGCCGCTGTTCTCCGCCATGTAATGCCACTCCCTGGGACATCGTGAATGGACCTGTGAGCCGGGTGTTCGATGCCACGCACGGCGCAGTTCCAGTGATCCGTCCCAGGGAGCTGGAAAGCGCTTTCCGGGACTGTAGGAACCGGCCACCCGCCTGTCAAGGACCTCTTCAGGAAACCTTGTTCCCCAACGAAGTTTCGAAACTTGTGACTTGACGCCGACCGGGTGAAGAAGTTTACGTTTTAACCAACTAGGCGGGTCCCAGCCGCGACACCCACGAGAACGAAGGGGAGGAACCGCACTCCGGCCACGCACGCCCACCACACTTGACGACCTCGGGCGAGCGACCCGCGAGGAGTACCGATGACCACCGCCGCCGCGGTGTACCTGCCGAGCCAGCACGCCAGCGTGCACGACCTGCCCGACGACGACGAAGAGCTGCGGAAGGTGCTCGCCAGGGCGGTGTCCGCGGTGCTCGCGCGGCAGCGTCCCGACGGCAACCTCGAAGACCCGGCCGTCGTCGACGACATCGGTGACATGACGCTCGGCGTGGTGTCGTTGCTGTGCCTGGCCTGGCACCGCGGTGACCGCCGGGACCCCGAGCTGGCCGCCGCCGCCCGCCGCGGGCTGGACTTCGTGCTGGCCGAACGGGTCTTCCGCACCGACAACCCCGGCGAGCCGTTCCTGCTCGTGCGCGACAGCGGCCTGCCGTACGCCCGGTACGTGCTCGAAGCCGGTGAACACCCCTTCGGTGACTGGCCGAGCACCGTGTGGGCGTTGCTGCACGCGGTGAACGTGCTGGAGTTCGGCCGCGAGGTGATCACCTCCGAGCAGTGGGCCGCGCTCGCCGAGGTGGCGACGGGCTTCTGGCGCTGGCTCACCGAAGTGAGCACGTTCAACCCCCAGCAGACGGCGAACCAGGCGATCGGTGCCGTGGTGGCCGGTTTGACGCTCGGGCGGCTGTTGTCCCGGAAGTCCATCGTGGACGAAGCCATGTTCCTGTACCACAGCGAGATCAGGGCCAAACGCGTCGTCGACCGCGACCTGCGGCTGCCGGTCGAGCACGGCGCCGGGCACGACCAGAACTACCTGCCGATCTCGCTGACCTTCCTGGCGCGGGCCTACCAGGTGAGCGGCGAGCAGTGCTTCCTCGACGACGGCGACGAGATCGCGCGGCACCTGGAGGCGCGGCTGTCCGCGCGCGGGTTCGACTACGGCGGCCCCCGCTACAGCGAGCAGCACAGCGGGTGCGAGGGCATGCTCGGCCTGCGGTTCTTCAGCGGCCGCATCTCCGCCGAGCTCGGCCGCTACCTCGGCGACCGGCGAGTCGCCTACTACTGCGCCTCCACGCCCGGCCTGCCGAGCGGGCACTTCGCCTTCGCCACCGTGTGGTTCTTCCTCGACGACCACCGGTGGTACCGCGCATCGTCCGGCGATCCCGTGCACACCCGGTACTCGCTGCGGCACGGGAAGGTCTCGGTGTCGCTCACCGAGAAGCTCACCCCGTACCTGATCGACGCCGGCGACACCGCGGTGATCGAGTCCGTCGTGGACCACCAGCACGGCATCGGGCCGCTGGCGCACCACGCCGACGGCAGGCGGACGCTGCTGACCCGTCCGCTCGGCCCGGTCCGCGTGCGGGACGTGACCGACGGCGGGCTGGGCGCCAAGCTGGTGACCAAGGCGGTGGTGACCTGCGAGCAGGTGATGCTCGCCGTGCAGCAGCTCTACGTCACCGACGGTGAACGCCTCTTCCTGGTCGCGGTGCTCGACCGCGCCGCGCTGCCGGTCAACGCGGAGCTGACCTTCCTGGCCGGCCTGCCCTACGCGAGCGCGGAAGGCTCGCGGCAGCGTCGCGTCCGCACGGTCAGCGAGCCGGGCGGAGAGCCGTTCGACCTCGCCGAACCGTGGCGAGCGCTCTCCGCCGGGAGGGTGCTGCTCGCGGGCGGCCTCGCCCTGAGCGCGGGTGCCGGCCTGCGCGTGGAGAACCCGCCGGACGGGCCGGCGTACTTCAACAACCCGCGCACCGCGGGCATGACCCAGGAGCAGCTGGCGTTCTGGCTCGGCGACGACCCCAGGGGCTACGGCAACCCGGACGAGGGCTGGCGCCGCGTGATCGCGACCAACCACGTGCTGGCCGAGCCGGTCGCGGGCCAGCCGCACGGGCGCGCGGTGTTCGTCCTCTGCTACGGAGCCGAGCCCGTCGCGCTGGACGTGGCGGCCGAGGAGGTCGCGGAGGGCGTGCGGGTGCGCACCCCGTTCTTCACGGCGGTGGTCGGTCATCCGGCGGGTGACGTGGGCGGCGAGCCGGTCCTGCGCATCGCCGCTCCGTGAACTGTTAACGCTCACACCTCCTGAACTTCAAGTACGGTCCAGTTCTGTTGCGTATTGTGCATCAAAATCCTCGTGCCGCCACGTATGTCCGTGAAGGACTGTTGGGAGCGCTAACATGACCACCGCCGAAGCGTTCGACCGCAGAGCCCTGCTGCGTCGTTCGGCGCTGTTGTCCGCCGGCCTGCTGATCGGCCCGACCGCACTGGACCGGGCGCTGGAAGCGAACGCGGCGGAACTGCCGACCGGCGCGGCGCCTTTCGTCGACTCCTACCGCACCAACGTGATGGCGAACCAGACGCCGGAGACGAACGCGGCGGTCCGCGTGCTGTCCGGCGTGCAGGACCTCTGGCGCACCGGCACCGCCTGGGACAACGGGGTCGTGCTCAACCGGAACGTGCTCACCGCCAACGTCCGCCACGTCGCGCGGATCACCGGGGCGCGGACCGCCGACCAGGCCAAGCGAGCGTTCATCGTGGACCGTCAGCACCAGAGCTACGCGGCCATCGGCGGCCTCGGCCCGCTGGCCGAGCTGTACAAGACCGGCGCCAAGGCCGTCACCGGCATCACCTCCGCGCCGGACGGCACTCCTCCGTCCACTGTGGACGAGAAGCTGCCGCCGGACGCCCCGGCCGGCTCGGCGCTCGGCGCGGGCTCGCCGGACTCCGCGCTGGGGCAGGTGGTGCAGCTGGTCAACACCGTGCGCGGGCCGTTCGCCTCCGGCAACCCGTCGAAGTACGCCTACCAGTACCCGCGGCCGTGGCGGATGACGCCGGACAGCACGGTCGTCCCGACCGGTGTGACCGACCAGTTCGGCTACCCGGTGTACCGCTCCGACGTGGTCGTCGCCCCGCAGCTGCTGCGCCAGCGCAACCTCAGCCCGGTCGACGACGGGGGTTACCCGAGCGGGCACACGAACGCACTGCACCTGGCCTGCCTGGCACTCGCCTACGCGGTGCCCGAACGGTTCCAGGAGCTGGTGACCAGGGCGTTCGAGCTGGCCGACCTGCGGATCGTGGCCGGCATGCACTCGCCGGTGGACGTCCTCGGCGGCCGGATCCTCGCGACCGCGCTCGCCGCCGCCACCCTGGCCGACCCGCAGAACGCCGCCCTCAAGGCCGCCGCCAGGACGCAGGCGAGCGAGTACTTCCAGCAGCACGCCGGCGCCGATCTGATCAAGTACGCGCACTCGGCGGACACCTCCACCGACCCGTACGCCGACCGCGAGGCGAACGCGCGGCTCGTGGCGCCGTTGCTCACCTACGGGCTGCCCAGGACCGGCCGCCGGATCGAGATGACCGTGCCGAAGGGCGCGGAAGTGCTGCTGGAGACCCGGCTGCCCTACCTCACCGCGAACCAGCGGCGCGAGGTCCTGCGCACCACCGCCCTCCCGTCCGGGCACGCCGTGCTCGACGGCCCCGAGCAGTGGGGCCGGCTCAACCTGTTCGCCGCCGCGGACGGGTTCGGCGCGTTCGACGCGGACGTGCGCGTGGAGATGGACGCGAACCGCGGTGGCTTCCACGCCGCCGACACCTGGCACAACGCGATCGGCGGCCGCGGCGGGCTGGTCAAGCGGGGCACCGGCACGCTGACGCTCGCGGGCACCAACTCCTACACCGGCACCACCCGCGTCGAGGGCGGCACGCTCGCCGCCGCGGCGCCGTCCGCGCTCGGCAGGGGTGAGGTCGACCTGCGCTCCGGCACCCTGCGGCTGGAGACCGCGGTCAGGGTGCGGGGCTACCGCCAGGCCGCCGGAACCACCCTCGCCGTCACACTGCGGCGCGGGACCTGCGCCGTGCTGACCGCCGCGCACCCGATCCGGCTGGCGACCGGCAGCGCGCTGGAGATCTCGCTGGAGAACGTGCGCGCCGGTGCCGTGCTGCCGGTGCTCGCCGCGCCGGGCCTGCTCGGCCGGTTCGCCCGCATCACCGCGACCGGCCACCGGGTCGAGCCCTGCTACAGCCCGGCCGGCCTGTCGGTGCGCGTGCTCTCCTGACACCCTGTCCCCGTTCGGCCGCGCCCGTTGTCGATGAAGGGCTCCTTCATCCACCTGGCGTGCAATGCCAGGAACTTGAGGGGCG
>NZ_JBEXJN010000119.1:0-11741 GCF_040609115.1 Lentzea sp. NPDC004782
GTGTCCCCACCCCGCCTGCCGGGCTTTTTATGGGTTTGAGGGGCGCCTTCCTCCACCTGGTGTGGAAGAAGGCGCCCTTCATCGACAGCACCAGACGGCGGGTTGCGAACACGACTTCAGGCCACCTGCTCAGCACGGCGCGGTCAACCGTGAACGCTCAATGGTTCAACCAATTGCGGGTACGGTCCGCGAGATGCGCTTGAATTCGACGCTCGGCCGCGTCGCGGTGATCGCGTACGCGCTGCTGTTCCTCCTCGGTTCCACGGCCACCGCGACCGCCTTGCCCGGCCGCGGGTGCGACACCCCGTCCATCGACCGGTTGCAGCAGTGGCTCGCCAGCGGCGAGGGTGCCACCGAACCCGCGACCGGCAGCATCCTCGTGCCCCGCAACCGCCACGAGTACTCGGCGAAGATCAAGTTCCTCGGCGACGACTGGCACGTCATGGTCGTGTGGCTGGGCAACAAGTTCGAGGCCCAAGCCGACCTGACCGGGTCGCGCGGCTTCCTGATGACCTACCGCGCCACCGACGACCTGTACGTCCAGCTGCGCCCGGCCTCGCACTGGAGCGGCGGCGACAAGTGGGTCACCAGGATCCCGTCGACCCGCGGCAGGCTCGTCACGAAGTTCTTCAGCTTCAGCCCGAAGGACTGGACGAGCCTGCCCGAGCTCGGCACGCCGGCGTACCCGTTGACCGAGGCGCTCAAGGACGCCCGCGGCCTGGTCTTCGTCGGCAAGACGCCGAACGACCTGGAGTTCCGGGGTCTCAAGATCGACGGCTACCGGCCGCCCTGCGTCTACTGAGGCTCACGTGGAGACGATCCTGCTCACGAGCGCAGGGGACTGCTCAGGTGGAGAACGGTGAGGCCGCGCCCTCGGCACGGGTGCGGCCGCGCCGTGCCGTCGCGGACAGCGGCAGAGCGATCTCCTCCAGCGACTTGTTCTCCGCGTCCACCGCGAGGAACCGCGCCACCAGCCCACCGATGATCATGATCACCGCGCCGATCAGGTACCCGATGAACAACCGCACCGGGTGCTCGCCGGTCCCGATCAGCGCGCCGTAGATCACCGGCCCGAGCGCGCCGAAGCACTGCGCGATGGCGAAGAACACGCCGATCGCCTTCGCCCGCACCTCCAGCGGGAAGATCTCGCTGACCGTCAGGTACGCGGCGCTGGCACCGGCCGAGGCGAAGAAGAAGATCACGCACCACGCGATGGTCTGCGTGATCGCGTTCAGCGCGCCGGTGTAGAACAGCACCGCCGTGACGCCGAGCAGCGCGCCGGACAGCACGTAGGTCCAGAACAGCATGGCGCGGCGGCCGATCGTGTCGAACAGGTGCCCGATCGTGAACGGTCCCACCAGGTTGCCGACCGCGAAGGCGATCAGGTACAGCGGTGTGGACTCCGACGAGACGCCGTAGAACTTGCCCAGCACCAGCGTGTAGGTGAAGAAGATCGCGTTGTAGAGGAACGACTGCGTGATCATCAGGGTCGCGCCGAGCACCGCCCGTGACGGGTACTCGCTGAACAGCACGCGGGCCAGGGCCAGGTAACCGATCTCCTCGGCGGGCTTGACCTCGATGGCCTTCTTCTCGTCGACCGGCGGCAGCGTCCTGCCGGTCTCCTCGACCTCTCGCTCGATCTCGGTGATGGACTCCTCGGCCGCGGCGTTGCGGCCGTGCATGATCTGCCACCGCGGGCTCTCCGGGAGGTGCCTGCGCACCACCAGGATCACCAGGCCCAGTACCGGTCCGATGAGGAAGCCGAGCCGCCAGCCCAGCGACAGGTCCATCTTGTTGAGCAGGATGAACGAGCCGAGCGTGCCGAGCACCGCACCCGCCCAGTACGTGCCGTTGACCGCGATGTCGACGCGGCCGCGGTACCGCGCGGGGATCAGCTCGTCGATCGCGGAGTTGATCGCCGCGTACTCACCGCCGATGCCCATGCCGGCGACGAACCTGGTCAGGTACAGGAAGATCACCCAGCCCGCGCCGTTGCCCAGCGTGAGCGCGGTGAGGCCGGAACCGACCAGGTAGACCCCGAGGGTCAGCATGAACAGCTTGCGGCGGCCCAGCCGGTCGGAGAGATGGCCGAAGTACAGCGCGCCGACGACCTCGCCGATCAGGTAGACCGTGGCGAGCAGGCCGACCGCGGTCGACGACAGGTGCAGGGTCTCCGGTTTGGTGAGCGTGTCGGCGACCGCGCTGGCGACCGTGATCTCCAGGCCGTCCAGGATCCACGCGACACCCAGCGCCACGACCATGCGGGTGTGGAACGGCGACCACGGCAACCGGTCGATCCTCGCCGGGATCAGGGTGCGTACCCCAGTGTCCATCTCTCAGCCTCTCGCCGCGATGAGCGCCTGCGGTGCGCTCTGCTTGATCCGCGTCTTCAACCACGCGAGCTGCCGCGCGGTGTCCTGCTCGCACGAACTGACGACCTGGAGGAGTTCCTTGTCCCGCAGGCCCTGTGCCGCCTGGCCCACGACGGTCCAGGTCATGTCGGTGAACGACGCCAGCGCGTACAGGTCCTGCAAGTCGCGCAACAGCCCGACGGCACCGCTTCGGGTCTCCTCGAACTCCGCGGCGTGCAGGCGTTCCGGCTCCGGCTCGCGGTCCTCGCCGTAGCGTTCGACGATCGGCGTGAGCTGGTCCACCTGCCCGTCGAGCCGCTGCGCGAGCACCTGGCAGGTGTGCTCGACGTCCGGTTCGTCGCCGTGGCCCTTCGCGACCTCGCGGAAGGCACCGGCCAGCGTCTGCAGCGACGTGTGCAGAAGTCCCAGGTAGGTCGCGAGATGCATCAGGCCCTCCTGATCCGCACAGCGCTGATCTTGAACAGCGGCTGCTTCGACACCGGGTCCCACTCGGTGAGCGTGAGCTCGTTGGCCGCCCGATCGTGCTCGCCCGGCTCGACGTCCCAGTAGCCGTAGTGGAACGGCAGGAACACCACGCCACCGCGGCACCGTCCAATCCGGACTGGAACCTTGACGCTGCCGCGTGCCGACTCGACGCGCACCAGGTCTCCTTCGGCCAAGCCGAGCTCCGCCGCGTCCTCCGGCGACATCTCCACCCACGGCTCGGGCTCGGCCTTGCGCAGCTGCGGCGTGCGGCCGGTCTTCGTGCGGGTGTGGAAGTGGTAGACCGAACGCCCTGTCGTGCAGAGGAACGGGTACTCGGCGTTCGCCTGCTCCGGCGGCGGCGTGTACTCGGCGGCCTTGAGGAACGCCCGTCCGTCCGGCTGCCGCGCCTTGTAGTCCGTCGGCGTGGTCGACGCGCCGGTGAGCAGGTCGTGGCCGTAGTCCTCGCAGTAGTCGGCCGCGGTGGGGAAGACGCCGTCGGCGTAGAGCCTTTCCTTGCCGCCCCAGGGGATTCCGCTGCCGCCGCGCAGCCTGTCGTAGGACAGGTCGGTGTAGTCGCACGGACGGCCGCGGCTGCACTCGCGCCAGGCGTCGAACGCGCCCTCCGCGTCCTTCCACTTGATCAGCGGGTTGCCGTCGAGGTCCTTGAACCCCATGCGCGTGGCGTAGTCCAGGAAGATGTCGAGGTCGCTGCGGGCCTCACCGGGCGGTTCGACGGCCTGTTCGGACAGGTGTACGACCCGCGAGAGGTTCGTGAACGTGCCCTGCTTCTCGCCCCACAGCGCGGCCGGCAGCACCACGTCGGCCAGTTCGGTGGTCTCGGTCGGGAAACCGTCCTGCGCCACCACGAACAGGTCCTCCTTGCGCAGGATCTCGCGGATGCGCGGCAGCTCCGGCAGCGAGACGGCCGGGTTCGTGGCGGAGATCCACAGGAACTTGATCGAGCCCTGCTCGGCGTACCGCCAGATCTGCATCGCGTGCGTCGGCGGCGCCCAGTGCGGGATGGTCAGCGGGTCGACGTTCCACAGCCGTGCGAGCTCCTGGACGTGCTCCTCGTTGTCCCAGTTGCGGAATCCGGGCAGATCGCCGTCGGCACCGGACTCGCGGGTGTTCTGCGCGGTCGGCTGGCCGTTCATCTGCAGCACGCCGGCGCCGGGCTTGCCGAGCAGTCCGCGCAGCAGGTGCAGGTTGTTGACCTGGCACGACGCCGCGGTCGCCTGATGCGACTGGTAGAAGCCCTGCAGCACGGTCGACAGCACGCGCTGCGAGGTGCCGAAGATCTCGGCGGACCGCACCAGGTCGACGGGGGAGATGCGGCAGATCTCGGCCACGTGCTCGGGCGTGTACGGCTCGACGGTGGCTTTCAGCTCGTCGAACCCGAGCGTGTGCGCGGCGATGTAGTCGTGGTCGATCCAGCCGCGTTCGATCACCGCGCGCAACAGCCCGTTCATCAGCGCCTGGTTCGTGCCGGGCAACGGCGCCAGGTGCACGTCCGCTGCTTCCGCGGTCGGCGTGCGCCGGGGATCCACGACGACGAGGCGAGGCCGTTCCGGTCCGGCGAGGCGATCGAGCACGCGCGCCCACATCACGGTCTGCGTGGCCGCCATGTTGTGCCCGAACAGGAACAGCGCGTCGCACAGGTCGATGTCGGCGTGGCAGGCCGGCTGGCCGTCCGAACCGAACGACTCCTTCAGCGCCGCCCCGGCCGTGGCCGTGCACAGCCTGGTGTTGCCGTCCATGTGCGGCGTGCCGATGCCCGCCTTCCCGATCACGCCGAGCGTGTAGTACTCCTCCAGGAACAGCTGCCCGCTGGTGTAGAAGCCGTGCGACAACGGTCCGACGTCGGCGAGCAGCTCCTGGGAGCGTCGCACGATCGTGTCCATCGCGGTGTCCCAGTCGGTCTCGACCAGCTCACCGCGGTGGCGGACCAACGGTTTCGTGAGTCGATCTTTGCGATGCGCTTCCCACGAGCCGTAGAGGCCTTTCGGGCCCATCCTGCCGTGGTTGACGATGTCTGACGCCCGCCCGCGAACACCGACCATCCTGCCGTCCTTGACGGCGATGTCGCAGCCGCACCCGTTGCTGCACAACACGCACGCCGACTGGACCCACCGGTCCACATCGGACTCGCCGAGGCCGTCCGCGAGCTGCTGGTCGACCCGGACCGGCCAGTGCGTCTCACGTCCGTGCGGAGTGCGTGGTCCCCATACGTCGGAAATGCGATCCACGGAATGGCAATACCCGGCGCCGCGGGAATGAAACTCAGTCGGTCAGCGCCCGCCCGTAACGTTGCAGAACCCGGTCGCGCAAATCGGCGTTCGTCCTGGGTACGGGCTGGATGAACACCTCGTCGACGTCGTGGAAGAGCTCGCGCAGCTCGTTGTCGATGCGAATGCACGCCTGTTCCACGTCACCGGCGGAATAGGTGTCGATGAAGTCGACTCGTGCACATACGAGAACTTTGTCCGTTCCGGTGAGCATGGTCTGGACGTCGACCAGGTCGTCGACCTCCGGCTGCCGCTCGACGTGCTCCCACACCGCGCGCACGAGCCGGGGGTCGGCCTGCCGCCCGATCAGCAGTCCCTTGCACACCTTGCCGAGCAGCACCGCCACCACCGCGAGCAGCACCCCGATGAGGATCGACGCGATGCCGTCCCACACCGCCGACCCGGTCAGCTGGTGCAGCCCGACACCGGCCGCCGCCAGCACGATGCCGATGACCGCGGCGAGGTCCTCGGTGAACACCGCGCGGGGTGCCGGGTCGTCGGTGCCGGCCAGCTCGCCCGCCAGGGAGAGCTGGTGCTCCGCGGCCTCCCTGCGGACCTGGCGGGTGGCCTGGAGCAGCGAGGTGCCCTCCATGAGGAACGCGATGCCGAGCACGACGTAGTTCACCCACGCGTAGGCGCTCTGCTCGTGCGGGTCGATGATCGTGTGCACGCCCTCGTACAGGGAGAACACCGCGCCGGAGATCAGGATCCCGAACGCGGCGAGCAACGACCAGAAGTAGCGCTCCTTGCCGTAGCCGAACGGGTGTTTCGAGTCGGCCGGGCGTTCGGACCTCCTGACCGCGGTGAGCAGCAGGATCTGGGTGGACGTGTCGCCCACCGAGTGCGCGGCCTCCGAGAGCAGGGCGCCCGATCCGGAGAGCAGGCCCGCCACCAGTTTGAGGACCGCGACCGCGGCGTTGGCGAGCAGCGCGAGCAGGACCGTGAAGCTGCTGCCTTCTCTTCCAGCCATGTGGTCGCGGCTACCCGCTGACGCGTCGGGTGACACGTGTTTGCGCCGTTCGCCTCGGGGAACCAGCCGACAAACGGGAGGAGACGAACGTGAGGGTTGTCGTCACCGGTGGTGCGGGCTTCCTCGGCTCGCACGTCTGCGATGCACTGTTGCGCGAGGACGCACAGGTCGTCTGCGTCGACGACTTCCGCACCGGCTCGCGGGACAACGTGCCGAACGGGGTCAGCGTGGTCGCGGCCGACGTCACCAGGCCGCTGGACCTGCTCGGGCCGGTCGACCTGATCGTGCACCTGGCGTGCCCGGCCTCGCCCGCGGACTACCTGCGGATGCCGGTGGACACCCTGCGCACCGGCGGGTTCGGCACCTACCACGCACTGGACCTGGCGCGGCGCAAGAACGCGCGGATCGTCGTCGCGTCCACCAGCGAGGTGTACGGGGATCCCGAGGAACATCCGCAGCGGGAGACCTACTGGGGGCACGTGAACCCGATCGGGCCGCGCAGCGTCTACGACGAGGCCAAGCGGTTCGGTGAGGCGATGACGATGGCGTTCCGGGCCGAACACGGGGTGGACGCGGGGATCGTGCGGATCTTCAACACCTACGGGCCGCGGATGCGGGCGCGCGACGGCCGGATGATCCCGACGTTCCTGCGGCAGGCGCTGGCGGGCGAACCGCTGACCGTGCACGGCGACGGGCTGCAGACGCGGTCGCTGTGCTACGTCTCGGACCTGGTGCGCGGCCTGCTCGCCATGGCGCGCAGCGACCACTCCGGGCCGATCAACCTCGGCAACCCCGCCGAGGTCACCGTGCTCGACGTGGCCCGCAAGACCATCGAGGTCACCGGCAGTTCGTCGGTCGTGCGGCACGTCGAGTCGATGGTGGACGATCCGCGGCGGCGCCGGCCGGACATCAGTCTGGCCGGGCAGATCCTGCGCTGGCAGCCGAAGGTCGCGCTGGAGGACGGACTTCGGTCGTTTGCCCGGGAGTTCGCCGGGTAGCCGCACGTCATGCGAGTTCTCGGGATCAACGCGATCTTCCACGACCCGGCCGCCGCACTGGTGGTCGACGGCTCCATCGTCGCGGCGGCGGAGGAGGAACGGTTCTCCCGCCGCAAGCACGGCAAGCGACCGGTGCCGTTCTCGGCGTGGGAGCTGCCGGAGCTGTCCGCGCGCTGGTGCCTCGAGCAGGCCGGGCTGACGCCGGCCGACCTCGACGCGGTGGCGTACTCCTACGACCCCGACCTGGTCGACGCCGAGTACGCGCCGTGGGAGGACCTCCGGACGACCTACGCGCGCAAAGCACCGCAGTTCCTGGCCACCGCGCTGCCCGGTCTCGACCCGGAGATCGTGCGGTTCGTGCCGCACCACGTCGCCCACGCCGCGTCCACCGGGCTCGCCGCGCCGTTCGGCGGCAACTGCGCGGTGCTCGTCGCGGACGGGCGCGGCGAGTGCGGGTCGCATCTGGCCGGCCGGTACGTGGACCAGCAGCTGACGACCTTCGCGTCGCAGCGGCTGCCGCACTCGCTCGGGCTGATGTACGAGGAACTGACCGAGCACCTGGGTTTTCTGCGGTCCAGCGACGAGTACAAGGTGATGGCCCTGGCCTCGCACGCCAAGCCGGTGCACCTCGACCTGATGCGCGAGCACGTGCTGGTGCGCGACGGCGGCTTCGAGATCCGTCCGCTGGACTGGAACACCCTCGCCAAGCAGCGCGGCAAGGACGACGAGCTGTCCCAGGAGCACGCCGAACTGGCGGCGAGCGTGCAGGTGAGGTTGGAGGAGGTGCTGCTGGAACTGGTGCGCTGGCTGCACGACCGCACCGGCGAGCGGCGGCTGACGATGGCCGGCGGGGTGGCGCTGAACTGCGTCGCCAACACCCGGATCTACGCCGAGGGACCGTTCGACGAGGTGTGGGTCCAGCCCGCCGCGGGCGACGCCGGAACGGCTCTGGGCGCGGCTCTGCACGTGTCCGACGGGGTGTCCGCGATGCCCGGTGCCGATCTCGGTCGCGGCTTCTCGGACGCCGAGATCGAGTCGGTGCTGCGGACCGCCGCGGTGCCGTTCACCAAGCCCGCGGACATCGCCGCCGAGGTGGCCGAGGCGCTGGCCGCCAACAAGATCGTGGCGTGGTTCCAGGGCCGCAGCGAGTACGGACCGCGAGCGCTCGGCCGCCGTTCGTTGCTCGCGAACCCGTGCTTCCCCGAGAACCTGACGCGGCTCAACGACGTGAAGGGTCGCGAGCAGTTCCGTCCGGTGGCACCGATGGTGCTGGCCGACCGGGCGGCCGACGTGTTCGAGCGCGGCCCGCTGCCCAGTCCCTACATGCTCTTCGTGCACGACGTCCGTCCGGAGTGGATCGACCGGATTCCGGCGGTGGTGCACGTGGACGGCACCGCGCGTGCGCAGACCGTGGCAGGCGACCCGTTGCTGGAGCGGATGTTGCGCGAGTTCGAGGCGCGCACCGGTGTGCCGGTCGTGGTCAACACGAGCCTCAACACCGCCGGTCGTCCCATGGTCGACAGCCCGCGCGACGCGCTGGAGTGCTTCGGCTCGTCGCCGATCGACCTGCTCGCCATCGGCCCGTACGCGGTGCGCCGATGAAGTACTCCGTCGTGATCCCGACCGTGGGGCGCCCGAACCTCGACGAGCTGCTGGACGCGCTGGTCGAGGGGGAGGGGCCGGAGCCGGTGGAGATCATCGTCGTGGACGACCGGGAAACCCGCCTCGGCCCCGCAGCCGCGCGCAACAGCGGCTGGCGGGAGGCTCGCGGTGACTGGGTGGCGTTCATCGACGACGACGTGGTGCTCGCGCCGGACTGGAAAGCCCAGCTGTGCGCGGACCTGGCCGGCCTGCCCGACGACGTCGGCGCGAGCCAGGCCAGGATCGTGGTGCCGCTGCCGGAGGACCGGAAACCGACCGACGCCGAACGCGGCACCGCCGGGCTGGCCTCCGCGAGGTGGATCACCGCCGACATGGCGTACCGGCGGGAAGCGCTGGCGCGGGCGGGCGGCTTCGACGAACGGTTCCCGCGTGCCTATCGCGAGGACGCCGAACTGGCGTTGCGCGTGCAGGATCTCGGCTATCGGATCGTGCGCGGCGAACGGGTGACGACCCACCCCGTGAAGCCCGCGACGTTCCTGACGAGCGTGGACCAGCAGCGCGGCAACGCCGACGACGCGTTGATGCGGCGGTTGGTGGGCCCGGGGTGGCGTGCGCGCATCGGCGGGCAGCCCGGCCGGTTCCGGATGCACGTCCTGACCACTGCTGCCGGCGCCGGTGCCGTCCTTTGTGGACTTCTGGGGTGGCGGCGCGCGGCGGTGCGGCTGGGTGCGGTGTGGGCCGCGCTGACCGGGTGGTTCGCGGTGCGGCGCATCGTGCCGGGTCCGCGGACGGCCGACGAGGTCGTGCGGATGGTGGTGACGAGCGCGTTGATCCCACCGGTTGCCTGCTGGCACCGGGTGCGCGGTGAGCTGCGCCATCGGCGGGTGAGGCCGTGAGGATCCTGGTGCTCAGGGCGCTCGGGCTGGGCGACCTCCTGACCGTGGTGCCCGCGCTGCGCGGCCTGCGGGCGGCGTTCCCGCGCTCGGAGATCACGCTCGCGGCGCCGGCGTGGCTGCGGGACGTGGTCGACCGGATCGAGGCGGTCGACCGGTTGCTGCCGACGGAGGAGCTGGCGCCGATCGAGTTCGACCGCCCCGATCTCGCGGTGAACCTGCACGGCATCGGGCCGCAGAGCACCGAGCGGCTGCTGGAGACGAGGCCGCGCGCGATCATCACGTCTCCCGAGCGGGGGGAGAAGCACGAGATCGTCCGGTGGTGCGACCTGTTGCAACGTCACGGGATCCACTGCGATCCGGACGACTTCCGGTTGCGCCCGCTGGGGCCGCGGACCGAGCGGGTCGTGATCCATCCGGGTGCGAGCACCGGCGCGCGGAGGTGGCCGGCGGAGCGGTACGCGGCGGTCGCCCGAGCGTTGGGGGACGTCGTCGTCACCGCGGGCCCCGGCGAGCGCGACCTGGCCCGTCAGGTCGCACCGAACGTCATGAGCGGCAGCCTGTCCGAGCTGATGGACCTGGTCGGCACCGCCAGACTGGTCATCTGCGGCGACACCGGCGTCGCCCACGTCGCCACGGCCTACGGCACGCCGTCGGTGCTGCTGTTCGGCCCGGTGTCACCCCGTCTCTGGGGTCCGCGGCGCGGCCCGCACCGAGTGCTCTGGCACGGCCGGACGGGTGACACGTTCGCCGACGAGCCCGGCCCCGGGCTGTTGCGGATCACGGAGGACGAAGTTCTGGACGCGGTAGGAGGTGTGCTGTGCAGTCGAAGCGAATCGGTGTCATCGGCGCGGGTTACGTCGGTCTGACGACGGCCGCGTGTTTCGCGCACCTCGGGCACCGGGTGGTCTGCGCCGACTCCGACGAGGCCAAGATCGAGGCGTTGAACGCCGGTGAGGTCTGGCTGCACGAACCCGGCCTGCGCGACCTGGTCGTCAAGGGCCTGGCGACAGGCGACCTGCGGTTCGTGACCGGCAGTTCGGTGTCCGATGTGGACTTCACGTTCGTCTGCGTGCCGACGCCGACCGGCACGGACGGCGCGGCGGACCTGACGGCCGTGGAAGCCGTGCTGGACCAGGAACCGAACGGCGTCGTGCTGAAGTCGACGGTGCCGGTGGGAACCGCGGCACGATACCCCGGCGTCGTCTCGAACCCGGAGTTCCTGCGGGAAGGGCACGCCGTCGAGGACTTCCTGCGCCCCCAACGGATCGTGGTCGGCGCCCAGGACGAACGCCAGGCGCACGCGGTGGCCGAGCTGTACGCGGCGACCAACGCGCCGACGGTGCTCACCGACAACACGAGCGCCGAGCTGGTGAAGTACGCGAGCAACTGCTTCCTGGCGCTGAAGCTGTCGTACGTCAACACGCTGGCGGAGCTGTGCGAACAGCTCGACGCCGACATCGACGGCGTCACCGAGGGCATGCGGCGCGACGACCGGATCGGCACGTCGTGCCTGCAGCCGGGACCGGGCTGGGGCGGCTCGTGCCTGCCCAAGGACACCCTGGCGCTGCTCGCCACCGCGAAGGCCGCCGGCGTCGACTTCGCGACCCTCGAAGCCGCCGTCACCACCAACCGCCACCAGCCGCACCGGGTGGTCGACCGGATCCGGCAGGAGGTCGGCACGCTCGACGGCGCCGCGATCGGGCTGCTGGGGCTGACGTTCAAGGCGGGGACGAACGACCTGCGCGACTCGCCCGCACTGGTGGTCGCGCAACTGCTCGCGCAGGAAGGCGCCCGGCTCACGGCCTACGACCCGTGCGTCAGCGACAACCGGCCGAACATCTCCGTCCTGGACAGCGCGGCGGAGGTGGCCGGGGACGCGGACCTGCTGGTGGTGCTGACGGAATGGCCGGAGTTCACCGAGCTGGACTGGCCGGACCTGGCGGAGCGGATGGCGGACCCCCGCCTCTTCGACACCCGCAACGTGGTGCCGGAGGACAAGGTCCGCGAGGCGGGCTTCCGCCTGATCAAAACCGGCCGCTAGCCGCCGCCCCGTTGTCGTAGGTTCAAGGCAATGTTTAAAAAGGATGGGGCAAAATTCAGCCGATAAAAACACGAAAACCGAGCGGGGGGGCCCGAGGGGGGTGGGGGGAAGG
>NZ_JBEXJN010000120.1:0-11647 GCF_040609115.1 Lentzea sp. NPDC004782
AGCTCACCCAAACCCAAGACACACAACAAGAAACGGGCCGCCGCTGACGCGGCGACCCGCCCCAAGGAACTCACCCCTGGTTAAAACACCAGGTGAACAAAAGAGCCGTTCATCGTTTCAACTAGCTGACGGACTGGATGATCACGGCGCCGTTGCCGACGACGTTCTCGTCCGACGTGCGCACCTCGAGCTCACCGCGCAGCACGCGGCCCGCACCCGGATCGCCGAGCGGCGTGATGACGCCCGCGGCGTTCCAGGCCGAACCGGCGGCGTGGTCGGCGTTGCTGTCGGTCACGCTCAGCGTGCCGAGGCCGGGAGCGACGAACGCGTCGAAGTAGTCGTACTCCGTGGTGCCCTGGGGCACCGCGAAGCCGTCGATCTGGACGCGCCACAGGCCGGCGGCCGGGTTGGCGACCGTCGCCGACTCCTCGGAGTCGCCGTCAGCCGACTGACCTGCGACCACGCACGTGCCGGACGTGCAGTTGAGCAGGTACAGGTCGAGGTCGGCCGCCTGGTCGGACGGGTTGCCGATGGTGGCGGTGAGCCGCGACGCACCCGGCTTGACCTGGATGTCGAAGAACTTGGTCTCCAGGTTCGCGATCTTCGGACGGGCCGTCACGGCGCTGCCGACCGAACCGGCCACGAGCCGGCCGTTGAACGCGGCCTGCGTGTTCGTGACGGTGTAGTTGCGGTTCAGCGGGGTGTTCAGCGCCGCGGACGCGATGACGTCCGGGTTCGGGCTGATCGACGTGCCGAGCACGGACGCGGTCACCGAGTACGGCGCCTCGTCGGCGTCGGAGGTGCGGCGCGCCTCGATCACGATCTCCCACACACCGGCCATCGGGCTGGTCACCGTGCGGCTGGTGGGCGTGCCACCGGCACAACCGGCACCTGTGTCCGGGTTGTAGCAGCTGGTCGAGGCGTTGGAGTCGAACCCGACGCCCTGCGGGGTGAAGCGCAGGAAGCGGACCTGGCCCTTGCCGGCCTCACCACCGGCGGTCATGTCGACCTTCAGCGCGGTCGTGCCCTTCGGCACGTTCACGAAGAGGCTGGTCGACTGGTTGCGCGCGATCGTGCCCGACTTGGTGACCGAGAACTGGTTGGCGGCGCTGAACTTCTCGGCCGCGAACACGGTGTTCAGGGTCTGCGAGTCGATGCCGGGCGTCTCCGGGTTGTCGATCTGCAGGATGGCGCTGTGCACGCCGGCGGTCTTGGGCTTGACCCGAACCGTGAACTGCACCGGGGTGTTCAGCGGCAGGTTGACGGTCCGGTCCGACTTGAACGTGCCGTCGTTGCCCTTCCACGTCACGTTGTGGGTGTCGTGGTCGTCGCCCGAGGTGCGGGTCAGCGTGTAGGTGCGGGTGTACTCCTGGCCCACGGACACGCCTTCGCGGTCGTGGATGCCGACACCGGTGTTCGGGGTGGCCAGCAGTCCGCTGAGGACGGTGTTGACCTGGACCGACGTCTTGATCTGGTTGGGCTCGGAGTGCTTGTCCAGCAACGCCCACGCGGCGTTGGTGTTGAACAGACCGGCACCCTGCTCGTAGGCGCCGAGCGTGTCGACCCACTTGGCACTGCGCTGGATCGCGTAGCGCAGCTCGGCGCTGGTCGGCTTGCGGCCGTTGTGCTCGGCCTTGAACGCGCTCACGAGCAGCGCGGCGGCACCGGTCGCCTGCGGGGCGGCCATCGAGGTGCCGTTGAACATCGAGTAGCCGGGCGGGAGGGCGTAGGTGCCCGCCACCGGGCCACCCGGCTGCCAGCGCGGCGTGGTGGAGATGGCCGAACCCGGCGCGACGATGTTCGGCTTGAAGCCGCCGTCCTCACGCGGGCCGCGCGACGAGAAGCCGTGCAGGCCCTGCTTCTGCGCGGTCGTCGAACCGTAGTTGGAGAGCCAGGTCTGGCTGGTGATGTACGAGCCGACGCTCACCGCGTCGGTGGCGACCGACGGGTCACCGACGGTGTTGGCGCCCGCACCCGAGTTGCCCGCCGAGATGAACAGCTGGACGTTGTACTCGTTGATCGTGCGGTTGTAGAGCTCCGCACGGGCGTTGTTGCCGTCGTTGAGAGCGGGCAGGCCACCGATGGAGATGTTCACGACGTCGGCGCCGTTGCGCGCGGCGTAGAGGACACCGTCGATGAGGCCGGAGCTGGTGCAGGACGACGAGGTGAGGCAGGCCTTGACCGCCATCAGCTTCGCACCGGGGGCGGCACCGGCCATCTTGCCGTCGAACAGCTTGTTCGCGGCGGTGATGCCGGCGACGTGGGTGCCGTGCGCGGCGCCCGCGATGCCCAGGTTGACGTACGGCGTGCCCTGGTTGTCGTAGATCGAGCGGTCGGTCTGCACGACGAACGCCATCCGCTCGACCACTGCGGTCGCGGGGTTGTCGGTGCCGAAGAAACCGAAGTCCTGCTTGACCTTGTAGTCGAGCATCCGCTTGTTGTTGGTGAAGTCGCCGTCACCGTCGGTGTCGACGAAGACTTCCTTCGTCGTGATGTCCTGCAGCACACCGAAAGAGTCGGTGCGGTCGCCGTCGCGGTTGATGTCACCGCCGGTCTCGCTGCCGGCCTGGCCGAGGTCCTGCGCGGTCTCGCGGAAGAGACCGAACGAGTAGGGGCCACCGGTCGACGGTGCGGTCCACTCGCGGCCACCGTTGGTGAACTTGCCGACGGTGCCGGTCTTGGTCATGGCGACCCAGGTGCCGTCACCGGAGTTCGTGGCGTTCGCGTTGTACCAGTCGATGATCTTGCGCTCACCGGTGGTGGTCGTCTGCAGCGCGGGCGTGTCCAGGTCGATGCCGGAGTCGATGATGGCGATCGTCGTGCCGCGGCCGTCCCACTTCGGGTGCGCGGTGGCGAACTGCGCCGCCTGCGTGTCCTGCGTCGGCATGTACGGGTTGGTGCGCGGCGTCGTCGAGCTCGGCGGCGTCTGCGGGGCCGGCGCTTGCGAACCGTCCGGGCGCGGGTCGTCGAGCTGGATGAGGCCGTCCACGTCCACCGTGCTGACGGACTTCAGCTTGGCCGCCTTCTCCGCGTTCTCGCGCGGGATGCTGACCTTGACGTAGTCGACGTCCTTCTCGGTCTTCTGGACCGTGGCGCCGAGCGACTTCAGTTCACTGACGGCGGCGTCGGTCTTGCCGCTCTCGGCGGCCACCAGCAGGTCGACGGTCGGCTTGCCCTCACGGGCGGCCTGGTCGACGAGCTCGCGGTCCCGCTTGTCCAGCTGCTTGTCGGCGGCCGGCTTGTCCTGCTGCGCGGCGTTCTGCGCGATAACGGGGGTGGCGGCGAAGCCGAGCCCGGCAGTGCCCAGCACCGCGGTCAGCAAGACCGTTCCGGTGCGGCGTCTCCAGTTCTTCACGGCGCATGTGCCCTTCGTGGGGTAAAGAGTGCTCCGAAGCACATCTCTTCGCCTCGCGAAGGACAATAGTCTTCCCGGACCATTTCGCGGATCCACATTGGACTGTTCAGCGGCTTGCCCGGGCACACTTTTGGTGCTGCGCGTTCCGATTGGGCTTTAGAACAAGCAGTTCACCTCCAGTCAAGGGCTGATGGAGGGGAATGTCAAGGGTGGTGTCAAAAGTGAACGGCGTTGGCGCGTAACAGGATCACGAGTTGGCGCGATGTCTTGAGCGCAGTCGCGACCACAGTCGTCCCAGGATGCCGTGGCCGGTCGTGAGCACTTTCTGCTGTGCACCACAGGCCGCGCAGTTCGCGCGATGGTGGCGCAATGCATTTTGCAACTCGGCCACCTGACGCCCCGTGCGTTCGGGCACGACGTCCTTTTTGATCGAGAGCAGGCTCAGCTCGGTCAGCGTCTCTTTGCCGTGACGCGACCTGACAATCGGCGCGATGGTGTGGAAGAAGACCAGGTTGCGCCGGCGGTGAGGTTCGATCGCCTGGATGTCACACCACTGAATGGTCACCTGCCGGTCGAGACTGTTCGACGCGATGCCTTCCGCCGTCAGCTTCGTGCCCATGCGGAAGCTGCGCCACGCGACCGTGCCGCCCATCAGGAACCACAGGCCGCCGAAGAAGTAGGCGTACCAGGGGCCGTCCGCCATCGCGATCGGTCCGGCGGCGGCCACTGCCCCGCCGAGCCCGACGAGGACCCATCTCCACCTGGTGTGCATCTCCCCATCCTGTGTACCACTTAGCATTGTTCGGTGCGAAACCAGGATCTGCCGCTGTCGGCCTCGTTCCGAGGCCTGCCCGCGGTGCCTGCCGACCAGGTCGTCACCGGACTGATCCCGCACGAACCTCCCAACTTCCAAACGCCTCCCGCCCTCGCGTTGTTGAGTTCGCCGGTCTGCGTGCTGACGGGGCCGCGCGGCGTGGGCAAGACGCAGGTCGCGGCCGCCCTCGCTCGGCAGCGGGTGCTCGACGGGTGGCTGGTGGCGTGGATCGGTGCGGAAACGCCCGACCAGATCAGGGCAGGGTTGGTCGAACTCGCCGACAGACTTGGGCTCTACCAGCCAGAAGACAGCCCGGAGATCATCGCCGCACGTGTGCGCAACCATCTGCAGACCCGTTCCGGACCGGCGTTGCTGGTGTTCGACAACGTGGTGTCGCTGGACGCGATCAAGCCGTATCTGCCGTCCGTCGGACCCGCTCAGGTCGTGATCACCAGTACCTCGCGGGGGTCGCAGATCGGTGACGAGGTTCCGGTGGAGGTGTTCTCCCCCGAGACCGCACTGCAGTTCCTGCGCGACGCCACCGGGCTCGACGACCCGCTGGCCGCTGAGCTCGCTGCCGAGGTCGGGTATCTGCCGCTGGCTCTCGCACAGGCCGCAGCACGGATCAGGGCCGCCCGCTGGAACTTCGCGAAGTATCTGGAGAACTTCCGGAAGTTCCCGGCCGAGAAGCAGCTGAGCCGACGGGACGGCGACCCGTATCCGCTCGGCGCGGCCACCGCGATCCTGATGGCGCTGGAACCATTCCAGGACAACAAAGTCATGGGAGTGCTGTCCGTGCTGTCCCCGGACGGCGTGTCCAGGGAGATCCTGGGCGATGAGGTTGACGACGAGTTGGTCGCACTGCACGACGCGTCACTGGTGGAGTTCGCCGGCGACTCGTCTGTGATCATGCACCGGTTGGTCCAGCGCGTGATCCGCGACCGCAGCCAGGGCGGGGACGCGGTGTTGGACGCGATCGGCCTCCTCACGTACCGAATCAGCCTGGTCGGCAACGACCTCTGGAAACAGCGCCAGATCAGCTACGAACTGGTCCGTCAGATCGAGGCCTTGTGGCCGCACGTCTATCCAGCGAGCCCACTGGAGGTGGCCGAACCGGCGATAGCGTTGCGACTGTGGGAAGTGACCTTCCTGGGAAGGCACGGATACCTCTCACTCGCAGCCGCCCTCGTGGAGACGACCTACCAGAACGCCATCGCTTGTCTCGGCGACGACCATCCGCTGGTGCACAACGCACGGCAGGCCGTAGCCTTCGCAGGGGGAGCCGGGGCGGAGACACTGGTGAACGAGCTGCGGACGAAGCTCGGCGAGGAGAAGCCGGTCACGCTCACCACGGTGCTGATGCTGAGCCGGTGCTACCGCACACTCGCCAGGACCGACGAGGCCATTGCCGTGCTCGAACAAGCGATGGAGCAGTGGCGGGATCAGCCGCTGAGCGACGCGGATTGTGAACAAGCGCTGTTCGATCTCGCACAGGTGTACTTGGAGGCCGAACGAGCGGAAGAGGCAGTCGCGGTTCTTGAGGACATCATCCAGAAGCAACCGGCCGAACGAGCGCGGGACAGCACGACGATCGACACCCTCTCGGCGCTCGGTGACGCCTACGGCATGTCGGGTCGTCACCAGGATGCGCTGCTGGTCCACGAGCGAGCGTGGACCGCGTATCAGGAGACCTTCGGCCCCGATCATCCACTCACTCTCGTGGGGGTGGCCAAGCTCGGAATGGCCCTCTTCGTCAGCGGCCAGGCGGAGCGGGCCAGGTCCATGCTGGAAAGCGCGCTGGTGACCGCCCTGACGCAGCACGGTGACGGCAACGTGGTCACCGCGATGCTGGAAGCGGCGCTTGAGTCGATTCAGCAGGACTGACGGCTGATCAGGCGCTACCTTGCGCGCATGGACCTCAAGCTGGTCGCCGACGAGCTCTACGGGCTGCCCCCGAAGGAGTTCACCGCGGCCCGCAACGCCGCCGCCAAGCAGGCAGACGACAAGGACGTCGCGAAGGCCATCGCCGACCTGCGCAAGCCGACCGTGGGCGCGTGGGCGGTGAACCGGCTGGTGCGGGACGCGCCGGAGGGCCTCGAGGAGGCGCTGGGGCTGTCCACGGCGCAGCTGACCATGCGCGAGCTGGGTCGCAAGCGCAAGGAGCTGCTGGAGACGCTGGTCTACCGCACGCTGGAGCTGACGGGGCCGCTCGCGGACGACGCCGTCACGCAGGTGCGCAACACGCTGACGGCCGCGATGTCCGACCCCGAGTCGGCCGAGCAGGTGCGTGCCGGGCACCTCACGAAGGCGCTGGAGTACTCCGGGTTCGGGTTCGCGCTGCCGGTGCCCGAACCCGCGCCGAGCGACGGTGAGGACGCGCTGGCCCGCAAGCGCAGGGAACGGCAGGAGCGCAAGCGCGCGGAGGCGCAGCAGGCGCTGGACGAGGCCGAGCAGGCTCTCGGGGAGGCGCAGGCCGACCAGCTGGCGGCGCAGCGGGCGTTCGACCGGGCCGCGGAACGGCTGGAGGACGCCAAGCGGGTCACGGCGGCCGCGGAGAAGGCCCGCAAGGCCGCGGAACGCAAGCTCAGCGATCTGAGCTAGACCGGTCGAGCGGGCCCCACTCTTCGGAGTGCTGGGCGTCGACCAGCTTCGAGCACTCGGCCAACGCCTCGTCGGCCACCCACGCCAGCGGCTCCAGGCAGCGGACCAGGGGTTCGTTGTCCGGGCCGCGGCCCACCTCCTCGCCGCGCAACACCCACGCGCGAACGTCGGGGCCGCGCAGGTCACGCAGGTGGCGGTAGTCGTACAGCCGGCGCGCGACCCACAGCTCGTGGGAGCGGTCGCCCCACCACGGCTCGATGCGCAACGGGCTCGCGGACAGGCCGGGCAGGTCCACGCCGGTCAGCGAGTCGCGTGACGTCGAGGCGGCGTCCGCGTCCGGGCCCTTCGACCAGCGCACGTAGACGTCGTCACCCAGAAGGCCGACCAGGTCGGCGAGGTTGGTGATCGTGGGCAGCTCATCCGTCACATGAGGTGACATACCCCGGTCCAACCTGAAGGGAACCTGAAGGAATTGAGCCCGGTCACAGTGAAGGCCGACCGGAACACCACGCTCCGGTTGTACGTTCAACGATGTGGTTGGCCGCGAGCGCTCGAGCTGCTCGCCGGGGCGATCCGACACCCCCAGGTCGGAAAAGCCCTTCCGCAGGCGTCGCGTGCTCGCGCCGCGGTCAACCCGCCGTCGGCCGGCACACCGGAAACCCCCCTCACCGGGCGTGGCGGTCGGCGGCACCCTCAGTCCAGACCACCGCTTTGGCCGGTGAAGGGCTCCTTCATCCACCTCACGTGGATGAAGGAGCCCTTCATCGACCTCACGGGCGGCATCAGCACTCAGGCAGGTTGTACTGGTCGTGGCGCTCGTAGAACGCCCGGAGCTCCTCCGGTCCGAGGTTCTTGGCGTCCCCGAGCTCCAGGAAGTAGTTCTCGCGGGCGATGCCGGGCGAGAACAGGATCAGCATCCGGACGGGCGCGTCGCTGTCGTTGCGGAACGCGTGCGGCCGGTTCGGCGGCACGTACAGGAAGTCGCCCTCGCCGCCCTTGATCCACTCGTCGCCGTCGTACAGCGAGATCTCGCCTTCGAGCACGTAGAACGATTCGGAGAAGGTCTTGTGGAAGTGCGGGCGCGGGCCCGGCTGGTGGGCGTCCATGCGCCACTCGAACAGGCCGAACTCACCGTTCGTCACCGATCCGGGTGCCACGAAACGGGCGGTCTTCGTGCTGAAGCCCACCTCGGAAGCCGGTCGGAAGGTCATGTGAGCCACTCCCCAGAAAGTGAACGAAATTCAGGTCTCGTGCGTGACCAGCGGTGGACCTAGACTCGGTCGATGGCACATGACGCGGATGTCATCGTCGTCGGCGCGGGCCTCGCAGGTCTCGTCGCGACCGCAGAGCTCGCGGACGCGGGTCGCAAGGTCATTCTCCTGGACCAGGAGCCGGAGGCGACGCTCGGCGGTCAGGCCTGGTGGTCGTTCGGCGGGTTGTTCATGGTGGACACCCCCGAGCAGCGCAGGCTGCGGGTCAAGGACTCGCACGACCTCGCGCTGCAGGACTGGATGGGCTCGGCCGCGTTCGACCGGGACAGCGACCACTGGCCGCGGCTGTGGGCACAGGCCTATGTGGACTTCGCGAGTGGCGAGAAACGCGCGTGGCTGCACAACATGGGGATGCGCTGGTTCCCGTTCGTCCAGTGGGCCGAGCGCGGCGGCTACCTGGCCAACGGGCACGGCAACTCGGTGCCGCGGTTCCACGTCACCTGGGGCACCGGGCCCGGTGTCGTCGAGCCGTTCGAGCGCCGGGTGCGGGAGGGCGTGGCCAAGGGGCTCGTCACGCTGAAGTTCCGGCACCGGGTCACCCACCTCAACGTCTCCAACGGCGTGTGCGACGGGGTTTCCGGCGAGGTGCTGGAGCCTTCGTCCGTCGGCCGTGCCGAACCCAGCTCGCGCACGGTCGCCGGCGACTTCTCGCTCTCGGCTCAGGCCGTGATCGTCACGTCCGGCGGCATCGGCGGCAACCACGACCTGGTGCGGAGGAACTGGCCCGAGCGGATGGGCACGCCGCCGAAGTTCATGCTCTCCGGTGTGCCGGACTTCGTGGACGGGCACATGATGGAGGTCGCGCAGAAGGCGGGCGCGTCGATCATCAACGCCGACCGCATGTGGCACTACCCCGAGGGCATCGCGAACTACGCGCCGGTGTGGAGCAGGCACGGCATCCGCATCCTGCCCGGCCCGTCGCCGCTGTGGCTCGACGCGGACGGCAATCGGCTGCCGATCCCGCTGTTCCCCGGCTTCGACGCGCTGGGGTCGTTGCAGCACATCACGACGCACGGCCACGAGCACTCGTGGTTCGTGCTGAACAAGAAGATCATCGGCAAGGAGTTCGCGCTGTCGGGCTCCGAGCAGAACCCGGACCTGACCGGCAAGGACACCCGCGCGGTGCTCAAGCGCGCACTGCCGGGCGCGGTGGCACCGGTCGAGGCGTTCGCGCGGAAGTCCGCGGAGTTCATCCAGGCCGGGACCGTCGCGGACCTGGCGCGCGGCATGAACGCGCTGACCGGGGACGACCGCATCGACGCCGCCGCGCTGGAGAAGATCATCGTCGAGCGCGACCGTCAGGTGACTTCCGGCCTGGGCAAGGACATGCAGGTCAACGCGATCCGCGCAGCGCGGCACTTCCTGACCGACAAGCTGATCCGCGTGGTCGAGCCACACCGGTTGCTCGACCCCAAGGCCGGTCCGCTGATCGCCGTGCGGTTGTCGGTGATCACCCGCAAGACGCTGGGAGGCCTGCACACCGACCTGTCGTCGCGGGTGCTCGACGCGTCCGGCCGGCCGTTGCCGGGGCTCTACGCCGCCGGTGAGGCCGCCGGTTTCGGTGGTGGCGGTGTGCACGGCTACCGCGCGCTGGAAGGAACGTTCCTCGGCGGCTGCCTGTTCTCCGGGCGCGTCGCCGGACGTTCGGCGGCCGACGCCGTTTCCTAAGTTACGACGCCGAACTGAGACGGATCGTTCGCCGTTCCTTGCCGCGTAACGAAGTTCCCCGCGGAAGGAACGGCGAATGCTTTTACGAGGTGGAATCGCGGCAGTCCTGCTCGCGCTGACGGCGGCGGGCACGGCGGTCGCGGATCCGTCCGCCCAGGTGGTCGGCGGCACGCGAGCGTCCATCGAGGACAACCCGTTCGCGGTGTACCTGGCACCGACGAGCGACACGCGACTCCCGTTCTGCACCGGTGTGGTCGTGGCGCCGGACAAGATCCTCACCGCCGCGCACTGCGTGGACGAGGGCGTGACGGGGCCGAAGCCGATCCCGCTCGACAAGCGCGTGGTCGTGGCGGGACGGGAGAACGTCCACAGCGTCGACGAGGGCGTCGTCGCCAAGCTCACCAGGATCGTCATCAACCCCAAGTACGACGGCATCTCGTTCGACTCGGCGGTGCTCACGCTCGACCGGTCGCTCAAGCAGAAGCCGATCAGGATGGCCGGCACGGCCGACCGGCACCTGTACGCACCCGGCAAGTCGGCCACCGTGATGGGCTGGGGTGCGGTCAAGGAAGGCGGCAGCACCAACGGTTATCTCATGAAGGCGTCGATCCCGGTCCTCGACGACGAGACGTGCCGCGCGTACTGGGGCAAGGACGACGAGGGCAACGACTTCTACGAGAACCGCTCGATGATGTGCGCCGCGGTGATGAAGGGCGGCATCGACGCGTGCAACGGTGACTCCGGCGGACCGTTCGTCGCGGGTGGCAAGCTGATCGGTCTCGTCTCGAAGGGCGACGGCTGCGCGCGGCCGAACACACCGGCGATCTACGCGCGGGTCGATGCCATCAACTCGTGGGTCGCGAAAGAGATTTCGCACTGATCCCGCGTGGTGGACGCGGGTTGACGGTCCCCCGGCTTGCGGCTGTGCTGGACGCATGACGCAGATCGGTGTTCTGGTCGGCAACCCGCGGCCCGCCTCGCGCACGTTGCAGGCGGCCCTGGCCCTGCGCGAGGCCCTCGCCTCGACGCTCGGCGTGCCCGTCGAGGGCCCGGTGGTGGACGCGGCGACGCTGGCGGCCGCCGTGTTCACGGAACCGGACACGATCAAGGCCGCGTTGGAGACGCTGGGCCAGGCCGATGTGCTGGTGGTCGCGACACCCACGTACAAGGCCGCGTACACCGGGCTGTTGAAGGCCGTGCTGGACCAGGCGCCGTCCGGGTGGTTGCGCGGCAAGGTGGTCGTGCCGCTGCAGATCGCCGCGTCGGACAAGCACGCGCTGGCCGTCGAGGTGCACCTGCGGCCGGTGCTGGCCGAGCTGGGTGCCGTGGTGCCGCAGGCGTTGTTCCTCAACGAGGCCTCGCTGCCCGCCGACGTGACGGACTTCGACCTGGACGCGCTGAAGGTGCTGCGATGAAGGAACAGCTGCGCAACGCGTTGAGGCACCACGCTCAGGCCGTCACGATCGTCACGGCTCATGGGGCTGACGGGCCGGTGGGCACGACGGTGTCCTCCTTCACCTCGGCCAGTTTCGAACCGCCGCTGGTGGTCGTGTGGATCGGTGAGGGCGCATCGGTGTGGCCGGTGCTGCGGACCGCGCCGCTGTTCGCCGTGCACCTGCTGGACGCGGCGCAGACCGGGCTCGCGGACCTGTTCGCCACCAAGAACGTCGACCGGTTCGGGCCCGGGACCCGCTGGCGGCCGGACGAGGACGGCGTGCCGCTGCTCCTGGACGCGCCGGTGCGGCTGCGGTGCCGGACCGCGCGAAGGATCGCGGTCGGCGACCACATCGCGCTCGTCGGCGAACCGCTGGACATCACGCACTCGGACATCGCCGCGCCCCTGGTGCGGCACCAGGGGCGCTACACCTCAGTCGCCTAGCGCGGCACGCCTGCTGTCGATGAAGGGCGCCTTCATCCACCTGACGTGGATGAAGGCGC
>NZ_JBEXJN010000121.1:0-11641 GCF_040609115.1 Lentzea sp. NPDC004782
AACCGCCAGGCCCGCGGGCTGGCCGGAGAGTGGTGGCTGTTCGCCTCCCCGAACCGCAGTCGCACCCGAGCCCCGCCGAGCCGTCCGCGTTCCAGTCCTCGATCTCGGTGTCGAAGCGCGCCAGACTCGCGGCGAGCGCGGCCCACGACCACGAGCCGGTCAGCAGGCGGGTCCTGCCGGGACCGGCCTCCTCGGCCGTGCCGTCGCCGGCGAACGGGGCCACGTCGGCCAGCGGCAGGCCGAGGACCACCTCGCCGCGGCAGGGCCAGGTGCCGGCGCTGCCGGAGCCCTTGAACCGCGCCGACAGGAAGGCCGTGACGTCACCGCCGGGCACCTCGCGGGGGGTGAAACGCGGTCCGGTGGGCACGCGGGGCGTCATCCGGTCGACCCGGTACGTCCGCCAGTCCGCGCGGTCCGGGTGCCAGCCCACGAGGTACCAGCGGCCGGCGCGGACGACGAGGTGGTGCGGCTGGACGCGCTGCGGGGAGTCCGGGCGGCCGGGAGAGCGGTAGTCGAACCGGAGCTCCTCGCACGAGCGAATGGTGCTGCTCAACGAAAGCAGGAGCTCGGGGTCGACCTGGGTGCCGCGGCCCGCCGGTTCGACCTGCAGGGCGTCGATGCGCTGCCGCAACCGGGACGGCATGACCTGACGCACGGTGGTCAGCGCGCGGGCGGCGGCCTCCTCGATGCCCGCCCCGGTGCCGACGGCGATCCGCAACGCCACCGCGAGCGCGATCGCCTGCTCCTCGTCGAACAGCAGCGGCGGCAGCCGGCTGCCCGCTTCGAGCCGGTAGCCGCCGTCGGGGCCCTTGACCGCGTGGACGAGGTAGCCGAGCTCGCGCAGGCGGTTGACGTCACGGCGCACGGTGCGTTCGCTGACACCCAGCCGTTCGGCGAGCAGCACGCCCGGCCAGTCGCGGCGGACCTGCAGCAACGACAGCAGCGACAGCAGACGGCCGGAGGTGGCGGTCGAGGCGGCGATCGGCATGTTTTCAGCTTGGCACGAGTAGCGGACGTTCCCTGTCCTCTACCGCTGACAAAGTCCCTCTCATGTCACTCAACGCAGTTACCCACCTGAACTTCCGCGGCCAGGCCAGGGAGGCGCTGGAGTTCTACCGCTCGGTGTTCGGCGGGCAGATCAACGTCGTCACGTACGGCGACTTCGGGATGCCCGCCGAGGTGCCGGGCGCGAAGAACGTGGTGTTCGGCGAGGTCGTCGCCGACAACGGCTTCCGCGTCATGGCCTACGACGTGCCGGGAGCCGACGAGCCGCTCCCGGCGAACGCGCCCACCACGCGGCGGGAGAACGGCACCACCGTCACCGACGAGCGGTTCTTCCTTTCCGTGCGCGGCGAGAGCGTCGACGAGGTCACGCCGATCTGGGCAGGGCTCGCCGACGGTGCCGCGGTGATCGAGGCGTTCGGCCCGGCGCAGTGGGCACCCGCCTTCGGGATGCTGACCGACCGGTTCGGCGTCACCTGGATCGTCGACGTCGCGGCCCAGCAGGCCTGAGAACCGCAGGGGGCGGGCGCATCCCGCCCCCTGCGGGAACCACGCGGCTCACCGTTCGAGCATGCCGGGCCCGAACACCTCGTACCGGATGTCGTCGGCAGGCACACCGCGGTGCAGCAGTGCCGCGCGCACGTCGCGCATGAACTCGACCGGACCGCACAGGTAGGCGATCGCGTTGGCGGGCAGGGGAATCAGGTCGACCTCGACGCGGCCTCCTTCGTCACCGCGGTCGTACCAGGTCAACGGCTGGAAGCGGGCGTACTCGGCGCGGTGCGCGTGCCGGTCGGACGAGTGCTCGGCGTGCACGGCGACGACCGTGCGGTCCGGTTGCGTGGCGGCGATGTGGTCCAGCATCGACAGCATCGGCGTGATGCCGATGCCCGCGCTGATCAGCACCACGGGCCGGTCACCGTGTTCCAGCGTGACCTCACCGGCGGGCGGACCGACGAGCAACGTGTCGTCGGCGTGCACGTGGTCGTGCAGGAAGTTCGACACCGCACCGCCCGCGACCCGCCGCACGGTGATGCGCAGTTCGCCGCGGCCCGGCGCCTGCGACAACGAGTACTGCCGCGGCTGCCGGTGCCCGTCCGGCAGGTCGACCGCCACGGACACGTACTGCCCGGGCTCGAACGCGGGCACCGGCCCGCCGTCGTCCGGCACCAGCGTAAACGACACCGTGTCGACCGCCTCGTCATCGCGCTTCGCCACGCGCCACGGACGCCACAACGCCTCCGGGGTGACGCCCGCGCTCTGGAACAGCCGTGCCTCGGCGGCGATCAGCGACACCGCGAACAGCCAGTAGACCTCGTCCCACGCGGCCGCGACCTCGGGTGTCACCGCATCACCGAGCACGGTGGCGACAGCGCCGATCAGGTGCTTGCCGACGATCGGGTACTGGTCGGGCCGCACCCCGAGCGAGACGTGCTTGTGCGCGATGCGGTCCGCGATCGGGCCGAACGGCGTCCCGTCGAGCAGGTGCTGCGCGTACGCGACCACCGCGGCGGCCAGTGCGACCTGCTGCTTCCCGCTCGCCTGGTTGCCCTGGTTGAACAGGTTCAGCAGCTCCGGGTGCGCGGCGAACATCGACGGGTAGAACTCCGCGGTGATCTCGGTCGCGTGGTCGCGGACGACGGGCAGGGTCGCGCGCACAACGGCAGCTGAAGCAGCGGAAAGCACAGGTGGCTCCTCGGGAGTGGGACGGTGTGGTCAACCGCTCCAGGTTCCGCGATCAGCCGCGGGTGATCGCAGATCGCAACGTCGCGTCCGCGGCAGGACCTACGTCCCGGAACCGGCGACCGGAAGACCCCGGCGGCAAGGTGCGTTCCCCGCCCCGGATCACGACCACAGCGACCCCCGGCCATGCCCCGCCTCCCCCTGTCACCTGGACACCGCACTACGTTGGCGGCATGGAGATCTACGACATCCCGGTGGCCACCCTCGCGGGCGAGCCGAGCGATCTGAGCGCCTTGCGGGGCAAGGTGTCCCTCATCGTCAACGTGGCCTCGCGCTGCGGCCTCACCCCTCAGTACGCGGGTCTGGAGCGCCTGCAGGACAAGTACGGGGCGGAGGGCTTCTCCGTGGTCGGCTTCCCGTGCAACCAGTTCGCGGGCCAGGAGCCGGGCACGTCCGAGGAGATCGCCACGTTCTGCTCGACGACCTACGGGGTGTCGTTCCCCCTCTACGAGAAGGTGGAGGTCAACGGTCCCAGGCGGCACGCGGTGTACCAGGAGCTGGTGCGGCACGCCGACGCCGAGGGTGCGGCGGGCGACGTGCAGTGGAACTTCGAGAAGTTCCTGGTGTCGCGCGACGGGCAGGTGCTGGCGCGGTTCCGGCCGACGGTCGAGCCGGAGGACGCGGCGATCACCGAGGCGATCGAGGCCGCGTTGCGCCAGACCGCCTGATCAGCGGCCGTACCGGAGGCGGACGAGCGCGACACCGGTGATCGCGGCCATCGTGGCCGCCATCAGCAGACCGCCGGCGGCGCCGATGAGGGCGATGAGCGCGGGCGGCTGGCCCGGCTGCCACAGGGGCGTCGTGAAGACGGTGAACACGGCCAGGCCGCCGCACCAGGCGAGCGCGTTGGCCCACACCCACGCGGACGCGCCGTCGAGGTGGTGGCGGAGCACGAGCCACTGCCCGACGCCCATGGACAGCAGGACTCCCGCGCCGACGACCGCCGCCAGCGGGAGCAGCACCGCGAGCGGCAGCGTGCCGAGCGGTTCGCTGTAGTGGACGGTGAGCATCGCGACGGCCCACGCGAAGCCCGCGGCCAGTGCCGTGACGCCGATCCAGTCGAGGGCCCTGAGCCGGTGGACCAGGCGGCGCAGCACGAACCACTGCGCCGCGCCGAGCACCGTGCCCTCCGCGACGCCGGCCAGCACGAGCAGCGGGCCGGACGAGGTCAGCGCGCCGGTGATGGCGGGCACGAGGAAACCGGCGAACTCGCCGGCCGTCACCAGGGTGAACCAGGTCGTCCAGGTGCTCGTCGTCAGCTTGGTGCTCATGTCCCAACGGTGCTACGGCCGCAATGGCGCAAGCAGAGACCAAGGTCCTGATCCTCGCGGGCGCAATGGCGTGATGAGGTGGCGCGCAGGGACCTACGTCACTTCGCGGGCATGGCCTATCGCACTGCCGCGGCGCTCAGGTGAGGCAGACGCTCGACGGTATGAACGCAGCAGATGTGATGTCCAGCCCGGCGGTCGCGGTGCACCCCGACACCACGGTTCGGGCGGCGAGCGCGATGCTCGGCGACCGCGGGTTCTCCGCCCTGCCGGTCGTGGACGACGACTACCGGCTGGTCGGCATCGTGTCCGGCGCCGACCTGTTGCTGGCCGGCATGTCCGCGGAGACCTCCAACGCCCCGGTGTCGCGGGTGATGCGCCGTTCGGTGATCAGCGCTCCGATGAGCGCCAGCCCGGCGGAACTGACCTCGACGATGCTGTCGGAGCGGTTGCGGTGCCTGCCGATCGTCGCGGAGGAGAACGTCCTCGTCGGCGTGGTGAGCCGCAGTGACCTGCTCCGCACGCTCACCCCCGCCGACGCCGTGCTGGCGGCGCGGGTGGACACCGCGCTGCGCGCGTACAGCGGCAGTCCACGGTGGACGGTGTCGGTGCTGGACGGCGAGGTGATCGTGGCCGGTGAGTTCGCCGACGTGGCGGAGCGCAGGGTGGTCGAGGCGCTCGTGCGCACGGTGCCCGGCGTGCGGGGCATGCGGGTCGCCTGCTGAGGGCTGTGGACAACACGCTGGTGCACAACATGCTCCGGCCACCGTCGGAGCATCCTGGGACACCCGACAGGGGGGACATGATGACCACGGCGGCGACCGGTTACCCGGTGCACGTGCACGCGCGGCTCGACTCCGGCCTGAGCCGGTGGTTGTGGCTGGTGAAGTGGTTCCTGGCGATTCCGCACTACTTGGTGCTCGTGTTCCTGTGGGTGGGTTTCGCGGTGTTCAGCGTGGTGGCGTTCTTCGCGATCCTGTTCACCGGGCGCTATCCGCGGGTGTTGTTCGACTTCAATGCCGGCGTGCTGCGCTGGTCGTGGCGGGTCGCGTACTACACCTACGGGGCGCTGGCGACGGACCGCTATCCGCCGTTCAGCCTGGGCGCCGAGCCGGACTACCCGGCGACGCTCGACATCGCCTACCCCGAACACCTGTCCCGCGGTCTGGTGCTGGTGAAGTGGTGGCTGCTCGCGATCCCGCACTACGTAGTCGTGGGGTTCTTCGTCGGCAGCAGCAGCTACGTCGCGTACCAGACCGGGCAGACCATCTACCACTCCGGCGGTGGCCTGGTCGGCCTGACGGCGTTCTTCGCGGGGGTGGCGTTGCTGTTCACCGGCCGGTACCCGGCGGGACTGTTCGACTTCGTGCTCGGCATGGACCGCTGGGCGTTGCGCGTGGCCGCCTACGCCGCGCTGATGACGGACACCTACCCGCCGTTCCGGTTCGACGCGGGCGGCGACGAGCCGGGAACGGCGGTGGACGCCGGAGACCTGTCACCGGGGTCGTGATCGGCGCGCGCCCACGAGCGGGGTCACCGCATCTTCGCCTTCACGATGCGCAAAGCGACGAACAGGGCGGCGATGGCGACCGCACCGCTGGTGGCGATCAGGCGGTTCACGTCGATCGCCGGCTCCCAGCGCACCTTGCCGTCGATGATGACGAACGCCCCGGTGGGCTTCGCGGTCAGGCCGAAGCCGCCGCCCTCGCCCTCCTGGCCCTTGTCGTCGCGTCCCGTGCCGCCTCCCGACCCGCCGGAGACGGTGGCGGCGGCGATCACGGTGATCCCGTCCTTCTCGTACGGCTCGGCGTAGACCTTCTTCGCCTCCAGGGAGTCCTTCGTCTTCGCGATCAGCTCGTCGACCTTCATCAGCGCTCCTGGGAGTCGTGTGGGTGCTGCCAGCGTCGAGCAGCGGGCCCGTCACGCGACAGGGCCTCAGGTCCCGGTGCGAGTGGAGTCCGAAGGCACTCGGAGGCAGCCCGGTAGCTGCCTACGGTCGAGTCAGGTAGCACACCGATGGAGGTCTGGATGAAGCACGCAGGTGCGGCGGAGATCGGCAACGTCGTGGTCGAGCTCGGCGACGGCATCGCGGCCGACGCGAAGCGGTACGCGCACGACAAGATCGCCCCGCTGGCCCGCTACGCGCCGCGACCGACGGAGTTCGCTCACGTCCGGCTCACCAGGACCGGGCCGCGCACGATCGCCGTGCACGCGAACCTCGACGTCAACGGCACGGCCGTGGTCGCGAAGGCCGAGGCGCCGACGTTCGAGGAGGCCGTGGACGCGGTGCACGGCCAGCTGCAGGGCCGCTTGGTCAAGTTGCACAACTGATCAGTTCGGCGCGCACGGCGGCGACCAGCGGGGCGACGGCGGCGGCGACGGCGGGGCTCAGCCCGGTGCCGAAGCCGACGTCGGCCACCTCGACCGCGTAGATCACGAGTTCCTCGGGACGGCGGTCGAGCGCCTCGGCCAGTTCCACGGCTTCCGGCACCCCGAAGCCGTGCGAGCTGGCGACCGGAACGGTGTGCGGCAACGTCGTCCGGTGCCATCTGCCGGGAACCGAGGGCGTGCAGCGGACGGCGTCGACGATCACGACGATCTCGGCGCCGTCCCACGCCTCCATCAGTCGCACGGGGTCTCCGTCGCTGATCTCCGCGCGGATCCCGGTGGCGGCGAGCGCGCGGGCCACGGCCGGGCCGACGCCGTCGTCGCGGCGGAACTCGTTGCCGACCCCGATCACCACGGCGCTCACGCGTGGTCCCTGGTGAAGTCGAGGAAATGCGCCGAGCACGAGATGCACGGGTCGTAGTTGCGGATCGTCTGCTCGCACAACGACTGCAGCGCGTGGTCGTCGAGGTGCTGGTGCGACCGGACCACCCGCGTCACGTCCGCCTCGATCGCCGACTGGTTCTGCGACGTGGGCGGCACGATGTCGGCGCTGAGGATCCGCCCGTCCGCGCCGAGCTCGTAGCGGTGGTACAGCAGGCCCCGCGGCGCCTCCGTGACGCCGTGCCCGACCCCGGCCTGGGGGCGCACCTCGACGAACGGCCTGTCCGGACGCTCGTAGGACGAGATGATCCGCAACGCCTCCTCGATCGCGTACACGACCTCGACGGCCCGCACCACGATGCTGCGGAACGGGTTGCGGCACACCGCGCCGAGCCCGGCCGCCGTGGCGGCCTCGCGGGCGACGGGGGAGAGGCGGTCGGAGTTGAGGCTGTAGCGGGCCAGCGGGCCGACCAGGAACACCCGGTCGTCCAGCCGCGCGTGCAACGCCGTGGAGTGCGGGACCTGGTGCTCCACCACGTGGTCGCCGAACGCGGCGACGGGGAACGTGAGGCCGGTGCTGACGTGCGGGGTGCCGCCGTCGATCGGGTAGCCGTCGGTGTCGCGCAACGCCATCAGGTCGTGCGGCACGTCGAGGTCGGGGAAGTCGAACCCGGCCACCCACTCGACGGTGCCCAGCGCGTCGTACAGCGCCTGCCGCAACGTCCTGGCGAGCGGCCGCAGCTCCTCCGGTGCGGGCACGCGGTAGAAGCCGCCGACGCGGACGTTGACCGGGTGGATCGCGCGCCCGCCGATCGTGTCCATGATCTGGTTGCCGGCCTTCTTCAACGCCAGCCCGCGCTCGACCAGCGCCCGGTGCGCGCCCGCCATGGCGATGCCGTCCGGGAAGCCGAGGAAGTCAGGTGCGTGCAGCAGGCAGATGTGCAAGGTGTGGCTGGAGATCCACTCGCCGCAGTAGAGCAGGCGGCGCAACGCCCGCAGCTGACCGTCGACCTGCACGCCGCACGCGTCCTCCAGGGCCAGGCACGCGCTCATCTGGTACGCCACCGGGCAGATGCCGCAGATGCGCGCGGTGATGTCCGGGGGTTCGCGGAAGTCCCGGCCGCGCAGGAACGCCTCGAAGAACCGGGGCGGTTCGTAGATGTTCAGCTCGACGCGGTCCACCTCGCCGTCGACGGTGCGCACGTGCAGCGCGCCCTCGCCTTCGACACGGGCGAGCCCGGCCACCTGCAGCGTGCGATTGGCGCGATGGGTCATGACCACTCCGCGTTGGCGTTGAAGGTGCGGAACACCAGGTGCAGCTCGTCGTCGCCCATGCCGCTGCGCCGCAGCAACGGCACGAGCGCGGGCACGTTGGGCTTGTTCATCGGGCCGAAGCAGCCGTAGCAACCGCGGTCGACCGCGGGGCACAGCGCGCCGCAACCGGCGTGGGTCACCGGACCGAGGCACGGCGTGCCGCGCGCGACCAGCACGCAGGTGAGGCCGCGGCGCTTGCAGTCGGTGCACACGCTGGTGTCGGGCAGATCGGGCGCTCGACCGGCCAGCAGCGCGGTGAGCACTTCGAGCAGCTGCCCCTTGTCGATCGGGCAGCCGCGCAGTTCGTGGTCAACGGTGACGTGCGCGGAGATGGGTGTCGAGGTCCCCAGGGCCGCGATGTGCTCGGGACGGGCGTAGACGATCGAACGGAACTCGTCGACGTCGGCGAAGTTCCGCAACGCCTGGATGCCGCCCGAGGTCGCGCACGCGCCGACGACCACCAGCACCGCCGACTGCTCCCTGATCCAGCGGATCCGCTCGGCCTCCTCGGGCGTGCTGACCGATCCCTCGACGATCGAGATGTCGTACGGGCCGGGCTCGCTCACGCCGGTGACTTCGAGGAAGTGCGCTATGTGCACGCGTTCGGTCAACGGCAGCAGCTCGTCCTCGCAGTCCAGCAACGTCAGCTGACAGCCGTCGCACGAGGTGAACTTCCACACCGCGATGGTCGGCATCACAGCTCCTTCGCCAGCAGCAGCGGTTCGGCCGTCGGGTAGTCGGTGACCGCACCGTCGCGGCACAGCAGCAACGGCCCCAGCTGGCAGTGCCCGCACAGTCCGATGCCGCACTGCATGTTGCGTTCCAGCGACACCTGGATCCGTGCAGCCGGCACGCCGCGGCCGAGCAACGTCCTGGCGCAGAACCGCATCATGGGTTCGGGGCCGCACAGCAGCGCGGTGGTGCGGTCCGGGTCGAGCGGGATCGACGCGAGTGGTTCGGTGACGAAGCCGACGCGGCCGTGCCAGTCGTGGTCGCCGCGGTCGACGGTCAGCACGACGTCCACATCGGACAGTTTCGCGAGCTCGTCCGCGTACAGCAGGTCCTGCGGCGTGCGGGCGCCCGCGATGAGCACGGTGCGCCTGCACGGGTGGTCGAGCACCGGCCGCAGCGGGGCGAGCCCGATGCCGCCCGCGACCACGAGCAGGTCCTCGACGCCGTCGAGCCGCCACGTGGTGCCGAACGGGCCGCGCACGCCGATCACCGTGCCGGGCAAGGCACCGTGCAACGCGCGGCTCACCGCGCCGACCGCGCGCACGGTGTGGACGAGCGTCCCGTCGTCCGGCACACCGCTGACCGAGATCGGCACCTCGCCGACGCCGTGCGCGTAGAGCATGGCGAACTGGCCGGGACGGAACCTGGGCAACGACTCGGCGACCGGCCGCAGTGCCAGGGTCACCGAGTCGTGGGTCTCGACCGTGCGCGTCACCACCTGGTAGGGCGTCGGCACCCACGTCGTCATGAGGGGTTCCGGTAGAGGTCGAGCAGCCGCATCCTGGTGGCCTGCAGGCGGCTGAGCAGCGCGTCGATCAGGATCAGCGACAGCTGGTAGCCCAGCGCCGGGTCCTCGTCGGCGAGCGTGCGCAACGCCGCGGTGTCCACGACCGCCGCCCGCGTGGGGGACACGATCGTCGCACCGAAGTGCCACCGGTACGGCGGCACCAGCCACGACCAGCCGACGAGCTCACCAGGACCGATGCTCTGCAGCACGATCCGGCCGCGCGGGGGCACCACCGTGTCGATCATGACGCACCCGCTGAGGACCACCCAGCACTGGTCCGCGAGCCCGCCCTCCTCGAACAGCCGGGTGCCCGGCTCGTAGGTCTCGATCCGGCTGACCCCCGCCACTGCCGCGCGCTGCGTGTGCGACAGGTTCGTCAGCAGGGGGAGTGTGTCGAGGCCGGTCATGGGTGTGGTCATGGTTGCTCACCTCCCGCAAGAGCGGCTGCTTCCTCGGTGATGTCGATCCCGGCCGGGCACCAGGCGATGCACCGTCCACAACCGACACACCCGGACGTGCCGAACTGGTCGTGCCACGTGCCGAGCTTGTGCGTCATCCACTGGCGGTAGCGCGCGGCACCCGAGGTGCGCACCGCGCCGCCGTGGAGGTAGGAGAAGTCGATCTCGAAGCACGACGCCCAGCGCTGCCCGCGTTCCGCGTTCCCCTCGAGGTCCGTGGTGTCCTCGACGGAGACGCAGAAGCAGGTGGGGCAGACCATCGTGCAGTTGCCGCAGGTGAGGCACCGTTCGGCCACGGCCTCCCAGTGCGCGGAGTCGCGGTTCGCCGCGAGAAGGTCGCGCAGGTCCAGCTCGGGCATCGCCCGGCCCATGCTGCGCGCCGCCGCCTCGACGTCCCCGACGGCGAGCGCGATGTCGTCCGGCGATGCTGCGCGGGCGGGAACGCGGGCGAGGGCCGCGGCACCTTCGTCGGAGCCGGAAGTGGCGAGGAACCGGTGCCCGGCCGCGTCGATCCGTTCCGTCAGCGCGATGTCGTAACCGGGGCCCGCGGCGGGCCCGCAGCCCATCGAGGCGCAGAAGCACACCTCGCCGGGCTCGGTGCACTGGGCCGCGACCACGAAAGGCGTTCTGCCGCCGACGATCTGGCGGAGTTTGGTGATGGCGGCGAGGTCGCAGGGCCGCACGCCGAGGAACGCGTAGTCCGGCGCGGTGTCCTCGACGGGCTGGAACCCGGTGCCGTCGCTGGAGATCAGCGTGCGGCGCGGTGGGTGCAGGAAGCGCTTCCACGACTGCGGACCGGCCGAATGGCCGAAGACCGCGGTGTCCGCCCGTTCACGCACCCGGTAGTGGCCGGGACCGGTCTCGACACCCCACCCGCTCGGCAGGTCGGCGGCGGAGCCCAGCTCGGCCAGCGTGATCGCGGCGTCCCGCAGCACCGGGCCGACGACCACGCGGCCGTCGTCGCGCAGCACGTGGATGAGTGCGTCGAGACCGTCGAGGTCCAGCACGAGCTCCATGTCCGCCACCTCCTCCTGAGTCGCCTTTCATCGTCACGTCAGGGCCGGTTCGCTCCCAGTGACCAAGGGCCCTCCGGTCGTGCGCTTCGGTCCCTGTCCTGCGGGCCGCCCCAGTGGTGAGCTGGAGTTGCTGCAGGGCAAGAGGAAAGGAGGAGACGACATGACCTCGCTGGCTCGCCGTCAGGCAAGCTCGCTGCTGCCCGACCTGTGGGAGATGTTCGACGCCACGTGGCCGTTCGGCACCCGGCACCCGATGCACATCGAGGACTTCGTCGAGGAGGGCGCCTACGTCGTCCGCGCGGAGCTGCCCGGCCTGGACGCCGCGAAGGACATCGACGTCAGCGCGACGGACGGCACCCTCACCATCACCGCCCAGCGGGAGGAGACGAAGAAGGACCAGCACCGTTCCGAGTTCCGCTACGGCTCGTTCTCCCGGACCGTGTCGCTGCCCTCGGGCGCGGACACCACGAAGATCGCCGCCGAGTACCGGAAGGGCATCCTCGAGGTCCGCGTGCCGATCGCCGCGCCGCCGGAGGAGCGCAAGATCCAGAT
>NZ_JBEXJN010000122.1:0-11380 GCF_040609115.1 Lentzea sp. NPDC004782
CCACGCGGGCCTGTGCTGGTGTCGGTGCCGGTGGACGACTGGGAATCCACCTCGTGTGGATGAAGGCGCCCTTCATCCACCTCACCGGACGGGCGGCGGGTTGCGGACCAGGCCGCGGCACTAGCGCAGCGAGTCCGCGATCAGCGCGGCGGTCAGCAGCTGCACACCGCGCCCGCTGGTGGGGTCGCAGCCCGTGATGCTCGCGATCCGCTGCAGGCGGTAGTCGAGCGTGCTGCGGTGGATGAAGAGGTTGCCGGCCGCCCTGTTGCGGTTGTAGTCGGCGTCGATCAGAGCGGTGAGCGTCTCCCACAACATGGCGTGGGCGCGCAACGGCCTGATCATGTCGGCGAGGTTCTTGGCGATCTTCTCGTGGCGCATCACCGCGTACTCGACGAGGACGTCGGAGAGGCGGTACACCCCGCTGGGGCGCCTGCCGGCGGTCACGAGCCGCATGACCTCGGAGGCCTCGCGGAACCCGTCCGCGAGCTCGGCCCTGGAGCGCTTCGCGACGGCGAGCCAGCCGTTGTCGTTCAGGCACCCGCCGAGGTGTTCGGTGGTGCGGCTGGTGCGCTCGTCGTCGACGTCGGGCACCAGCAGCACCAGGTCGCCGTCGTGCCGCGTGCTGAGCACCCCGGGACCGGCGATCTTGGCGCGGAGCGTGGCCGCCCGTCGCGCGACGGGGCCGCCGGCGATGACGATCAGGTAGCGCGGCGCGAGGCCGTACAACACCGGCCGCGGCACCTCGTGGCCCGCGATCAGGTCCGCGGCGAGGTTCCTCGGCCGGGTCACGGACTTGCGCGCGAAGCCTTCGAGGAACTCCTCGATGATGGAGCCGCTGCCGCGCACCAGCTCGGCCAGCTCGGGGTCGTCACCGGCGGCCCGGAGCAGGACGTCCACCAGGTCGTCCTGGCGCTCGCCCGTCCACTTCTCACCGGCCTCGCGCACCTTGGCCAGGAACTCCTCCGGGCCGGAGGGGGTGACGTCGTCCACCGCGTGCAAACCCGGGCAAGCGGGTCTGACATCCACCGAGGACTTCAGCTCAACCGCGGTTTCCGTCATTGTCGATGCACCTTTCCGAAGGACACGGCCGTGTCGGCGAAACACGATGCCCGAATTGCCGACACGTTTTCTTCGAATCCCCGGACCGGAGGCCGGGAGTTCGAGAAGAGTTCCACAGATCTACGAAAAGATTAGTGATCTGCGGAAGATGAGGTCAACGCTCCGTACCAAATACTGGGGTGTCGTTCCACCTGTGGTTCGGTGCAAAATCACGAAGAGTGATGGTACGGTCGGACAACTCGGACAGTTCACCCTCGAACGGGCTGCTCATCGCGATGCATTAGCCATTCTGCATCGATACCAGCATGCCGCCGGTCACGCAGTGTCACTCTTCGTCGAGGGAGACCGTACTGCTCTCCAGGGCCGAAGCCAGCTCCGAACGCCCCCGCAGGCCGAGCTTGCGGTAGGTGTTGGTGAGGTGTTTCTCGACGGCGCGGGACGACACGGCCAGCAATTCCGCGATTTCCTGGTTCGAGCGACCGCTCACCGCCAGCATCGCGACCTTCTGCTCCGATCTGGTCAGTTTCCCGCCGACCGGAACAGGTGTGCCGACGACGAGCGCCGTGCGGGCCTGCTGCGCGATCTGCCGGGCACCGATCTCGTCGGCCACCGTGAGGCAGGACCGCCAGGCGGCGGGATCGTCGGTGAGCTCGGCCCACTGGCGCAGGGCGTGCACGAGCTCGAGCCGGTGCGCGGACGACCGGAGCACCCGCACCGCGCGCTCCGTCAGCTCCCGCCCGCGTTCGCCACCGACGACCTGCCCCAGCACCCGCAACGCCCGGCCGGTGCCCGAGGGCGCTCCCCATTCCTCCGCGGTCAGCCGTTCCTCCTCGGCCAGTGCGATCGCGTCGCAGGTGTTGCCGAGCCTGAGCTGCACGAGCGCGAGCGAGGACCGCCACGGGAACAGCACCGGGTTGCGCCAGCCAGCCCGGTCCAGCCGCGCGCCGCAGTCGGTCAGGATCACCGACGCCGCCTCGAACCGGCCGCCCTGGACCTCCGCCTGTGCGCGCAGCAGGCCGATCACCGCGGCGAGACACGGATCCGCCGGCTCCGCCTCCACCGCGGCGAGCACCTGGTCGACGAGGGCGGGATCACCCAGCTGCGAGGCGACGGCGCCGAACACGACCGCGGTGAAAGTGCCGACCGAAGCCCAGTTCCACGCGCCGAGGCCGAAAGCGTCGGCCGCCGCCGGTGCCGCGTCGGTCACGCGTCCGTGGACCAGGTGGACCAGTGCCTGCTCGGTGCGGATCATCGCCTGTTCGACGACATCGCCCCGCTGCCGGGCGGTGCCGAGCGCCCGGTCGAGCCAGCCCTCGACCGCACCCGCCGCGTCGGCCGCGGCGAGTGCCGTGACCAGCAGGGGTGCCGTGCCGGCCGAATGCGCCGACGAGGCGGGCTCCCGCGCCAGCAGCCGTTCGGCCAGTGCCGCCACCCGGCGGGCAGGCACCCGCACCGCGGCCAGCGTCGCCGCGTTGACCAGCACCGACAGCAGCTCCCGGGCCGCCGCGCTCTCGTTGCGCCCCGCCTGCAGCTCCTCCAGCCGTGCGCAGGACCTGGCCAGCTGCGAGATCTCCGTCCTGCCGATGAACCGCAGCCTTGCCTCCAGGCGCAACGCGAGGTCGCGGTCGACGCCGTCCAGCCGTTCCGCGGGGCCGAACTCCTCGACCACCCCGCGCAGCACGGAGACGACGAGCTCCGGCGCGTCTCCCATGACCGCGGGCGTGAGCCTGATCAACGCGGCCGCGCGCTGCCGCGGTCCGGGGAACAACCCGATCGCGTAGGAGACCGTGCGCACCGCCGCGCGCACGTCCAGCAGGCGTTCCGCGTTCGCGAGATCGACCAGCACAGTGGCCCGGTCCTGCCCGTCGGCCGAGGTGTCGAGCAACGCGCGCCGCAGGTACGCCACGGCCGTTTCCGGTGCGCCGCGCCGCAGTGCGACGTGGGCGGCGTCCCGCAGCGCCTCCACCGCCCACGCCCCCTGGGGCACGGAGACGGCGAGCAGCTGACGGGCCACCGACTCCGCGGGTTTGCCCAGGTCGTGCAGCAGGCGCACCGCTCGCAGGTGCAGCTCGTCCCGTTCGGCGGCGGTCGTCAGGTCGTTGGCCGCTTCACGTGCGACGGGGTGCGCGAAGTCGTTGCCGGAGAAGAGCCCCAGCCTGCCCAGGCCGCGCACCGCCTCCGCACGGGACGACTCGTCGAGCCCGGCGAGCGCGCTCACCACGTCCGGCTCGGCGGACTCCCCCAGCACCACCGCGGCCGTGAGCAGCCGGCGGACCGGCTCCGGCAGGGCGCGCATGCACGCGACGAGCCTCTCCCTCGCCAGGGACGGACGCAGCGTGCGCACGAGGTCCGCGTTCGCCGCCACCGGTGGCCGGCCGTCCACGGCCCACGCCAGCGCGAGCGCGGTGAGCAGCAGGGGGTTGCCACCGGTCGCCGCGTGGCAGGCCAGCGCGAACGTCTGGTCGCACGCGCGGCCCAGCCTCGCCCGCAGGAGTTTCCCGGCAGCGGACGGGCTCAGCGGTCCGGGGCACAGGCGCAGCGCGGCCGCCGTGAGGATCGACGCCACCACGGGCTGGTCGGCGAGCGGGTCTCCTTCGCGCACCGCCACCACCATCACCGCGCCGAGGTGACGGGCGCGGCGGGCCAGTGTCTCCAGCACGACCGAGGACTGGGGATCGGCCCACTGCAGGTCGTCCACCAGCAGGAGCAGCGGCCGCGTCCGGCCGAGGTCGCGCAGGAGACCGAGCAGCCCCTGGGCGACCTCGTCGGGAGGCCCGTCCCGCACGCCCTGTGACACCGGTTCGAGCAGCTGGCGGATGACGCCGTACGGGTCTCCCTGCTCCATCAACGTCGCCGACGCGTACAGCACGGAGAAGGAGGCCGCAGCGGGATGGCGGGACAACGCGCGCAACAACGCGGTCTTGCCGTTGCCCAGAGGGCCTGCCAGCACGACGACGCCGCCGATGCCGTCACCCGCCTGCTGGAGCGTCCTGCTCAGCAGGCGCATCTCGCCGTCGCGTTCGAGCAGCACGCCGACCGGATGTCTGCCGGTCATGCGCCGGGCTCCCAGCCGAGCCCGCGTGCCCTGCCGATCAGCGGAGCCGACCTGCACAGCACGGCGATCTCGCCCGCCTCCTTCAGCTCGGCACCGGGGCCCGCGGCCTGGGCCAGGTCGAGCAGCGCGGTCGCCCGCAGCAGCCGGAACGGGGAACCGGCGAGCAGCTCGACGGCGCGGTGCAGGTGCTCCTCCTCGCCCATGACCGCCGCACAGGTCAGGTGCGCCCTGGCCACGGTGCTGGGCGCGCCCCAGCGCCGGGCGAGCTCGAGCTCCTCCGCGCACACCCCGGCGGCGCGCTCGTGCTCGCCGATCACGCTCAGCGCCGCCGCGGCGACCGATCGCCAGGGCAGTGCGGCGGGGTTCACCCACTGCCTGGACAGCATCCAGCGGCCGCACTCGTCCGCTCGCGCCGCGGCCTCGACGGGATCACCGGTCACGAGGGCGAGCACGGCGCAGGCGAAGGTGAAGAAGGTGCGGGCGTAGCCGAACCCGATCCAGTCGTCCGTCAGGCTCGCCCGCAACGCGATCGCCCGGTCGAGATGGCCGCGCTCGATGCTCAGCAGGACGTCCGCCGCGACCATGATGGGCCGCGCGTCCGGATGCAGGTTGCGCAGCGGGTAGGTGGAGACGGCCTCTTCCAGGTCCGCGGCGGCCGCGTCCAGGTCCCCCGCCATCACGCGCACCTTCGCCCGCATCAGCAGCGCCTGCGGCACCACCGCGGTCAACCGCTTCCCACGGGCCTGTTCGACGACGGCGTCCAGACCGGTGAGGGCCTCGGCGACGTCATCGGCGGCCGCCAGCGCGAGGCACGCGAACAGCCGGGAACTGAGCAGCGTGGCGGGCGCGGTCAGCGCGCGGTTCGCGAGCGAGCGGGTTTGCGTGAGGTCGACGCCCCGCGACGCGCACAGCCACGCGGCGATGCCGGCCCGGTCGGGGTTGTCGCAGGCGGTGGGCAGTTCCGCCGTGTCGAGCACGCCCAGCTCGGGCATCTCGAAGGGCGCGTCGTCGGCGATCCAGTACAGCGCCGTGACGGAGTCGTGGTCGCCACCGGCCGACCGCACCGCGCTGAGGGTGCGCCTGAGCAGCCCGGCGTCGCCGCGTCCCCACAGCTGGTCGGCCGCCGCCAGCCGGACGTCCGCGCACTCCGGCGGCTGAGTCTCCAGCAGCATCCTGGCGAGCCTGCGGTCCGCGGCGACCGGAGCGATCTCGCACTCCGCCACGGCGAGCTCGAGCACGAGCTCCGCGCGCACGACCGGCGTGACCGGTTCGGCCAGCGCGCGGCGCAGGCACCCGGCGGCCTCGGCGGGGCGTACCTCGCGTGCCACAGCTCGCAGCAGCGGCACCACCCACGACTCGTTCACGGGCGGAGCACCCATCAGCAGCCGCGCCACCTCGGACGGGACCACGGCGCACTGATGTCCCAGCCGCGCCGCGCGCAGGTACAGGTCGTCCCGTGCCTCGGCGGGCACTCCCTCCAGCACCCGTGCCGCGGAGATGCCCGGGAGCAGTTGCGGCTTCCCGACGTCCGTGACGAGTCCGGCGCACACGAGCAGTTCGAGAGCGCGGCCGAGTGAGATCGTCCGCGGCCGGTGCAGCACCCCCAGCAGGTCCACCGGGAACGCCGGCCCGCACACCGCGATCACCCGCAGCAGCTCGGCCGCCTCCGCCGGCAGCGAGCGGACGGTCCGTCGCGTGACGGCGGCGACCACGTCGGCCAACGCGCCCCCGCCGAGCCTCAGCGTCTCCTCGTCGCACCGGTCGAGCAGAGGGCACAACACGGCGAGGCGGCCGCCCGTCCGCCGGTGCAGAGCCTCGACGAGTTCCTCGTCCGGCTGCCCGCCGAACCTCCTGGTGGCGAGCGCCGCGATGCCATCACGCCCGAGCGGGCTCAGCGGGACGGTCGTGGCGCCGGGCAGCACCGGCCGGAAGGTGTCCGCGACGACCACGACCGCCATCGGCGCCTGCACGGCTCGTCCGGCCAGGGCCTCGAGCCAGGCGCGCGACTCGGCGTCGAACAGCTCCCCGTCGTCGACGGCGACCAGCAGGGGCTTGGTACGGGCCAGTTCCACGAGACGGGCGATGGCGGCCGAACCGCGTTCCTCGCGGGGCAACTGCGACATCAGCTCCGTCACCACGCCACCGGTCATCGCCCCGCCTTCGCCGGCGGCGGTGAGCACGGTGGCACCGAGGCGCCGGGCGAGCACCACCGCGTGGTCGAGCACCGCGGTCCGGCCCGTGCCGCGGTGCCCGCAGATCTCCAGCACCGACGACCGGCCGGACGCCAGCCTCCGCACGGACCGTTCCAGCACGGCGAGCGCGGCGTCCCGCCCGACCAGCGCGTCGCGGTTCACCGCAGCCCCGCCGCGAGCTCGGCGCGGGTCTGGGCACCCAGCTTGCGGTAGGCGTTCGACAGGTGGCTCTCCACCGTGTGGATCGTGACGTACAGCTTCTCGGCGATCTCCCGGTTCGTCAGCCCGTCCGCGGCGAGCCCGGCGACCCTGCGTTCGGCGACGGTCAGCGCGTCCTTGGGCGAGGCGTGCACCGCGCTCATCCGGCCACCGGCGGAGGTCAGCAGCTCGTGCGTTCTGATCGCGTACCGGCTCGCGCCGCAGCGCACCGCGATGTCGATCGCCGCACGCAGGTGCTTGCGAGCCGCCTTGTCGTGCCCGGTGCGCATCAGCACGACCCCGAGCGCGACCAGAGCTCTGGACTCGTCCAGCTGCGCGCCCGCCACACCGAACTCGACCACCGCCTGCTCCAGCGTCTCGACGTCGTCGGTGGTCAGCCCGGTCGCGTACAGGGCATATCCCCGCGCGACCGGTGTGTTCCAGTGCCGTGCGGCCTCCGCACCGCGTTCGGCGGCCTCGGCCGCCTCGGTGTACCGGTCCAACCGCACCAGCACGGTGACGACGTGCAGCCACCACGGGATCAGCACCGGGTTGTGCACACCCATCGACTCGAACTCGCGGCCGCACCGCAGCAGCACCTCGATCGCCGCGTCACCTTCACCGCGGTTCCACAGCCAGAGAGCCTTGGCGTCCATCGCCCAGCCGTACTCGACCGGGTCCCGCGGTGTGCCCATCCGGTTCAGGATCTGCTCGGTCTGGTCGACCTCACCGCGCCGCACGAGCGCCGACGCCAGCACGGTCGACGCGGCGAAGTCCCCGTCGTCGCCCGTGATCGCCAGTGCGGCACGGGCGTCGCGTTCCGCGGCGGGCAGCTCTCCCGCCTCGAACGCCAGACCGGCGCGCACAGCGAGCGCGATCTTCTGCGTCCGGGTGTCACCTCGTGCCTGTCCCGCGGCGACGATCTCGTCCGCCAGAGTCATGGCCTCGGTGCGCGCGCCGCAGAAGTGCAGCGACGTGACCGTGAAGACGTCCCAGAAGTCCCGTGCCCCGCCCGGTGCCGGCAACGCGGAACGGACGTGGGCGAGCGCGGTGGGCAGCGACTCGCCGCGCAGCACCTCGGCTCGCGCGAGCTGCTGCACCAGCCTGCGGCCGCCTTCCGCCCTGCTCTCCGGTGGCGTGATCGTGCGCGCCAGGTCCATCGCCCGGCGCACGGTCCGCGCGGCACCGAACCCGTTGACCAGCGCCACCGCCTCGATCTGGGCGCGCAGCTCGGGATCGATCGCCGCCGGCCGTCCTTCCGCGAGGTAGCCCGCGAGCAACCCGAACGCCTCCGGCCCGCGTCCGGCCCGCAGCGCCGACGCTCCACAGTGGACCGCCACCGACGCGCGCACGGCGGGCTCGGTGAGGTCGGAGAGGAGTTCGGCGTAGACGTCCATCGCCGCCGAAGGATCGACCACCCCGAGCTGCTCCGCCAGTTCAAGTCGCGTCTCGACGTGACCGGGCACGGCGTCCAGCACCCGCCGGAGGTAGCTGATCGCCAGCTCCGGGCTCAGCGCGCCCTCCCGTGCCGCGCCGCGCAGTGCGCAGAACATCCACACCTCGGTCAGCTCCGGCAGCAGCGCGACCAGCTCGGCGACCTCCTCCTGTGGACGGCCCTCGTCCGAGAGCAGCCTCGCCGCCTTCACGCGCAGCGCGTCCTGGTCCGCGGTGGCGAGCAGCCGCTCGCGCAGCACCGCCGACCGGAACCGTCCCCGCGAAGTGAGGACGCCGAGCGCCGTGAGCTCCGCGCGAACCGAAGCCGCCGTGGCCGCGGAGACCCCCGCGAGCACCGCCGTGCTCGCGGGCTCGGTGCTGCCGAGCACCGCCACGGCCGTGGCGTAGGCGCGCGTCGACTCCGGTTGGTCGTCGAGCCAGGAGAGGTGCCAGGCAGCCGACTCCGCCGCGACATCGGGCGGCGCGCCGAGAGCGCGGAACTTCTCGGCCCACGCCAAGGTGACGGCCGGCAGCCCGGCCGCGGACTCCAGCGCGGCGCGGACGAGCTCCGGTTCGGGCTCCAGCCCGCACTCCCGCCGGAGCAACTCCGTCACGTCGGGCTCGTCGAGCGGCCCCAGGTCGATGGTCGTGGTGTCCAGCGCACCGGTGAGATCCGCGAACAGCGTCTCGGCGGCGACGCGCTCGGAACACCGGTAGACGAGGACGACGTACACCCGCGGCTCGGGAACGCGCCGCGCGAGCGCGCTCAGCCAGCGCGCGGTGGCGCTGTCGCAGCGGTGCGCGTCTTCGAGGACGAGCACCAGCGGCCGGTCCGTCGTGCGCGTGGCCACCAGATCGTTCAGCGCGTGCCGCCGTGCGTGCTCGTCATCCGTGGGTACAACCGCGCCCAGCAGGTCCTTCGCGGCGGCGAAGTGCTCACGGCTGCGGCAGGTGGTCACGAGCACGTCCGCCTCTTCACGCACGGCCCCGCGCAACCGCCCGACGACCGCGGACTTGCCGATGCCGCGCGGTCCGCGCAGGTGCAGCAGCCCCATCCGGCCGTCGGCGGCGTCGTGCACGCCCGCCACCGCCTGTGCCAGCGCTCGCGCGTGGCCGACGGGGCGCCAGGCTGAGAGCTGCTCGCCGGCCTCCGACCGCGCCATCCGCGACTCCCTGGTCCGGCACATCTGTCGAACGAGAAACAGGTTACTGAACAAGTGTTGGAGCGCTTCGACACTTGGCGTTCGTGTCGGGCTGCCGCACGTCTCGAACCGGCTGCGCACCGACCGCGACGGCGAACCGGAAGCCCGCCGCTTCGGTACCGCCGCCACCACCAATTGAGGTCGGTGACGCAGCCGGCCCTGCGCCGGGATCGGGGCCCCTTGCGCAGGACCGAGTGTTGCTCACGATCCGTTCACGGCGTCGCCGTGCGGAGGAAAACCCGAACCAAACGGAAAAATCGCCGTTGACACCCGCGTTCTTCGCAGGCCTCGCCCGCAGATCCGGGAAGTTCACGCCGATGACGCCCGCTCTGACGCACGCCTCATTACTTGCCCTTTACCTTGTCGGTGTAGATCGCCGGGAGGAACGCGCATGACGAGGTGGGTCATCTACGGGCTTGCGGTGGCGTGCACCGCGACCGCGTTGTTGGTGCCGTGGACGCACTACGGCGACATCGAGTTCGGCCTGGCCCGGTTGCCCGGTTGGCCGAACTACCTCGCCGGCGTGGTCGTCCTGCACGTGTGCACGTGGTGGCAGGCCGTCATCACCCGGATCGCCGCTCTGGCCGGTGGCGTGGTCGCCGTGGCCATGACCGTCGTGCTGCTGGTCCGCGCCGGCGACGCCGCAGCCTTGTTCGACGGGCCGGTACCCGCGGTGGCGCCCGCACTCGGCCCCGGTGGGATCTTCGCGATCGCGGGTGTGCTGCTCAACGGCGGACTGGTCGTCGGGCTGCCGGCCACCGCACCTCGGCCGCGGGTCGGCGTTCTCTGATTGGGGCAGATCATGCGCAGTGTCGTTCTGGGCGGACTTCTGGTCACCGCGGCTTTGTCGGCCGCCACTCCGGCACAAGCTCAGCCGCTGGTGTCCGTGGGCGATGTGACGGTGGGCGATGTGACGGTGGCGCCGGTGGTGGTGATCGGCGACGTCGATGTTTTCGAGGACGTGCTGGAGTACGTCAACATCGCCGCGTTGTGGAGCAGGGCCTCCTCGCTGGTGACCGAGGGTGACCCGTTGCTCCATCCGTGAACCACGGCGGCAGAACGACGCTCAGCCTCGACTCAATTCTCTCGCCTCTTCGTCGAAATTCGATTCGAAAGGCGCCGGACGCGTCCGCGCAGGATTACCCGGAAGGTTCTTCCGCATTTGGAGGAAGCTCCGTAGCCTGCTGAGACGCAAATAATCCGTTCGGGTGAACGCCTGTTGGTTCGTTCGCTGAGGAGTTCTGGGGCGCAGGATGAGACGACCGCGTGGTGCCGTCAGTGTCAGAGCCGGGTGGGTGGTGGTCGCCACCGTTGCGCTGATCGGCGCCGCGAGCGCGTGCGGAGGCGGCGAGCCGCAGCCGCGGTCCCTGGCCACGACGGAGCCGCCGGAGTTCCCGGCCGTCGTCGAGCCGCCGAAGGCCCGGGACGTCTCCCCGACCGTCCGGAAGGTCGTCGACGTGCGGACGGTGCAGCTCTCCGACGGCCAGGAGATCAAGGTGAAGGGGCTCGCCGCGCCCGACGAGTGCTGGAGCGACGCGGCCACGACGTTCGCGCAGACCATGCTGCTCGACAAGCCCGTCGACACGACGCCGGCCGGGTCGCTGCGGCTGGCGGACGGCACGGACTACGCGGTCATCGCCGTCGAGCTCGGCATGGTGCGCAGCGAGACGACCGACGACCCAGTGCTGCAGGAGGCGGAGAAGACCGCCTCCGCCAAGCACCTCGGCCGGTGGGGGCCGCCCTGCACCCAGCCGGCCACCCGCGCACCGGCGCCTGCTCCCCCCGTTCGCACCACCGCCCCCAAGCCGATCACCGGCTGCTCGGTGGCCTACCGCGTCACGAACACCTGGCCCGGCGGCTTCCGCACCGACGTGACCATCGGCAACACCGGCAACACCGAGATCAACGGCTGGACGCTGAAGTGGACGTTCGCCAACGGCCAGACCGTGTCGGAGATGTGGAACGCCACCCCGAAGCAGACCGGCGGTGACGTGTTCGCCACCGCCGTGTCGTACAACCAGGTCATCCGTCCCGGCGAGACGCTGCTGATGGGGTTCACCGGCGGCAGCGGCAACACCAACACCGATCCGCGCGCGTTCACCCTCAACGGGCACACGTGCACCCTCGCCTGACGGCGGGTCCGTCTCGATGAACGGCGCATTTGTCCACCTGAGGTGGACCTGGTGTTTTAACGTCAGGTGAGTTTCCTTAGCGGGCCGTCGTGTCAGCGGCGGCCCGTT
>NZ_JBEXJN010000123.1:0-11330 GCF_040609115.1 Lentzea sp. NPDC004782
TATCGCTTGATGGGCCGGCCTGGTGTGGTTTTTGATGGGCGCCTTCCCCCACGTGTTTTGGTTGAAGGCGCCCTTCATCCACGTAACTGCCCCCCGGGCAGGCGGGTTGCGGACAGGCGCCTACTCGAACACCCCGTAGCCCGCGACGGCGTGGGCCCGCACGCCGTCCATGTCGAGCTCCACGCCGATGCCGGGGGTGTCGGGAAGCGTGATGTAGCCGTCCTTGACGATCGAGCCGCTCCCGTCGGGCGCGTGGACGTAGCTGTCCCACACCGCGCGCTCGTCGAGGGCGTGCCATTCCTGGACGAAGAAGTTCGGGATCGCCGCGCACTGGTGCGATGTCGCCATCGTGCCCAGCGGCGTGGACACCAGGTGCGGTGCGAAGGGGATGTAGTGCAGCTCCGCGAGGTTGGCGATCTTCTTGGCCTCGGCGAGGCCGCCGCACTTCGGCACGTCCGGTTCGATCACGTCCACGGCACCGCGTTCGAGCAGCTCGCGGAATCCCCAGCGCAGGTAGAGGTTCTCGCCCGCGCAGATCGGCGTGCGGGTCTGGGCGCGCACCCGCACCAGCGCGTCGACGTTCTCCGCCGGCACCGGTTCCTCCAGCCACATCAGGCGGAACGGTTCGAGCTCCCACGAGATCCGGCACGCGCTCGGCACGTCGTAGCGGGCGTGCAGGTCGATGGCGAGATCGACGTCCGGCCCGATCGCCTCCCGGACGGCGGCCACGCGCTCGACCATCGACCGCAGCTCGGCGGCGTTGACCGTGTGGTTGAACGCGTCGAACTTGGCCGGGTGGCGCAGGTTGTCGACGTCGAACTTGAGGGCGGTGAAGCCCTCGGCGACCATCCGCTGCGCCCGGTCGACGCAGCCGGCGATCGAGCCGGCCGGGTCGTCGCCGTCGCCGCAGTCGGCGTAGAGGCGGACGCGGTCGCGGAACTTCCCGCCGAGCAGCCGGTGGACAGGCTGCCCGGCGGCCTTACCCGCGAGGTCCCACAGTGCGATCTCGATCCCGGACAGGGCGATCACGAACACCCCGCCCTGGGCACCGGCGAAGACGTTGTTGCGGCGCAGTTTCTCCCAGCACCGCTCGACGTTGCGCGGGTCCTCGCCGAGCAGCAGGGGTGTGAGGGTGTTGATCATTCCGACGACGGCACCGGCACCCGCGTCGGGATTGGCCTCGCCGAACCCGCTGAGGCCCTCGTCGGTGTCGATCCGCACCAGGGTGGCCTGACCGTGGTAGGCCACCACCGCCGTCGTGATGTTGACGATCCGCATCGCTCTCCCGTCTCCGGGCTGTCGCGGTGGGTAACTTGTCCTATAAGCTGATGACATGCAAAGGAGACAAGAGTCTCTGGACGCTGTCAAGGTGCGGACTCTCCCGGTGCAGGTCGCGGCACACCTGACCCGGCGCATCGTGAGCGGCGACATCTCCGACGGCCGTGCCCCGTCCGAGCTCGACATCTCCCGGGAGTTCGGGGTGTCCCGCGTGGTCGCGCGGGAGACGCTCAAGATCCTCGCCTCGCTCGACATCGTCGACGTCGCGCAGGGCCGCCGCGTCGTCGTGCGTCCTCGCGCGGAGTGGGACTACCTGAGCCCCCTGCTGATCGAGTGGCTGCCCGCGGAGATCGTCGGCGAGCTCCTGCAGGAACTGCACCAGATGCGCGTGCTGCTCGAACCCGAGCTCGCCGCCATGGCCGCGGCCAGCGTCACCGGCGAGACGCTGGACCGGCTCAGGGGAGAGCTCGACCGCATGGCGGCACTCGAGGCGGACCCGGACGCCTACCTCGAGGTCGACCACGAGTTCCACATGGAGATCTGCCGCGCGGCCGACAACCGCATCCTCGACCGGATCATGTACTCCGCCCGCTGGCTCGGCACGGCGAGCCGGCGCATCACCAACGAGGCGCCGGCCGGGCTGTGCCGCGCCACCGCCGAGCACACCGAGATCTACGAGGCTCTGGTGGCGCGCGACCCGGCGGCTGCCCGCGCGGCGATGCGCAGACACCTGAGCAACAACTACTCCACGCTCATCGCCGAGAAAGGAAAGCAGACCAAGCGGGCCGCTCGGCGTCGCTAGCGCACTGCAGCCAGGTGGATGAAGGGCTCCTTCATCCACCTGGAGTGGATGAAGGAGCCCTTCATCCCGACCCCGCCAGACCCGGCAGCGCGGCTCCCGCCTCGTTGTCCCGCCGGTTGCAACGTCGCCCCGTCGGCAAGCGTCCGCTCGCTCGGACGCGAGAGGAGTTGTTGACATGGAAGAGAAAGCGGGCTTATCGCGGCGCACGTTCCTCGGCGCCAGCGCGCTGGGCGTGCTCGGTCTCGCCGGGTGCGGCGGCGGACCGGCGCCGGCGCCGCAGGTCGACGTCCAGGTGCCCCAGGCGTTGCTCGACCAGGCGTCCTCGCTGCGCGGCGGGTCGGTGGGGATGCTCTCGCAGAAGCTGTACTCGGAGTCCGCCAACAAGGCGCTGGACAAGTCGCTGCAGGTTTTCGCGCAGGCGACCGGCACCACGATCCACAACGACCTGGTCTCCGGCGACGCCGGTGACATGGTCGCGAAGATGGACGCCGAGGTGAAGGCGGGCACCAGTCGCGACCTGGCCTTCGTGAGCGACCGTCGGTTCGTCGGCCAGCTCCACAACCTCGGCGCCCTCACCGACGTCACCGACGTGGTCGACGAGATGCGCAAGCTCTACGGGGAACCCGCGACGGAGGCGAACACCTACTGCGTGTTCGGCGGGCGCTGGTTCGCGATCCCGTACCACTTCATCGCCACCGCGATGTACCTGCGCAAGGACTGGTACACGGAGAAGGGGCTCCCGCTCAAGCCCCACTACACGTGGGAGGAGTTGCGGGACAACGCGCTGGAGGTCTCCGACCCGGCGAAGAAGCGCTTCGGCTGGGGCCTCACCGTGAACCGGTCCGGCGACGCCAACGGCTTCATCACGAACGTCATCAACTGCTACGGCGGGGCGATCGCGGACAACACCGGCACGAAGGTGGTGTTCAACTCGCCGGAGACCGTCGCCGCCGTCACGTTCATCGGCGACATCTACACGAACCCGAAGTACTCGCCGATGCTGCCACCGGGGGTCGGCAGCTGGACCGACTCGAGCAACAACGAGAACTGGCTGGCCCAGATCCTGGGGCTCACCCTCAACCAGTTCAGCGTGTACGCCGACTCGAAGACCAAGAACAACCCGGTCTACGGCAACACGCACGTGTTCAACGGCGCCACCGGCCCCGCGCTCGACCAGCCGCTCGCGTTCGGCGAGTCCAACTCGTTCGTCGTGTTCAAGGGGGCGAAGAACCCCGATCTCGCCAGGCTGGTGGCGAAGTTCATGGTCGGCGGGACCGCGCTGCTCGGTGTCGCGAAGGGAGCGCCGTGCCTGGTCAACCCCTCGTGGGACAAGGTGTGGGACTCCGACCCGTACTACACCAGCGGTGACCCGGCCTTCCCGGCGCTGCGGGAGCAGACCCGCACGCCGCTCCCGGTGAAGACCAGGACCGGTTTCGCGTTCCCCCAGGCGCCGAGCCCCGGTGAGCAGGCCGCCACCGCCGCCTACGTGCTGACCGACATGATGCAGTCGGTCATCCAGGGCACCAAGCCCGCCGACGCCGTCGCCTCGACGCACGCGCGGATCGTCCAGATCTTCGAGCAGCAGGGCTACAAGCAGTGACCGTCCTGCGCACGCGGCCGGCGCCGGTCCGTGCGGCGCCGAGCCCGTCGTCCTCCTCGCTCACCCGGTCGCAGCGCCTGCTCGGGCGCGACTGGCGGCTCGCGGCGGTGTTCATCGGGCCGACGCTGGTGCTGGTCGCGGGTCTGATCCTGGTCCCGATCGTCAGCTCGGTCCTCACCAGCGCCACGGAACGCCACGGTGCGGACACGGTCTTCGTCGGGCTGGACAACTACACCGCCCTCATCCACGACGCCCTGTTCCACAAGGGCGTGCTGAACTCGTTCGTCTTCACCGCGTACGCCGAGATCTTCAAGGTGACCCTCGGTCTCATCGCGGCGATGATGCTTCACCACCTGCGCCGCGGCCGGGCGGTCGTCGCCGGGGTGATCCTGCTGCCGTGGGTGGTGCCGACGGTGGTCACGGCCTTCACCTGGCGGTCCCTGTTCGACCCGATCTTCGGCAGCGTCAACGTCCTGCTCACCGACTCGGGCATCGGGCCCGCTCTGGCCGCGATCGGGCTCGTCGACCGCTGGCCCGCGGAGTGGCTGTCCGATCCCGCGCTCGCGCTGCCGGCGGTCATCCTGGTCAACGTCTGGAAGGGCATCCCGTTCTTCGCGGTGACGTTCCTCGCCGGGCTCAAGGCCATCGACGGCAGTCTGTACGAAGCGGCCATTGTAGACGGTGCGTCGCCGTGGCAGCGGTTCGTGCACATCACGTTGCCGGGGCTGCGCAACGTCATGATCGTGACGGTGCTGCTGTCGTCGATCTGGACGTTCAACAACTTCGACCTGATCTGGCTGATGACCCAGGGCGGACCGGGCGACGCCACCGCCCCGTACGTGATGGTGGCCTACTCGAAGGCCATCCAGCAGCTGCAGCTCGGCGCGGGCGCCGCGGTCACGCTGGTGATGCTGCCGATCATCGGCGTCCTGGTGGTGATCCTCGTGCGGCTGATGCGCCGCAACGACCGGCCGGGCGCGGGGGACCTGGGGCGCAGGCGGCTGACGCCCGCCCAGCGCCGGGCGCTGCCGTGGGTGATCGTCGTGGCTTCGGTGCTCGTGCTGGTCTGGGCGTCGCCGCACATCGTGTGGAAGGCCGCGCTCGTGCTGGGCGTGTTCGTGGTGCTCGCGGCCGCGGTCGGACGGGTGGTCTCCGTCCTCGCCGCGCGGGGCAACCGACTGGCCGCACGCGTGGTCGGCGGCACCGGCAGCGGGATAGCACTCCTGGGGCTGCTGGGTTTCGTGCTCGCCCCGCTGTACTGGATGACGGTCACGGCCTTCAAGTCCGACGACCAGATCGTCGCGCGCACGGACGACCTCTGGCCGACCCCGTGGACGACCGAGCAGTTCACCAACCTGTTCACGGGCAGGGCGTTCGGCACCTGGTACGTCAACACGATCCTGGTGTCGGTGGCCTCCACGGTGATCGCCCTGGTCTGCGCGGCACTGGCCGGCTATGCCTTGGCGCGCTTGAGGTTCCGGGGTTCGGAGAGCTTCACGGTGACGATCCTGCTCACCTACGTCATGCCGGGCGCGTTGCTGTTCATCCCGCTGTACCAGCTGATGAGCGGGATCGGGCTCAACGACTCGTTGTGGTCGCTCGTCCTCGCCTATCCCACGTTCACGTTGCCGTTCGCGACGTGGCTGCTCGTCGGCTACTTCAAGTCGATCCCGGCCGACCTCGAGGAGGCCGCGCTCGTCGACGGCTGCACGCGGTTCGGGGCGTTCCTGCGGATCGTCCTGCCGCTGGCCAAACCGGGGCTGCTCGCGGTCGCGCTGTTCACGCTCACCAACGCGTGGAACGAGTTCCTGTTCGCCTTCGTGTTCATCACCAAGGACGACTACAAGACGCTGCCCGTCGGCATGCAGTCGATGATCTTCGGTGACGTGGTGCCGCAGGGGCAGCTGGCCGCGGCCTCGCTGCTGATCAGCGTCCCCGTCGTGCTCATGTACGGGTTCGGGCAGCGGTTCCTGACCGAGGGCCTCACCGCCGGGGCCGTGAAGGGGTGAGAGGTCAGGCCCGGCCCTGCTCGGCACGCCACCGCTCGTACTCGGGCCGGGCCTCGTCCGACAGCGGGTAGTACCGCCGCAGGTCGCCGCCCTCGGCCAGCCGGATCCGGGAGAACTCCTCCCATTCCGCGTGCTCCTGGGCGGCGGCCAGCAGTGCGGGGGCGAGCTTGATCGGCACCACGACCGCGCCGTCGTCGTCGGCGACGACGATGTCGCCCGGTTCGACGAGCGTGCCACCGCACGCCACCGGGACGTTGACGGCGGCCGGGACGATGTCGGTCTGGGCGTGGAAGTTCGGTGTGGCGCCGCGGATCCAGAGCCCGAGGCCGAGCCGCTTGGCCTCGCCGATGTCGCGCAGACACCCGTCGACCACCACACCGGCACCGCCGCGGCCCTTGAAGTAGGTCAGCATCATCTCGCCGAACACACCGCTGCCCATGTCACCGCGCGCGTCGACGACGATCATGTCGCCGGGCTGGGCGTGGTACATGACGTGCCGGTGCAGCTGCTTCTCCGGCTCGGCGTACTCGTCGACCGGGTAGAGGTCCTCGCGCTTCGGCAGGAACTGCAGCGTCAGCGCCGGGCCCGCCACGCGCACGCCGGGCGTCACCGACACCGGGCCGCGGATGAAAGCGCTGCGGATGCCCATGCGGCTGAGCTCGGCGCTGGCCGTCGCGCTGCCGATGGCCGCGATGGCCGCGCTGAGCTCGGCGGGCGGGCGAACGATGTCGTGCGTCTCGACCACGTCGTTGACTCCCTGAGATCCGCGCTGACCGCAACTGCCGGAGAGTTCCAAGGAAATCAGCCGGCGACGAGGACCGCCAGCCGTTCGGGCGCGTCCGCCAGCACGAGTGCCGCCGCGCCCCGCACACCCGCGCTGTCGCCGAGCGCACCCGGTACGACGCGCAGCTCACTGGTGTGCCAGCTCATCGCGTTGCGTTGCACGGCCCGGCGAACGGGCGCCACCAGGACATCGCCGACCGCGGCCAGCTCACCGCCGATGACGACCAGCTCCGGGTTGACGATCGTGACCGCCTGGGCGAGCGCGCGGCCCACCGCGTCACCGGCGTCCTCCATCGCGCGGATCGCACCGCGGTCGCCGCCACGCACCAGGTCGATCAGCTCGGTGGTGGACGCGGGCCCGCCGTTGCTCGCCGACAGCAGCTTCGCGATCGCGGCCGGGCTGGCGACGGTTTCGAGGCAACCCCTGTTGCCGCACCGGCAGATCGCGCCGGAGGGTTCGACGATGACGTGGCCGAGCTCGCCCGCGAGACCGCCCGCGCCGAGCAGCAGCCGTCCGTCGGAGATGACGCCCGCGCCGATGCCGGTGGACAGTCTGATGTAGACGACGTCGTCGCATTGTCGTGCGACGCCGTAACGGTGTTCGGCGAGCACGGCTGCGTTCGCGTCGTTCACCAGCCGCACCGCGAACCCGGTCCGCTCCCGCAGCTCGTCGGTGGGCCGCACGCCGACCCAGCCGGGCATGATGCCCCCGGCGAGCAAGGTGCCCTGCCGGTCGATCGGGCACGCGATGCCGACGCCGACCCCCAGGATCCGTTCGGCCGGGATGCCGGTGGCCCGCTGGGCCTGCCCGATCAGGTCCGCGGTCTCGGTGAGCACCTCGTCGGCGCCGTTGTCCACCAGCCGGTGCAGGTCGCGGTCCCACACCGGTTCGCCGAACAGGTCGCACAGCACGACCCGGACGTGGTCACGGCCGATGTCCACGCCCAGCGCGTAGGCCGCGTTCCGGTTGAGCGAAAGGGTTCGCGCGGGCCTGCCGGTGCGCAGGCCGTCCTGCGGGGCCGCGTCCTCGTCGGTCACGACGCCGGTCCGGATCAGGTCGGCGATCACCGAGCCGACCGTCGCCCGCGCGAGCCCGGTCCGGCGCATCAGTTCGGGCCGGGACAGCCGCCGTGACTCGGCCAGCGCCTCCAGCACGCGCACCCTGCCCAGGCTGCGCAGGTTCACCGGCGGATCGGGGGACGGCCGGACAGCGGGCACGGGGTGCGGCATCCGGTCACGGTAGCAGGACAGTTCAGCCGACTTTGACGTTAAGTGACCCCTGGGAGGACCCGGATGGACCTTGCTTACTGTCCAAAACTGGCGAACTCTGTGGTCCGCGCTAGCTGGTCGCCGCCCAACAGCGTCGAAACGACGAGAGCCACCTGCGATGTCGGAGGTACTCATGTCCCCAGTCCCCACCGGTCGTCGGCGTGGGTGGGCGGGTGTAGTGGCGGCGCTGGTCGTGGCACTCGTGGTGCCCGCCGTGCCGGCCCAGGCCGCGAGCGACCGACCGGTCTACCTGGACACCCGGTACACCTTCGCCGAACGGGCCGCCGACCTGGTGTCGCGGATGACGCTGGGCGAGAAGGTGCTGCAGCTGCGCACCAACAGCGCACCGGGCATTCCGCGGCTGGGAGTGCAGCCGTACACGTACTGGAGCGAGGGCCAGCACGGGCTCAACCTGCTGGGTGCCAACACCAACGACGGGGGAGTGGGCGGTGGTGTGCACGCCACGAGCTTCCCGACCAACTTCGCGAGCTCGATGTCGTGGGATCCCGCGCTGCTCTACCAGGAGACGACGGCGATCTCCGACGAGGCCCGCGGCATGCTGGACAAGTCGCTGTGGGGCGTGGCGCAGAACAACATCGGCCCGGACAAGGCGAACTACGGCGTGCTGACCTACTGGGCGCCGACGGTCAACATGGACCGCGACCCGCGGTGGGGCCGCAACGACGAGGCGTTCGGTGAGGACCCGTTCTTCGTCGGCCGGATGGCGGGTGCGTTCGTCAACGGCTACCAGGGCCACACGCCCACGGGGCAGCCGATGTCGCGCTACCTCAAGGTCGCGGCCACCGCGAAGCACTTCGCGCTCAACGACGTGGAGAACAACCGGCACGCGGACAGCTCGGACACGACCGACGCGAACATCCGCGACTACTACACCGCGCAGTTCCGCAGCCTGATCGAGAACGCGCACGTCAACGGGCTCATGACGTCGTACAACGCGATCAACGGCACCCCGGCGCCCGCCGACACCTACCTCGCGAACACGCTGGCGCAGCGGACCTACGGCTTCAACGGCTACACCACGTCGGACTGCGGTGCGGTCGGCGACGTGTACGCGCCGGGCAGCCACAACTGGGCGCCGCCCGGCTGGACCACCGCCACCGTCAACGGCTCGGCGGTCTGGACGAACACCGCGACCGGGGCGAAGGTCTCCGGCGCCGCGGGCGGCCAGGCGTACGCCTTGCGCGCGGGCACCCAGCTCAACTGCACCGGCGCCGAAGCCACCGTCGCGAACGTCGAGGAGGCGATCAAGGCGGGCGTGCTCAGCGAGGCCGTGATCGACAACGCGCTGGTGCACGTGTTCACGACGCGGATGCGGACCGGTGAGTTCGACCCGGCCGGCAGCGTGCCGTACACGAAGATCACCAAGGACCGGATCCAGAGCCCGGAACACCAGGCGCTGGCCGCGAAGATCGCCGCGAACTCGTTGGTGCTGCTGAAGAACGACGCGGTGCCCGGCACCAGCGGCAAGCTGCTGCCCGCCGACCCGGCGAAGCTCAACAACGTCGTGATCGTCGGTGACCTGGCCGGTGTGGTCACCCTGGGCGGCTACTCCGGTGACCCGGCGCTCCAGGTGAGCCCGGTGCAGGGCATCACCTCCGCGGTCAAGGCCGCGAACCCCGGTGCCACCGTCACGTTCGACGCCTGCGGCACGTCCACGACGTCGACCACCCCGGCGAAGTGCTCGCCGCAGACCCTGGCCGCGATCTCGTCCGCGGACCTGGTGGTCGTGTTCGTCGGCACCGACACGAACCTGGCGACCGAGGGCAAGGACCGCACCACCATCGCCATGCCCAGCGCCTACCGCTCGTTGATCGACCAGGTCGGCGCGGTCGGCAACCACCGGACGGCGCTCGCGATCCAGTCGAACGGCCCGGTCGCCCTCGACGACGTGCGGGGCGGCTTCCCCGCCATCGTGTTCAGCGGCTACAACGGCGAAAGCCAGGGCACCGCGCTCGCGGACGTGCTGCTGGGCAAGCAGAACCCGAGCGGACGGCTGAACTTCACCTGGTACAAGGACGACACGCAGTTGCCGGACGTGAAGAACTACGGGCTCACGCCGTCCCAGACCGGCGGTCTCGGCCGCACGTACCAGTACTTCACCGGCACTCCCACCTACCCGTTCGGCTACGGCGGCAGCTACACCACGTTCGCCTACTCGCACGTGACGACGAACGCGCGGTCGGTCACCGCGGACGGCCGGGTGACCGTGCACGCCGACGTCACCAACACCGGTCCGGTGCCGGGTGCCACCGTGGCCCAGGTGTACGTGGCCACGCCGTTCACCGTGCCCGGCGTGGAACTGCCCCGCAAGCGGCTGGCCGGCTTCCAGAAGACGGCCGTGCTCAAGCCGGGCCAGACGCAGCACGTCGCGGTCCAGGTGCGGATCAGCGACCTGGCGTTCTGGGACCAGCAGCAGCGGAAGCAGACCGTCTACAACGGACAGTACGAGTTCGGGGTGGGCGCGGACACCGAGCACGTCGTCACCGCGCGCCCGGTGGCGGTGAAGGGAACGATCAAGCCGCGCGTCCGGTACGTCACCGTGCAGCCCGCCCAGACGGTGTTCGCGCCTGGCCAGAGCATCGACCTGACCGGCAAGAACCCGTGGATCGCCGACACCACCGGCCGTCCCGGCGAGCACCCGGTCGCGGACAGCGTCGTCGAGGCGGTCAACAACGACGAGTCGTTCGTCGACCTGGCGAAGGCACACGTCACCTACCGCAGCAGCGACCAGAAGGTGGCCACGGTCAGCAGGACCGGCAAGGTCACCACCGTGGCACCCGGCGTGGCGACCATCAGCGTCACCGTCAACGGCGTCACCGGCACGACACCGGTCGTGGTCAAGCAGCCGTTCTCGCTCAGCGCGCCCACGCGGGTGTCGCCGGGCACGGCCTTCACCGCCACCACCACGTTGCCCAACCCGGCGAACGCCCGGCCGCTGCGCGACGTCACCATGACGCTCACCGCGCCGAGCGGGTGGACCGTCCAGGCCACCACGCCGTCGAAGTTCGCCACCGTCCAGCCCGGACAGACCGTGACCACCACCTGGCAGGTGACCGCGCCCGCCACGACCCAGCCCGGCAAGTTCGCCGTCACGGCCCAGGCGACGTTCACCTCCGCCAACGGCCGCGGCACCTCAAGCGACTCGACGACGCTGATCCTGCCGCACGCCCCGTACCCCTCGCTGGCAGCGGCCTTCGACAACGTCGGCATCACCGACGACAACAACACCGCTCCGGGCAACTTCGACGGCGGCGGCGCCAGCTTCTCCGCCCAGGCACTGGCCGGCGCCACGCCCAGCCTGACGCCCGGTGCCACGTTCGTCCACGACGGACTGACGTTCACCTGGCCGAACTCGCAGCCGGGCACCAAGGACAACGTGGTGGCCGGCGGGGACGCCGGTGGCCAGATCATCGAGATCTCCGGCTCCGGCAAGACCCTCGGCCTGATCGGCGCGGGCGACTACGGCAGCCCGTCCGCCCGCAGACGACGACCTGGCCGTCCTCCACCAGATATCCGATGTCCCCTGTGGACAGCCAGCCCTCGGCGTCCTGGGTGGCCAGCGGCCCGT
>NZ_JBEXJN010000124.1:0-10928 GCF_040609115.1 Lentzea sp. NPDC004782
AAGCGGTGGCCGTGCCCATGTCAAAGCCCAGGCGCCTCCTGGTTAAAACACCAGATCCACCTGAGGTCGATGAAGGCGCCCTTCATCCACGACGCACCACCGACTCGGAGTTGGTGGTGCTTGCGGACGCGCCATCACACTCCGGCGAGTGCCTCCAGCTCCGGCACCAGCGCCGCGGGCGACGGCGCGGCGTGGATCTCGGCCTGCAGGGCCAGCGAGGCCTCGCGCGCCTCGGGCTTGCCGATCAGCTCCTCCAGGCGGTCCTGGATGAACGACACGTCCTGCTGCTTCTCCACGCCCTCCACGGCCGCACCGGCACCGGTCGCCTCCAGCCGCTCGGCCCACGGGAAGTGGTCGGCGAACTGCGGCAGCACCAGCTGCGGCGTGGCGGCGTTCAGCGCGGTCAGGCCCGTGCCGGAACCGCCGTGGTGCACGATCACCGAGCACGTGCGCATGAACAGGTTCAGCGGAAGGTGCGCGGACGAGATCACCTTGTCGGCGATCACCGAGTGGTCCTCGGCGTCGATGCCGTCGGGAACGGCCAGGACGACCTCGACGTCACCGAGCCGTGCGATCGCCTCGTACACCCAGCCCAGCACCTTGCGCATGCCGAGCTCCTTGGGCATCGAGCCGAACGACACGCAGATCCGCGGCTTCGACGGCTGCTCCAGCGCCCAGTCCGGAACCGCGCCGAACCCGTTGGACGGCAGGTACCGCACGGGACGGCCCTTCTCCAGGCCGGGCAGCTGGAACGACGGCGGGCACGGGTCGATGGTCAGCTCCGGCTCCGGCAGCCCGGTGAGGCCGAGCTGCTGCGCCACCGGGTCGAGGACCATGTGCGCGGTCTCCTCGAACGCCTCCGTCAACGGGTCTACGCCCCAGCGGTGCCGCACCACCGGCACACCGAGGATGCCGCCGAGCAGCCGCCCGGCGAGGTCCATCGGGTCGGTCAGGATCAGGTCGGGAGCGAACGCCCTGGCCTTCTCCAGCTGCAGCTGCAACGTCTCCGCGGTGCGGCCCGCGGGACCGTAGGCGATGTTGCCCCAGAACTGGCGGTCCGGTCGCGGCAGCGCCTCTGCGGGAGAGGCGTTCTCGCCCGCCTGCTGGATGATGCCCTGCAGCATCATCTTCTGGTCCTGCTCCTCGCCGAGCGCGATCGCGTCGAGGCCCGTCGACTTCACGAACGGCACCAGGTGCCGCGGTGTGGTGACGATGACCTCGTGGCCGGCACCGCGCAGTGCCCAGGTCAGTGGCACTATCGGCTGCAGGTGCCCGCTCGCCGGCCACGTGCTGATGAGTACTCGCATTGCCGTTGCTCCTTCATCCGGCTGACGGTAGGGCTTCGAGTGGAACGCCGGTCGTGGCGCTGAGATAGCGGTCGACGACGCGCCGGTAGTAGTCGGGACCGAAGCCCAGCTCGCGCACGACGGGCGCGAGGCGGCTGAGCTTGGCCAGGGAGATGTCGTGCCGCGCGTACGCTTCGCGGTAGGTCTTGACCAACGGCACGCGCAGCCGTTCTTCCAGATGTGCCACCACGTTCTCGACCGGGACGGGCACACCGCTCGCGACGTTCACGACCTCGTCGCACACCCTGCTCGTCAGCAACGCGTCGAGCAGCCGCACCACGTCGAGAACGTCGATGAGGTCGCGGTGCGCTCCCCGCCAGACCTCGACCTCGCCGGAACGCACCTGTGCCACCAGCGTCGGCATCATCTGATGCGGACGCTGGTCCGGACCGACGAGATGTCCCAGGCGCAGCACCAGGTGGGCCACCCCGGAGGCACGGATCAACGCCTCCATCGCGAGCTTGTGGCGCCCGTAGGCGTTGCCGGGGAACACCGGCCCGTCCTCCGTGCCCGGCGAGTCCGGTGAGCCGTACATGGCGGCGGAGGCGGTGGAGAAGTAGACGAACAGCTTGCCTTCCGCGCGGCACCTGCGGATCGCGTCGTGCAGGATGCCGGTCTCGCGGCCGAACTCGTCCGACGACGTGGCGACGGTCGAGGAGGATCCGGCCGCGAACGCGACGACGTCATGATGCTTTCCCGCTATGCGTGCGAGGTTCATGGCCAGGAAGCCACGTCCGATGACGTCCATGGAAGTCCCTTACTGGGAGATGTCCTGTTCGCTGCGGACACCGATGTGTTGCACGAGCAGACCGTCGCGGCCCTCGAAGAAGTGCGCCTGCGCGTAGGTGAAGCGCGTGCCGACGGGAGCCGCCTGGCCCTCCTCGGTCTCGATGCCGGTGAAGCGCACGCGCAGCACGACCGTGGTGCCCTCGGCGACGGCCTGCTGCACCTCCCACCTGGCGTCCTTGAAGCGGCGGTTGAGCCACAGGATGTGCTGCCGCACGCCTTCCGGACCGTTGGGGAACATCCCGGGCGGACCGGTGACGTCGAAGAAGTCGTCGTGGATGAGGTCGTCGACCAGGCTGAGGTCCTGCGTGTTCAACGCGACCTGCAGCTTGAGCGCGAGATCTTTGTAGTGCTCGCTGATGGACTTCTTGTACGTCGCGGCCAGCGCGACGTCCAAGGAGGGTTCGGTGACCGCGGTCATGTTGAGTCTCCCTCGAAGATTCCTTGAAAAGGGCCCATGACGGGCGGAAGGCCCGCCGATCGCGGTGATCGGCGAGCCTTCTGCTGACAACTCGGGTGTTACTTCTTGGCGTCCGCGTTCCACTGCGCCGCGGCGGCGTTGTCGTCCCCGCCGCCCCACTGCGCCGCGGCTTCGGCACTCCACTCGCCGCCGTCGCCGCCTTCCCAGGCGCTCGGGTCCCACGCGGGCTTCGGCATCTTCGGCAGGAAGAAGATCAGCCCGGCCGCCGCGAGCTCCAGCGCCACGACGACCCAGATGCTGGTCTCGATCGCCGGCAGGTAGCCGGATCCGTTCACGACCGCGAAGAACACGGTGCCGAGGACCGCGACGCCCAGCGCGCCACCGAACTGCTGCACCGAGGTGAGCGTGCCGGACGCCGAGCCCGTCTCCTGCGGGTCGACCCCCGCGAGGATCAGCTCGAAGAACGGCGCCATCGCGAGACCCATGCCGATGCCCGCGAAGAACAGCGACGGGGACATCGCCCAGCCGCCCACGTCCGGACCGCCGAGCTTGATCGTGAAGTAGAACGCGACCAGGCCGACGACCATGCCGGTGAGTCCGATGTGGATCAGGCGACGGCCGAGCTTCGCGGCCAGGCCCGCACCGGAGGCGGCGAAGCCGAACGTGGAACCGATCGCCTGCGGCAGCACCGCGAGCGACGCGCCGAGCGGGGTGAACCCGAGGCCCAGCTGCAGGTAGACGCTCAGCACCAGCGAGAAACCGGTGAGCGCGGAGAACAGCGCGAGACCCGCGACCAGGCCGCCGTTGAACGCCTTCTTCTTGAACAGCGACGGCACGACGAGCGGCTCGCCGCCCTTGCGGTCCCTGCGGCCCTCGTACCAGCCGAACAGGAAGAACGTGAGCACACCGGCCACGATGGACACGAAGGTCCACGCCGGCCAGCCCGCTTCACGTCCCTGCACGACCGGGAAGACCAGCAGCGCGGCACCGCCCGAGGCGAGCAACGCCCCGACCAGGTCCAGCTTCTTGGCCGTCTTGCTGGGCTTGGGGAAGCACTTGATGGCACCGACGACCGCCAGCAGGCCGAGCGGCGCGTTGATCAGGAAGATCATCCGCCAGCCGGTGCCGAACAGGTCGGCGTTGATCAGCCAGCCGCCGAGGATCGGGCCACCGATGGTCGCGAGACCGAGGATCGGGCCGTAGGCGCCGAACGCCTTGGCCATCTCCTTGGGCGGGAACACCTCGGTGATGACGCCGAGTCCCTGCGGCAGCATCATCGCGCCGAAGAGGCCCTGCAGCACGCGGGCCGCCACCAGCACGCCCGGCGACGTCGAGACGCTGCACAGCACCGAGGCGACCGTGAAGCCGGTGGCACCGACGACGAACATGGTCTTCTTGCCGAAGATGTCGCCGAGCCGGCCGCCGATGATCAGGCCGCACGCCATGGCGAGCGTGTAACCGGCACCCAGCCACTGGATGAACGTCGCGCCACCACCGATGTCCGCCACGATGGACGGGGCGGCGATGACCGTGATCAGGGAGTCGAGAATGTCCATCGCGGTGGCCAGCAGGATGACGCCGAGTGCCAGCCAGCGCCATTTGAACGGCTCACCTTGGCTCGCGTTGGCTCCCGGCCAACTCTGCGCACCTGAATCCGGCGCCGCGTCGATGTTCTGGGTCATAGCTCCTCACTCAGTTTCTTCCGCTGCGCCGGCGGCGCTGTGACGGACGAAGTCCTCGATCACCGGCACGACCGCGCCGGGCGAGGGCATTTCCTCGATCGCTTGCTTCAACTGACTCGCCCGGTCCCGGTAGGACGTGTCCTCCAGCAACGCCCGGCAGGCCTCGAGCACCTCTGCCGGTTCCACCTCCTGCGACTGGAGCTGCTTGGCGGCACCGAACTCGCAGAGGCGTTGCGCGGAATCCCGTTGCTCCGCCATGACTCCCGGAGCGAGCAGCTGCGGGAGCCCGGCGATCAGGGAGGACATGGTCGATCCCCCACCCGCGTGGTGCACCGTCAGATCACAGGCGGGCAGCACGGAGGTGAGCGGCATCCACCCGGCGGCGACAACGGCGTCGGGCAGCGGAGCGAGCTTGGCGACCGCTTCGTCCGGCATCGCGAGCACGAGCTCCACACCCAGCGAGGGCAGGGTGCGGACCAGCTCGTCGAAGATGGCCGGGCCCGCGGGGGAGTTCGGCAGGATCGTGCCGAGCGTGATCATGATGCGGGGGCGGTCGCGCTTTTCGAAGACCCACGAGGGCACCGGGGCCGGCGTGTCGTACTGGACGCACCGCATCGGTTGCCCCGCAACAACATCCTTCGGGCGGATGAGCGCGGGACAGGTGTCGAGCACCATGTCGGGCTCCGGCAACGCGTCGAACCCGAGCCTCTCCAGCTCGGGGGCGAGCTCCACGGCCGTCCAGCCGTCGATGTCGGAGCGGTAACCGATGCCGATGCCGTTCTCGAACCACGGAATGCCGTGCAGCTTCGCGGCCACACCGGCGGAGAACGCGTGCGCCTCACCGATGATCGCGTCCGGACGCCACGCCTCGGTGATCGCCAGCATGCCGTCGATCGTGCGGGCGGCGAGCCGGCCGAACCCGCGGCCGACCTGCTCGAGCAGGCCTTCCTCGGTGTCCGCCTGCGCCAGCGGGTTGCCCGCCCGGTCGTGCAGCATGACCTCGCGCATGTGCATGGGCCCGTACGTGGCCACGTGCGGCAGGCCCGAACCGTTGACCGTGGCGGCCATGCTCTCCGGGCTCGCCACCAACACCTCGTGACCCGCCGCCCGCAAGGCCCACGCCAGCGGGACGACCGGGAAGTAGAGGCCGAACGACGGACCGCTACTCACTAGGATCTTCATGCTGACCACGCTATTCAAGGCGGATAGGGCGGCACTTGAGCCGCGGTGGAGCCGCATCACCCGATGGTGTTTTTCTGGGAAACGGCAGGTACTATTTCTGCCCCAATTCGACTAGCCCAGCGCGTTGAGGGCCGCCACCAACGTCCTGGCCTGCACGTTCACGTAACGGCCGTGCCGCAGCAGATCCGTCAGCTGACCCACGGTGACCCAGGCGTACTGCGGCGGAACATCGGTCGGGAATGATTCGTCCGCCTCGACGACGAGATAGTCGCTCTCGGTGTCGAGGAATCGGCCGCCCTCTTCGGAATGCACCGTCGAGTAGTGGATTCGCGACTTCTCCGCGGACAGCACGTGGTCGAGGAACGGCGGCCGTTCGGCGTCGTGGTAGTTGCCGGGCACGCACTGCACCGTCGGCCCCAGCTCCACCGTGTCGAGGAACCCGCCTTCCAGGCGCGCGTGCACCAGCACGTGCAGCACGCCGCCGAACTGCTTCACGATGAACGCCGCGACGCCCCTGCCGTGCTGCTCGAACAACGGCTGCGTCCAGCTCGTCACCTCGCGGTTGCCGGCGACCGCCCGCACCGCGACGCACCGGAAGAACTTCCCGTCCTCACGGCAGATCTCGTCTTCCTTCCGGATCCAGCCGGACACGGCGCCGAGCGGGACGCGCGAGACGTCGATGTCGTGGTCGGCGCGCTGCCCGGTGAACCAGCTCAACACGTCCGGGGTCGTCGACAACGCGCCGGCGTGCGGGTCGCGCGAGGCCAGCAGGGCGGCCTGGAAGTCGTTCGCGGGCTCCGCGAAACCCGGTGCGGGCAGGCAGGAGAGCACCGTGCGCGAGTCCATGTTGACGAGGTTGTCCCTGTGCAGCAACGCGTTCACCTGACCGAGCGTGAGCCAGACGAAGTCGTCGTCCGCGGGCACGTCCTCGGTCACCTCGACGACGATGTTGCGGTTGCTCTTGCGGTAGAACCACGACCCGTGCTCGGACTGGAGCACGTCGACGATCACCCGGCCGCGCTGGGCACCCTCGGCGAAGTACTCCAGGTACTTCACCTTGGCACCCTTGTGCACACGCGTGTAGTTCGACTTCGTGGCCTGCACCGTCGGGGAGAGCTGCAGCAGGTTCGGGTTGCCGGGTTCCATCTTCGCCTGCATGAGGCAGTGCAGGACCCCGTTGAACTCCTTGACGAGGATGCCGAGCATGCCGACCTCGGGCTGGCGGATGATCGGCTGGCTCCACGAGCGCGCGGCGGTCTCGACCTTCAGGCCCTCGACGGTGAAGAACTTGCCGCTCTGGTGCCGGATGTTGCCGGTGCCCTCCTCCGTGTACCAGAGGTCCAGGTCGGCGAACGGGATGCGCTCGACGCGGAACGCGTTGGCGAGCCAGCGTTCGGTCAGCCACAGGTCGAAGTGTTCGGTCTGCAGGAACGCACCCTGCACGGTGGCGGCGGACTTCGCGAGCCTCGCCGGGAGGTCGGTGTCCTCCCGCCTGCGCAGCTGCGTGGTGGACGATGTCACGGCAACCTCCCTGGGGAACTCCCTCGCCTCAGAAACGGTGTCGGCGCGCGCTCGAGCGGGAATGGGGAAGTGGCTGAGGAAAACGGTTTCGAGCAGGTCGCGAGCCATTCGCGGTGACAGGTTCTCACCATCGGGCGACCCAACATCGTCCGTCCCGAAAGGTCCCCACCGTGTCGAACCAAGCAGCGAGTTCGTCGAGACTCCCGTCGCTGACGGGCATGCGGTTCGTCGCCGCGGCAATGGTCTTCGTCTTCCACGGCAGCCTGGAGTTCCTCTTCAAGACTCCCGAGGTCGGCTTCCTCTACATGATCGCGACGAGCACCGCGGGGTTCGTCGGTGTGTCGTTCTTCTTCATCCTCAGCGGGTTCGTGCTCACGTGGTCGGCGCGGCCGGGCGACACGAAAGCGAGCTTCTGGCGCCGGCGGTTCGCGAAGATCCTGCCCAACCACGTCGTCACGTTCGCCGCGGCGGTCGTGCTGCTGCTGGCCTTCCGCCAGGCGGTCGTCCCGGCGTCCGCGGCCGCGAACCTGTTCCTGGTGCAGTCGTGGATCCCGAGCTACGAGGTGCTGTTGTCCGGCAACGGTGTCGCGTGGTCGCTGTCCGTCGAGGCCGTGTTCTACCTGTCGTTCCCGTTCCTGCTGGTGCTGATCAACAAGATCCGGCCGTCGCGGCTGTGGTTCTCAGCCGGCCTCGCGGTGCTCGCGGTGCTGCTGGTGCCGGTGCTGGCGAAGGTTTTGCTGCCGTCGACGCCGGTGTGGCCGTGGGGTCCCGCGTCCTACGTCCAGATCTGGTTCGTCTACAACTTCCCGGTGACGCGCCTGTTCGAGTTCGCTCTCGGCATCATCCTGGCGCGGATCGTCATGACCGGGCGGTGGATCGGCCTGAGCGTCAAGTGGGGCGTCGCGCTCGCGTTCGCCGGCTACGTCGCCTCGTTGTTCGTGCCGTTCCTGTACTCGTTCACCGGCGCGACGGTCATCCCGCTGGCGTTGCTGATCCCGGCCGCGGCAGCCGCGGACGTCAAGGGGCGCAGGACGTTCTTCGCGCGGCCGGGCATGGTGTGGCTGGGTGAGGTGTCGTTCGCGTTCTACCTGGTGCACCGGCTCGTGCTGACGTACGGGCACTGGGCGTTCGGCACGGAGATCAACGCTTTCGGCGCGCTGGGCGGCAAGGCGTGGTCGGCACCGGTCGCGCTGGCGTTCCTGGTGGCGGCGTTCGCGGTGTCCCTGCTGCTGTCCTGGGCGCTGTTCGCGTGGGTGGAGACGCCGTTCATGCGCCGCTTCGGCCGCACCGCGGTGAAGCCGTTGCAGACCTCGCCGCAGGAGGACGTCGTTGGCGTGGTCCGGTAGACGCGCAAAGAAAAAGGCCCGCCGGTCGCCGGCGGGCCTTTTTCGCGCCGTCACCAGGTGACGGGCATTTCGTAGACGCCGTACATGACCGCGCCGTCCTTGTACTGCAGCTCGTTCCACGGCTTGGCCAGCTTGATGTCCGGGATGCGCTGGAACAGCTTGGTGAGCACCACGGTCAGCTCGACCCGGGCGATCTCCGCGCCGATGCAGTGGTGCACGCCGTAGCCGAACGCGACGTGGTTGCGCGCGTTCGGGCGGGTGATGTCGAACTTGTCGGGCTCCGGGAAGGCCTCGGGGTCGCGGTTGGCCGCGCCACCGCAGATGATCATGCCCTCGCCCTCCTTGATGGTGACGGGGCCGGCGTCGATGTCGGCCAGCGCCACGCGGGAGGACGCGAGGTCGCCCGGCGTGAGGTAGCGCAGCAGCTCCTCGACGGCGTTGGGCGCGAGGCTCCAGTCGTTCTTCAGCTTCTCCAGCTGGTCGGGGTGCTCCAGCAGGGTCATGGTGCCGATCGCGATCATCGCGGCGCTGGTCTCGTGACCGCCGTTGAGCAGCAGGCGGACCAGGTTGACGAGCTCGCGGCTGTCGTAGAGGCCGGCCTCGTGGAAGCGGACGACGATGCGGCTGATCAGGTCCTCGCCCGGCTCCTTCAGCTTGCGCTCGAGCAGCTCGGCGAGGTAACCGTTCAGCTCCGTGATCGCGGCCATCCGCACCTCGGCGCTGGACTTGCCGCCGAACAGCTTGTCGGTGCGGTCGTGCAGGTAGTCGTGGTCCTGGTGCGGGATGCCGAGGATCTCGCAGACGATCGTCAGCGGCACCGGCAGCGCCAGCGCGGTGACGAGGTCGCACGGCGGGCCCTGGCGGAGCATCTCGTCGATGCGCTCGTCGACGATGGCCTCGATCTTCGGCAGCATCGCGCGGACCCGCTGCTTGGTGAACTCACCGGACACCGCGGCCATGCGGCGGTAGACCGTGTGCTTGGGCGGGTCCCAGCCGATGAACGAGCCCTCGGTGCGGAACTGCGGCGGGATGTCGATGTAGTACGGGAAGCCCTCGTGGCCGCGGTCGGAGCTCGCGTTCGGCTCGGTGAGGAGTTTGCGCACGTGCTCGTAGCTCGTGACCACGTACGCCTCACGACCGGTGCGGAGCCCGACCTTGGCGATGGGGGTTTCCGGCCGGAGCCGCGCGTATTCCTCCGGGGGCTGGAACGGGCACTTGCGGTGCCAGGGGAAAGGCGTCAGCTCTGTTTCGGCGTTGGTCATGGCGGTTCCCTTCTCGTCAGCCGCGCTCGACCGTGCCAGCCGCGCGTGGAGATGGCCTGGATGTCCGCTCGACCGCCTTCGAGGTGACTTCTAGGTGTGGCCCGTAACGTGCCCACGCATGAACGTCACCGAGTTCGAGGTCACCGTCCCCGAGTCCTCTGTGGACGATCTGCGCACCCGTCTGTCGCTGACCCGCTGGCCCGACGCGGAGACGGTGGCGGACTGGTCGCAGGGCGCGCCGCTGTCCTTCGTCCGTTCGCTCGCTGAGCACTGGGAGCACAAGTACGACTGGCGGGCCGTCGAGGCGCGGCTCAACTCCCTTCCCCAGTACCGCGCCGAGATCGACGGGCTGGGCATCCACTTCCTCCACGTCCGCTCGCCACACGCGGGCGCGACGCCGTTGCTGCTCACCCACGGCTGGCCCGGTTCGGTGCTGGAGTTCCTGGAGGTGATCGAGCCGCTCACGAACCCCGCCGATCCCGCGGACGCGTTCCACGTCGTCGTGCCCTCCCTGCCGGGCTACGGCTTCTCCGACAGGCCCGCGGAGACCGGTTGGGGCGTCGAGAGAATCGCTCGCGCGTGGTCGTCGTTGATGGCCGGCCTGGGCTACGAGCGCTACGCCGCGCACGGCGGTGACTGGGGCTCGTTCGTCACGGCCGAACTCGGTCACATCGACTCCGAGCGGCTCATCGGCATCCACCTGACGATGGTGTTCGCCGGGCCTCCCGAGGCGCAGGTCGAGCTGACCGAGCGCGACTACGCCGGTCTGGCGGCGTTGAAGGAGTTCCAGGCTCGCGAAGCCGGCTACTCGGCCATCCAGATGACCAAACCGCAGACCATCGGCTACGGCCTTCAGGACTCCCCCGTCGCCCTGCTGGCGTGGATCGCGGAGAAGTACTACGCGTGGACCGACCACGACAGGCCGTTCGAGGAGGTCGTTCCGGTCGGCAAGCTGCTGGACGCCGTGTCGATCTACTGGTTCACCGGAACGGCGACGTCGGCCGCGCGCCTGTACTGGGAGTCGCACAACCGCGTGCCGATGCACCAGGTGTCCGTGCCGACCGGCGTGACGATCTTCCCCAAGGACGCGCGCATGCCGAAGGCGTGGATCGAGGCCAGGTTCAGCGACCTGCGTTACTGGCACGACGCCCCCGTGGGCGGCCACTTCCCCGGCATCGAACGCCCGGACGTCCTCGTCGCCGAGCTCCAGACGTTCTTCCGCCAGGTCCGCTGACAAGATGGATGAACGGCGCTTTTGTCCACGAGGTGGACAAAAGCGCCGTTCATCAAGAACTAGGCCGCAGTGGGGCGGTGGAAGCCCGGGGCGGCGGCCCCCACGGGGCGGGTCGGGGCGGGGGGCGGGGGCAGGCGGCGGGCCCGGG
>NZ_JBEXJN010000125.1:0-10556 GCF_040609115.1 Lentzea sp. NPDC004782
GGCGGCCCACCCCCCCCCCGTCGTGTCCCCCGCGGCCGTCGAATCAGGGGACTCCCGCACTCGCATCGCGTAGCCTCGCGAGTCTGGGGAGTGGTGATGGAACTAAGGCTGCTGGGGACGGTCGAAGCCGTGCGGAACGGCGAGGCCGTGGCGTTGGGCGGACCGAAGCCTCGCTTGGTGCTGGCCGCGCTGGTGCTCGCGCGCGGGCGGGCGGTTTCCGCGCATCGGTTGGTGGATCTGTTGTGGGAGGACGATCCTCCCCGCAGCGCCACGGGTTTGTTGCACACCTATGTGTCCGGTTTGCGCAGAGCGCTCGGATCGTCGGTGATCGTCACCGACGACAGCGGCTACCGGTTCGACGGCAGCGGGATGCGGGTCGACGTCTACGAGTTCGAACGCAAAGCGCAGGAGTCCACCGAGGACGCCGAGGCGGAGTGGCGGGGGCCCGCACTCGCCGGACTGACCGGAACGTTCGCACGAGCCGAGGCGAAGCGGCTGGACGACCTGCGGCTGGCCGTGGCCGAGCGGCGGATCGCCGCGAGTCTCGACCGGCCGGGAGAGGTGCTGGCCGAACTGCGGCAGCTGAGCGAGCAGCACCCGTTCGACGAGCGGCTGCGCGCACATCTGATCACCGCGCTCGACCGGACCGGGCGCAGGCGTGACGCGATGACGGTGTTCCACGAGACTCGCCGGTTGCTCGCCGACGAACTCGGGGTCGAGCCCGGCCGGGAGCTGCAGGACGCGTACCAGGCCCTGCTCCGGGAGCACGAACCCGACCTGGCGCCGGACCTGCTGCCCGCCGACATCCCCGACTTCGTCGGGCGGGCCGAAGAGGTGCGCAGGATCCACGGGGCGCGGATCGCCGCGATCTCCGGGCAGCCCGGCGCCGGCAAGACGACGCTCGCCGTGCACGCCGCGCACACGTTCCCCGTCGGCTTTCCCGGTGGCAGGTTGTACGCCGACCTGCGCGGCACCAGGCGGCCGCTCGACCCGTTCGACGTGCTCGGCCGGTTCCTGCGCGCGCTCGGGGTGGCCGTGGGCGAGCTGCCCTCGACGCTCGACGAGCGGGTCGAGTGCTACCGGATGCTCACGGCCGCGCGAGGTGTCGTCGTGGTGCTCGACGACGCGGCTGACGAGAGTCAGGTGCGGCCGCTGCTGCCGGGCGGCGCCGCGTCGCGATGTCTCGTCGCGAGCAGGGCGAGGCTCACCGCGCTGGAGTCCGCGGCACAGATCGGGATGCCGTTGCTCGGCGAGGAGGAAGGCCTGGCGTTGCTCACCGCGGCGGCCGGCGGCGCCGATCCCGCGGCGGTGCGCGAGATCCTCCGGTTGTGCGGGCATCTTCCGCTGGCGGTGCGGATCGTGGGCGCCCGGCTGGCCGCGCGACCGGACCGTCCGTTGTCCTCGATGGTCGCGCGGCTGCGCGAGCAGCGCAGAATCCTCGACGAGCTGCGGGTAGGCGATCTGGAAGTGCGCGGCAGCGTGGCACTGAGCTACGACGCGCTGCCCGAGTCCGCGCGCCGGGCGCTGCGGTTGCTCGGCTGGCTCGGTATCTCGGACTTCGCGCCTTGGGTCGTGGCGGTGCTGACGGACGTCACGTTGCTGGACGCGGAGGACGTGATCGACGTGCTCGTGCACGCCCACCTGCTCGACGTGACCGGCGGGGCGCGGTTCCGGCTGCACGACCTGGTGCGGGTCTTCGCGTGGGAGCGTGCCCACGCCGAGGAGGAACGAGCGGGGCTCGTGTCGGTCGCGACTCGCGCCGGAGAAGTGTGCCTGCTGCTGGTGGAGCACGCTTCCGGTGACACGCCGATGAAGTTGCTGAGGTCTCCGCGTTCGGGAGAGGGGGCAGGTCTCGGCCACTGGCAGGCGCTGTTGCCCGACCGTCCGCTCGACTGGCTCGACGTCGAACAGGGCACCCTGGTGCACGTCGTCGAACGGGTCGGCGAGCTCGACCTCACCGACGTGGTGATCCGGCTCGCCACCGCGCTGTGCTCGTCGTCGTTCTCGGTGGAGAACCGTTTTCACCACTGGTGGCGCACCCACACCGCCGCGCTGGAGTCCGCGCGCCGCGTGGGTGATCGCACCGGGCAGGCGTTGTTGCTGTCCGGGCTCGGCTGGCTGCGTGCCGAACAGGACCGGCTCGACGAGGCCATCGACTACTACCGCCAGGCGCTGGAGTGCGAGGAGAACCCCGTCACCCGGTTGCTGCTCGCCAGCGTGCTCAGGGAACGCGGCGATCTCGCGGCCGCTTTGTCCACTGTGGACGAGGTGTTGCCGGCGCTGACCGACCGGCGCGCGCTGGCCAGGGCGGAGCACGGTCGTGCCATGACGTTGCTGGAGCTGGGCGACTTCCGTGCCGCCCACGCGGGCATGCGGAGAGCGCTGTCGGCTTATCAGGAGTTGGGGGACGACCACGGTGTGGGACTGGTGCGCCGCTCGATCGGCATCGTCTTCCGCGCGGAGGGGCGCCTCGACGCGGCGGAGCGGGAGAGCGAGGCGGCCCTGCGGTGCCTGAGCGTCGCCGGTGACCGGTTGATGGTCGTCTACGCCGAGCAGTCCCTCGCGAAGATCCGGATCAGGCAGGGCCGCGGTGAGGAGGCGCGCCAGGACCTGCTGTCCGCTCTGGACATCTGCCACGACATGCAGGACGGCTTCGGCGAGGCGCTCGTCCGCCGCACTCTCGGTGAGCTGGAGCTGGCGTCCGGCCGGTTCGTCGAGGCGGTGAGCCACCTGCGGCAGGCACTCGACTGGTGGGAGTCGCTGAACCTGACGCTGTGGCGGGCGAGAACGCTGCGGGACCTCGCCGTCGCGCTCGCCGCGCAGGGTGCGACGACGGAGGCCGAGGCGGCGCACGAGGAGGCACATCGCCTGTTCCTGCGGCACGGCAGCCGCGAGGCGGGGGAGCCCCGTCGGCTCACCGTCGTTCCGTCGTGAGCAGAGGAGCCGGGGTCTTTCAGCGTCCGTGGATCACGGAGAGGGCGTGCTCGCGGGCGGGTGCGCTCAGCGTGCCGTTCAGCTGCTCGAACACCGTCTCGGCCGTCACCCCGTTCCACCCCGGGGGCAGCAACGACAGCGGAAGGCCCGGATCGCTGTAGGGCAGCCGCCGCCACTGCGTCAGCATCGGCACGTACAGCTGGAACGCCTGCTCGGGGCTGCCTGCCGGAAGCGCGTCGAGCACGGGCCGGTGGCGGCGCACGAAGTCCGCGTACAGGTCGGCCAGCTCGTCGAGGTCCCACCAGGACCGCACCTTCGAGCGCAGGTCGCCGAAGGCGAAGTGCTGGCCGGCGAAGATGTCCACGTACTCGGCCAGGCCCCGGCGTTCCAGGGTGCGGCGGGTCTCGGTGGCGAGGTTGCCCGGCGCGACCCACACGCCCGGCGCGGCGGTGCCGAAACCGAGCTGGGTCAGGCCGGTGCGCAGCTCGTGACGCTTCTCGCGTTCGGACTCCGGCACGGAGAACACGACCACGAGCCAGCCGTCCTCGATCGTCGCCCGGCGGCGTTCGAAGATCCGCGCGTCGCCCTCGGCGAGCGTCTCCAGGGTCTGCTCGGACAGGGCGTAGCCGGCGGCGCCGTCGCGGCGGTCGCTGCGGACCACGCCGCGGCGCTTGAGGCGGGAGATCGACGACCGGACGGCCTGGCCCTCCACGCCGAGGTCCGCCATGAGCTGCACGACGGACGCCACGGACAGCCAGTTGTCCTCGCCTCGCGCGTAGAGGCCGAAGATCGTGACGATGAGCGGGCCGAGCCGGTCGCGCCCGGCCGCTGGTTCTGTGGTCAGCGCGACGTTCAGTGCCCTGCTCCTTGTCAGCCGAGATCGGTCAGGGTGACAGTGTTGCGCAGCTCGCCCAGCCCGCTCACGCGAGTCACCACGACGTCACCGTTCTGCAGGAAGACCTGCGGCTCACGGGCGTTGCCGATGCCGCTGGGCGTGCCGGTGAGGATCAGGTCCCCGGCGCGCAGGGTCATGCCGTGGCTGAGCTCGGCGATGATCCGGGCGAACGAGAACGCCATCTGCGCGCTGGAGGCGTTCTGCAGCAGCACGCCGTTGACCTCGCACTGCACCTGGAGATCGGTCAGGTCGACCTCGTCCGGCGTGGTGATCCACGGGCCGAGCGGCATCGTGGCGTCGATGCTCTTGCCCTTGAGCCACTGTCCTCCGTGCGCGCGTTGGAGATCGCGTTGCGAGACGTCGTTGGCGACGAGGAGGCCGAAGACGTGGTCGAGCGCCTTCTCCTCCGCGATCGACCGGCCGTCGCGGCCGATGACGGTGTCCGGGCCCTTGGTGAAGAACGCCGGGCGCTCCGGAACGGACACGGGGTCCTGCCCGTCGCGCCTGCCTTTCGACTCCTCGAAGTGGTCGAGGTAGTTCCAGCCGGTGCACAGGACGTCGCGGTTGAAGCGGTGCAGCGGTGACTCCAGCCGCACTCCGGACAGCGGCAGGACTTCTCCGGGCTCGCCCGCCGGGCCGCCGCGGACGATGTCGTCCACTGTGGACGGCAGCAGCGCGATCGACTGCTCCGCCGGGTTCACGACGGCGGCGCGGCGGGCCCCGTCGACGGTCACCGAAGCGAGCTTCACTATCGCGCCTCCATTTCGATGATCATGAAACCGCTATTGCTGGACCAGGCGCTCTTCCGGGATCACTGCGACCCCGAGGATCTCGATCAGGGCCTCCGGCTGCCACAGCGCGGTGCAGCCGATGCCGGCCATGGCCGGGTAGACCGGTCCGGCGAGCTCGCGCCACACCTTGCCGATCTCCTTGCCGTGCGCCTGGTAGTCGGGGATGTCGGTGAGGTAGATCGTGATGCTGACCAGGTCTTCCGGCACGCCGCCCGCCTCGCGCAACGTGGCCAGCACGTTGCCGAACGCCTGGCGGAACTGCTCGACGATGCCGCCGGGGACGATCTTCATGTCCGCGTCGAGGGCGGTCTGGCCGCCCAGGTACAGCGTGGTGCCGGCGAGCGTGCCGTGCGAGTAGCCGCTCGGCTTGGGCAGGCTGGCGGGGTTCACCGCTACGGGCCTCATGAGTATTGACAATATCTGACGGCGGTGAAGAATGCGATATATGGAGCCTGACCTCGGCAAGTACCGCCTCGAAGGCGACAACTCGATGTACCGGCTGCCCAGCGGACTCGTCGCGCCGGTGGTCACCCGGGGTGGCATGGAGAACCCGGACACCGCGAACTCCGGTGGCGCGATCCGGGTCTCCGGCGTGAGCATCCAGCACACCCCGGCCACGAAGCTGTGGTTCGGCAAGGTCACCAACGAACCCGGCTACCGCTCCGTCACGCACCACCACGGCGAGGCCGAGACCGGCGGCTACGTCCTGTCCGGCCGGGCGCGCATCTACTTCGGCGAGAAGTTCGAGGACTACGTCGACATGGAGGAGGGCGACTGGGTGTTCGTGCCGCCGTTCATGCCGCACATCGAGTGCAACCTCTCCCGCTCCAAGCCGCTCACGTGGATGACGACCCGCACGCCGGAGAACATCGTCGTCAACCTGGCCGACGTGCCGGACGAGGACCTGCGCGATTGGCTGAGCCGATGACCTCCGCGGTTTTCACGGCCGCGATCACGCTGGAGAAGGCCGATCCGGAGCACTTCGACCTGGCGTTCACCGCCGTCACACAGCCGTGCCCGTGGCCCAAGGCGTACGGGGGAGATCTCGTCGCCGCCGCGGCCGCCGCCGCCATGCGGTCGGTGACCGACGGCAAGACGCTGCACTCGATGCACAGCTACTTCCTGCGCCCGGCCGACATCGGCGCCCGGGTGCGCTACGAGGTGGAGCTGCTGCGCGACGGACGGGGCTACAGCACCCGGCAGGTCCGCGGCTACCAGAACGGCAAACCGCTCTACGTCTGCCTCGCCAACTTCGCCGCCGGCGAGCCCGGAGGCAGCTTCGAGACCGAGTTCACCGACGACGTTCCCGGCCCGGAAACCCTGCCCAGCTCGGCGGAGTACCTCGCCGGACGCGGCGGCGGCACGATGACCGGGGTGTCGCAGGCCTACTGGTCCGCGGGCCGCAGCTTCGACATGCGGCACGTGCCCGGCCCCGTCTACCTCGCGGTCGAGGGTGAACGCGTGCCGCACCAGGCGGTGTGGCTCAAGCCGTTCGACCCGCTGCGCCCGGTCGACGGGCTGACCGACGCCCAGCGCGACCTGGCCGCACTGGCGTACATGTGCGACTACACGATCCTGGAACCGGTCCTGCGGGTGCTCGGCCTGCCGTGGGCGCGACCGGGACTGGTCACCGCGAGCCTCGACCACGCCATGTGGTTCCACCGCCAGGCCCCGGTCGACGACTGGCTGCTGTACGTGCAGGAGGCCGTCGCCGCCGACGGCGGGCGAGGTCTGGGGTACGGGCGCTTCTTCACCCGCGACCGGCGTCACCTCGCCACCGTTGCCCAGGAGGGCATGATCCGCGCTTCCTGACCCGCCGCCCGCGGAAGGACTCACCATGGACACCTTCGCCCGCGACCACCTCCCGCCCGCGGCGCTGTGGCCGACGATCGAGTTCACCACGCCCGAGCTGCAGTACCCGCAACGCCTCAACGCCGCCGGTGAGCTGATCGACGTGGCGGTGTCGCGGTTCGGGCCCGACCGCCCGGCACTGCGCACGCCCGCCGGTGAGGTCTGGTCGTACGGCGAGCTGCGCGAGCGTGCCAACCAGGTGGCGTGGGTGCTGACCGAGGACTTCGGTCTCGTGCCGGGTCAACGGGTGCTGCTGCGGTCGCCCAACAACCCGTGGACGGTGGCCGCCTGGCTCGGCGTGCTCAAGGCGGGTGGGGTCGCGGTGACGACCATGGCCGCGTTGCGCACTCGGGAGCTGATGCCCATCGTCGAGCGCACCTGCCCGTCGATTGCGTTGGTGGACAACAGGTTCGTCGACGACGTGCGCGGCCTGCCGTCGCTCACCGTGGTGGGCTACGACGACCTCGCGGGGCGCGCTGGGACCAAGTCGGGGGAGTTCACCGCCGTGGACACCGCGGCCGACGACGTGGCGTTGCTGGCGCCGACGTCCGGGAGCACCGGCTCACCGAAGATCACCGTGCACTTCCACCGGGACGTGCTGTCCATCGACAACACCTTCGGCCGGCACGTGTTGCGGTTGACAGAGAACGACCTCGTCGCCTGCACCGCGCCGTTCGCGTTCACGTTCGGCCTGGGCGTGCTCGTGGTGTTCCCGCTGCGGGCCGGTGCCTGCGCCCTGCTCACCGAGGCGGCCACGCCCGCTCAGGTCGCGGAGCTCGTGGAGCGGCACGGGGTGACGGTGCTCGCGACGGCACCGACCGCGTACAAGGCGATCCTGCGCGACGGCCTCGAAGGCAGGCTCAGCGGGTTGCGCACCGCGGTGTCGGCCGGTGAGCACATCCCGCGGGAGACCTGGCTGCGGTTGGAGGAACGCCTGGGGCTGCGCGTGATCGACGGCATCGGTGCCACGGAGTTGCTGCACATCTTCATCTCCGCCGCCGGCGACGACATCCGGCCTGGCTCGACGGGCAAGCCGGTACCCGGTTACCGCGCCACCGTGCTCGGTCCCGACGGCGAGGAGCTCGGCCCCGGCGAACCCGGACGGCTGGGCGTGATCGGCCCGGTCGGCTGCCGCTACCTCGACGACGCGCGCCAGAAGGACTACGTGGTGGGCGGCTGGAACGTCACCGGTGACGTCTTCCACCGCGACGAGGACGGCTACTTCCACTACCACGCCCGCAGCGACCACATGATCGTCTCGTCGGGCTACAACATCGGCGGCCCGGAAGTCGAGGAGGCCATCGACACCCACCCCGACGTGCTGGAGTCGGCCGTCGTCGCCAAGCCGGACGATGAACGGGGTTCGGTCGTGTGCGCGTTCGTGGTGCTGCGCGACGGCGTGGTGGGCGACGCCGCGAAGGCCAGGGAGATCCAGGACCACGTGCAGCGGACCATCGCGCCCTACAAGTACCCGCGCGACGTGCGGTTCCGCACCTCGTTGCCGCGCAACGCGAGCGGCAAGCTGCAGCGGTTCGCACTCCGCAAGATCGTCGAGGAGGAAGCGCGGTGAAGATCGCTGTTGTCGGTGGTGGTCCCGGTGGGCTGTACTTCGCCGCGTTGATGAAACAGCTCGACCCGGCGCACGACATCACCGTGTGGGAACGCGACGCCGCCGACGTCACGTTCGGGTTCGGCGTGGTGTTCTCCGACGAGACCCTCGGCGGCATCGAGAACGCCGACCCGGAGTTCGCCGAGGCGATGTCGTGCCGGTTCGCGCGGTGGACCGACATCGACATCCACTACCGCGGTTCGTGCCACACCGTCGGCGGGCAGGGGTTCGCCGCGATGAGCCGCAAGGAACTGCTCGGCCTGCTGCGGCGGCGGTGCCTCGATCTCGGTGTGGTGGTGCACTTCTCGACGCCCGCGCCCGACGCCGCGCTGCTGTGCGGCTCGTACGACCTCGTGGTCGGGGCGGACGGCGTCAACTCGCTGGTCCGCCAGTCCTCTTCGGACGTTTTCCGGCCCGTTCTGGACCGCAGGCGCAACAAGTACATGTGGCTCGGCACGGACAGGGTCTTCGAGGCGTTCCAGTTCTTCGTCAAGGACACCGAGTGGGGAACCGTGCAGGTCCACGGGTACCCCTACTCCGACAGCGGTTCCACGTTCATCGTCGAGATGCACGAGGACGTGTGGCGCCGGGCCGGTTTCGACACCGCCGAGGAGTTCCCGCCCGGTGTCTCCGACGAACGGGCCGTCGCGCGGATCCGCTCGTTGTTCGCCGAGGAGCTGGCCGGGCACGAGGTGTTCGCCAACAACTCGAAGTGGCTGAGCTTCACCACCGTGCGCAACGAACGGTGGCACCACGGCAACCTCGTGCTCGTGGGCGACGCCGCGCACACCGCGCACTTCTCCATCGGCTCCGGCACCAAGCTCGCGATGGAGGACTCGCTCGCCCTGGCCGCCTGCCTGCACGAACACCCGGACGTGCGGGCTGCTCTGGCGGCCTACGAAGCCGAGCGCCGCCCGGTCGTGGAGTCCACGCAACGTGCCGCGCAGGCGTCGCTGGAGTGGTTCGAGAACATCGGCCTGTACGCCGGGCAGGAGCCGACCCGGTTCTGCTTCAACCTGCTCACGCGGTCCCGCCGGATCACCTACGACAACCTCCGCACCCGTGACCGCGAGTTCGCCGACCGCGTCGACGCCGCTTTCGCCGCCTCCCAGGGGCTTCCGGACCCGGCGCCGGCGATGTTCCAGCCGTTCCGCCTGGGACAGCTGGAACTGAAGAACCGCGTGATCGTCTCGCCGATGGACATGTACTCGGCCGTCGACGGCGTGCCGGGCGACTTCCACCTGGTGCACCTGGGTTCCCGGGCCGTGGGCGGTGCGGGCCTGGTGATGACCGAGATGGTGTGCGTGTCACCGGAGGGCCGGATCACGCCCGGCTGCACGGGCCTGTGGAACGACGAGCAGCGCGACTCGTGGGCGCGGATCGTGTCGTTCGTGCACGCGCGCAGCACCGCCCGGATCGGTCTGCAGCTGGGCCACTCCGGCCGCAAGGGCTCGACTCGCCTGATGTGGGAGGGCATGGACGAACCGCTGCCCGACGGCTGGGAGGTCGTCGGCCCCTCGCCGCTGCCGTACGGGCCGGGATCGGCCGTCCCGCGCGAAGCCGATCGCGACGACCTGGACCGGATCACCGCGTCGTTCGTCGCCGCCGCCCGCCGCGGCGCCGAAGCGGGGTTCGATCTGCTCGAACTGCACTGCGCGCACGGCTACCTGTTGTCTTCATTCCTCTCGCCTCTCGCCAACCAGCGCACGGATTCGTACGGCGGCTCGCTGGCCAACCGGCTGCGATACCCGTTGGAGGTGTTCGACGCCGTCCGCGCCGTGTGGCCGTCCGAGCGGCCGATGATCGTGCGCATCTCCGCCACCGACTGGGCTGACGGCGGCAACACCGAGCACGACGCCGTGGAGATCGCCCGCGCGTTCATCGCCCACGGCGCGGATGCGATCGACGTGTCCTCGGGGCAGGTGACGGCGGACGAGCGCCCGGCGTTCGGCCGCTCGTACCAAACCCCGTTCGCCGACCGGATCCGGCACGAGGTCGCGGCGGCCACCGGCACGGCCGTCATCGCGGTCGGCGCCATCGCCTCCTACGACGACGTGAACTCGATCCTGCTGGCCGGCCGGGCGGACCTGTGCGCGATCGGCCGGACCCACCTGTACGACCCGCACTGGACCCTGCACGCGGCGGCCGAGCAGGACTACCGCGGGGCCGAGTGGCCCGTCCAGTACCGGGCGGGCAGTCGGAAGCCGCCGAGCGCGCGCACCGACGCCGTGCGACCGCGGTTGTCGTTGGTGCGGGCGGAGCAGGCGGACCGGGACGTGCACCTGCGCTGGACCCCGCACACCCTGCTCCGGACCTGAGGTCCCCCGTTGTCGATGAAGGGCGCCTTCATCCACCTGAGGTCGATGAAGGGCGCCTTCATCGATCCAGTCACTGGAAGAGCAGAAGCTGCTCAAACGCACGCACGGCGGCGCGGTCGCGGTCGAGGTCATCTACGAGCTGCCGCTGCGCTACCGCG
>NZ_JBEXJN010000126.1:0-10379 GCF_040609115.1 Lentzea sp. NPDC004782
CCCCGACGAAGCCGTTTTGCTGGTGGATGAAGGGCGCCTTCATCCACCTGAGGTCGATGAAGGCGCCCTTCATCCACGACGCGAGCGCTCGGCCCTGCTCACCACGATCAACAAAGGAGTTGTTCGCCATGCGTGTTCGAACCCTCCGTCCGGCGGTGTTGTTGCTGGCCGCCGTCACGGCCGTGACGGGACTGGTGGTGGCACTCAGCCCACCCGAGGCCTCCGCCGACACGACGATCTGCGAGAAGTTCGGCTCGACCAAGATCCAGGGTGGCCGTTACGTCGTCCAGAACAACGAGTGGGGCGCGAGCGACGGCCAGTGCATCAGGGTCTCCGACACCGGATTCACCATCACCTCCGGCAACCACAACGTGCCGACCAGCGGAGCGCCCGCGTCCTACCCGGCGATCTACGCGGGCTGCCACTACGGCAACTGCTCCAGCGGGAGCGGGCTTCCCTTGCAGGTCAACGGGTTCGGCTCGCTGCCCTCCAGCGTCTCCTACACCACGGCCGGCGGTTACTGGGACGCCGCCTACGACCTCTGGTTCGACCCGAACCCCAACCAGACCGGGCAGAACACCGGTGCGGAGCTGATGATCTGGGGCAGCCACCAGGGTCCGCCGCAGCCGATCGGCAGCAAGGTCGGCACCGCGTCCCTCGCCGGTGCCAACTGGGACGTCTGGATCGGCAACATCGGCTGGAACGTCATCTCCTACGTCCGTCAGCAGACCACGAACTCGCTGTCGGTGAACCTCGCCGACTTCACCGGCGACGCGGTGCGCAGGGGCCAGGTACAGACCTCCTGGTACCTCACGAGCGTGCAGTTCGGGTTCGAGCCGTGGCAGGGCGGGCCCGGCCTCGCGGTGAACTCGTTCTCGTTCTCCACCTCAGGCTCCAACCCGAACCCCGACCCGAACCCGAACCCGAATCCCAACCCCGGTCCCACCTCCTGCCGTGCCACGCACAAGATCACCAACTCGTGGCAGGGCGGGTTCACCGCCGAAGCGACGATCACCAACACCGGGTCGTCGGCCGCGAGCAACTGGCGGTCGACCTGGACCGTGCCGTCCGGTGTCACGGTCACCAACGGCTGGAACGCCACCGTGTCGCAGAGCGGCTCGACGGTCACGGCCACCGCGCCCGGCTGGAGCCCCGACCTCGCACCCGGCCAGAGCGTGACGGTCGGTTACCAGGCCAACGGCCAGGCGGGGGCACCGAGCGGCTTCACGCTCAACGGCGCGCAGTGCTCCTGACCTGACGCCGTTCCCCTTCTCCCGCAGGCCGTTCGTGCCACCCGCCCGGTGCGCACGGCCTGCGGGTCCCTCGCCTGCCCAAGTTCTCCGAATTCGGGTGAACGCATTTCCCGGTGCACGCGCCGATCATTCGATTCGAATGTGGTCGAAGCACCTGTGAATTACTTGACCCGCCTCTGGTTTCGCACCAGCGTCACATGCAGGAATTCGACGCAATGACGCGGAAGGAAGGTTCTGTGGCGAACAATCGGCGATTACGGAGGCCAAGATCGCTCACGGCCGCCGGTGCGGCGACGTGCCTGGTCGCGGCGACGTTCACCGTCCACACGAGTGCGGCGGTGGCGGCGACCGCCGGACCGGCGCTGTCGGTGGACACCTCCGCCGCCCGGCACGCGATCAGCCCCGGCATCTACGGCCTCAACGGGGGCGATCCGGCGTTCAACGCCGAGATCGGCCAGACGGTGGCGCGCTGGGGCGGCAACGCCTCCAGCCGGTACAACTTCAAGAACCACACCTACAACACCGGCAGCGACTGGTTCTTCGAGAACATCGTCGCCGACGACGCGCACTCCCTCGAAGGAGTCGTCGGCTCGAACCTCGGCCGCGGCGTCAAGCCGGTCGTCACCGTGCCCATGGTCGGCTGGGTCGCGAAGGACTCGCCCTCCTCGCACCCGTTCACCTGCGGTTTCCCCGCGAGCCGGTTCCCGCGGCAGGACCGGTTCGACGAATGGGACCCCGGCTGCGGCAACGGTCAGCTCGACGGCAAGAACCTCACCGGCGTGCCGACCGACAGCTCCGTTCCCGCGGACGCGGCGTTCGCGGGGGAGATGGTGTCGCACCTGGTGAGCAGGTTCGGCACGGCCGCGCAGGGCGGAGTGCCGATCTACGAGCTCGACAACGAACCGGTGCTGTGGGCCAACACCCACCGCGACGTGCACCCCGACCTCGTCTCGTACGACGAGCTGGGCGGCAAGGGCACGTCGACCGCCGCGGCGATCAAGGCCGCCGACCCGAGCGCGGCCGTCCTCGGCCCGTCCGGCTGGGGCTACTGCGAATGGGTCGCGTCCGGTGTGGACGGTTGCGGACCAGGCGCCGACTCGGCCGCGCACGGCGGGCTCAACCTGTCCCAGTGGTACCTCAAGAACATGAAGGACTACAGCGACGCGCACGGCGGCAAGCGCTACCTGGACTACTTCGACCAGCACTTCTACCCGCAGATCAGCGGGGACAAGACGCCGGAGGCCAACGCGTTGCGGCTGCGGTCGGTCCGGTCGTTGTGGGACCCGACCTACGTCGAGGAGTCGTGGATCGGCCCCGGCGGGGTCAACGCGCCGCCGCTGCAGTTCATCCGCACGATGAAGGCGTGGACCGCCCAGTACTACCCCGGCACCAAGACCGCGATCACCGAGTACAACTGGGGCGCGCTCGACGACATCAACGGCGCGTTGGCGCAAGCCGACATCCTCGGTGTCTTCGGGCGTGAGGGCCTCGACCTGGCCACGATGTGGGGCGAGCCCAAGCCGACCGATCCCGGCGCCTACGCGTTCCGGATGTACCGCAACTACGACGGCGCGGGCAGCCGGTTCGGCGACGTCAGCGTGTCCGGCACCTCGGCCGACCAGGGCCGCCTGGCCGTCTACGCGGCCGAGCGCTCCTCCGACAAGGCGCTGACCGTCATGGTCGTCAACAAGACCGGCGACGACCTGACCTCGCCGTTGTCGCTGGCCGGGTTCGACAGCGCGGGTGCGGCGCAGCGGTTCACCTACGGCCCGGCCAACCTGGGCGGCATCGTGCGCGGAGAGGATCTCCCGGTGAGCAACGGCCGGGTCGACGCGACCTATCCGGCGAACTCCATCACGCTGCTGGTCCTGCCACCGGCCGGCTGCACGGCGAACCTGCAGGTCAACGGTGACTGGGGGACCGGGCACGTCGCGACGGTGACCGTCACCAACAACCGCCGCACGACGCTGACCGGGTGGCGGGTCGGCTGGACGTGGCCCGCCGGCCAACAGGTCACCAAGTCGTGGAACACCGCGCTGAAGCAGGACGCGGCCGGCGTGGTCGCCGCGGACGCCGGGTGGAACGGCTCGATCGGTGCGGGTGGCGGCACCACCACCTTCGGGTTCCAGGCCACCGGCCCGGCGGCTTCGCCGAAGCTGACCTGCACTCCCACCTGATTCACGCCCGGCAAAAGCGTCGAGTCGATTCGACGTGAATTCTCTCCGGGGCAAATCGGATTCGTGTCACGCTCACCGGGAGTTGCCGTGTGAGGTGGAATCCGAGTCTCAGGGAGATGTCATGCTGAAACGCTGGCTGATCGCGTCCGTGGTCACCGCACTGCTGATGACCGCGGGCGCGACCGGCGCCCACGCCGATTACGCACCGCTCGCCGGAAGGATCAAACCGGGCGTCACCTACAACGGCCCGGGCACGTGGTACGACAGCGACGGTGACGGTGCGTGCCTGTTCGGGCCCTACAACGACAGAATGACCGTCGCGATGAACCAGACCGACTACGAGGCGTCGAAGGCCTGCGGTGCCTTCCTGGAGGTGCGGGCGTCCAACGGGCGGACCATCCAGGTGCGGGTCAACAACCTCTGCCCGTCGCCGTGCCGGGTCGGCCAGCTCGACCTGACCAAGGAGGCCTTCTCCCGCCTGGCCGACCCGATGGTCGGCGAGATCTCGGTGACGTGGCGGCTGCTCAGCCCCGGCATGTCGAGCGGGATCTCCCTGCGCTACAAGGACGGTTCGTCGCAGTGGTGGTGCGGGATCCAGGCGATCGACCACCGCAACCCGGTGGCACGCCTCGAGGTGCAGACGGGCAGCGGGTGGAGGGAGTTGCGGCGCACCGACTACAACTACTTCCTGTCCGAGGACGGGGCCGGATGCGGTCGTGCCATCGCGATCACGGACATCTACGGTCAGCGGCTAGTGAGCAACGCGTTGCCGATCCGTCCCGGCGTCGCCCAGTCGACGAACCTGCAGTTCGCCCAGCACTGACCGGAGTTCGGCCCTCTACAGTGGACGGTGGTGGCGAGCCCGCCACGATACCACCGTTCCCGTATGGATGTTTGCGCTAACAACCTGTTTCATCAGACGTCATACCGTTTACGGCAACAGAAGCGCCATTGCCATCCATTGGTGTGATGTGCATAGTGTTAGCGCTCACTAACTTTCATCGGCGATCGAAGGAGCTGCGCCGCTCGCGTGCGCCACGACCACATAGGACGATCATGAGCTCAGCTTCTTCCCGGCGTCGCGGAGGAGTGTTCGTGCGCACGGCCGCCTTGGTGCTCGCCGTGGCCGGTGCGGTCACGCTCGCGCCGAGCCCGGCACAGGGCGCCACCACGCTGAGAGCCGCGGCCGCGCAGTCCGGCAGGTACTTCGGCGCCGCGGTGGCCGCGCACAAGCTCACCGACGCTCAGTACACGACGATCCTGGACCGGGAGTTCGGCTCCGTCACGCCGGAGAACGAGATGAAGTGGGACGCCACCGAGCCGTCCCGCGGCACCTTCACCTTCGACCGCGCCGACCGCGTCGTCGACCACGCCCGTGCGCACGACCAGTTCCTGCGCGGCCACACCCTGGTCTGGCACGCCCAGCTGCCGGCCTGGGTGCAGGAGACCCGCGACGCGAACACCTTGCGCGACGTGATGAAGAACCACATCAACGTCCTCATGGGACGTTATCGCGGGCAGATCCACTCCTGGGACGTCGTCAACGAGGCGTTCGCCGACGGCGGCAGCGGCGAGATGCGGGGCTCGGTGTTCCGCGACGTGCTCGGGCCCGGCTTCGTCGAGGAGGCGATGCGCGCCGCGCGCTCGGCGGACCCGGCGGCCAAGCTCTGCTACAACGACTACAACATCGAGGACTGGAACTCGGCCAAGACCCAGGGCGTGTACCGGATGGTGCGGGACTTCCGCTCGCGCGGCGTGCCGATCGACTGCGTCGGCTTCCAGTCGCACTTCGGCACCACCGCCCCCGGCTCGTTCGCCACGACCCTGCAGAACTTCGCCGCCCTCGGGGTGGACGTCCAGGTCACCGAGCTCGACGTCGCGGGCGGCGCCGCCCAGGCCGACACGTACCGCCAGGCCGTGCAAGCGTGTCTGTCGGTCGCGCGCTGCACCGGCGTCACCGTGTGGGGTGTCCGCGACAGCGACTCGTGGCGGGCGCCGGACCAGGTCCTGCTGTTCGACGGCTCCGGCAACAGGAAACCTGCCTACGACGCGGTGCTCGCCGCGTTGGCCGGCGCGGGCGGTTCGGCCGTGCAGGTCGGTGTGAACTACCACCTGGTGGCCGCGCACAGCGGCAAGGTCGCGGACATCGCGGGTGTCTCGACGGCTCCGGGAGCGCTGCTGCAGCAGTGGTCCGGTGGTGGCGGGCTGAACCAGCAGTTCGACTTCCTGTCCTCCGGTGAGGGCTACTACCGCGTGCGGGCGCGGCACAGCGGGCTGGTGCTCCAGGTCGCGAGCACCGCCGCCGGCGCGGACGTCACGCAGCAACCCGGCAACGGCTCGGCGGCCCAGCAGTGGCGGGTGGTCGACCACGGTGGCGGCGCGGTGAGCCTGGTCAACAGGCTGAGCGGGCTGGCGATGGACGTCTGGGGAGCCTCGCCCGACAACGGTGCGCGCATCTCCCAGTGGACCTACACCGGCGCCCCGAACCAGCGTTTCCAGCTGCGGCGGGCCTGACCGGATCATCGCATCGCAGAAGGAGGAGCTGATGCTCGGCGGAAGCAGACGCGGGCGCCGTCCACGATCGGCCGTGATCGTCACGATCACGGCGGTGTTCGCCGGCTTGTTCGCCGGTGCCGGCACGCCCGCACAAGCGGCCACTGTGGACACCGCTTCGTGGTACGTGCTGGTCAACCGCAACAGCGGCAAGGCGCTCGACGTGTCGGCCGCGAGCACCAACAACGGTGCGCCACTTCAGCAGTGGACGCGGCACAACGGTGACAACCAGCAGTTCCAGTTCATCGACTCCGGTGGCGGCTACTACCGGTTGCGGGCGCGGCACTCCGGCAAGGCGCTGGACGTGGCCGGGTACTCGACCGCCGACAGCGCCGCCGTGCAGCAGTGGTCCGACATCTACGGGTCGAACCAGCAGTTCCGGCTGGCGGACGCGGGCAACGGGGACATCCGGCTGATCAACCGCAACAGCGGCAAGGTGGTCGAGGTCCAGAACGCCTCGACGGCCGACGGCGCGCGCGTCGTGCAGTACGCGGATCTCGGCAGGACGAACCAGCAGTGGCAGCTCGTCCGGGTGGGCGCGATCGGTTCCCTGCCCACGTCGTTCCAGTGGTCCTCCAGCGGCGTGCTGGCCGGACCGAAACCGGACTCGCAACACCCCGACGCCCTGTCGGTCAAGGACTTCTCGGTCATCCGCTACAACAACCAGTGGCAGGTCTACGCCACTACGGCGAGCCCGTCGGGCTGGGGCCTGGTCCACTACGCGTTCGGCGACTGGTCGCAGGCGGCCAGCGCGACGCACACCTACCTGGACACCTCCGGGATCGGTCCCGGCTACCGCGCGGCACCGCAGGTGTTCCACTTCGCGCCGCAGAACCTCTGGTACCTCGTCTACCAGACCTCTCCACCGACGTACTCGACGAGCACGAACCCGGCGGACCCGCGGTCGTGGTCGGCTCCGAGGACCTTCATGTCCCAGGAGCCGGACATCGTCAAGCAGAACAAGGGCAACGGCATCTGGCTCGACTTCTGGGTCATCTGCGACAACGACAACTGCTACCTGTTCTTCAGCGACGACAACGGCCACGTCTACCGCGCCCAGACGCCGCTGGGCAGCTTCCCCAACGGGTTCGGCAACACCCAGATCGTGTTGTCCGACAGCAGGAACAACCTGTACGAGGCGAGCAACGTGTACAAGGTCGTCGGCCGCGACCAGTACCTGCTGCTGCAGGAGGCGATCGGGGCGGGCAACCGGCGTTACTTCCGCTCCTACACCGCGACCGGCCTCGCCGGGAGCTGGACGCCGCTCGCCGTCGCGGAGAACGCGCCGTTCGCGGGCAAGGCCGACGTGACCTTTCCCGGCGGGGCGTGGACCCAGGACATCAGCCACGGAGAACTGGTGCGGGCGGGCAACGACCAGATGCTGACGATCAATCCCTGCCGGTTGCAGTACGTGTATCAGGGACTGGATCCCAACGCGAGTGGTGACTACATCAGGTTGCCCTATCGAATGGGCCTGCTCACGCAGACGAACTCGGCCTGCTGACGTTTGTTCTCGCGCAGGTCTCCGAACCTGCGGTCCTGCCCGTCCTGGGGGGCGGGCGGGACCGCTCCGAAACGTGTTTCGACTATTTCGACGAATTCGATGAAATTCGGCTTAGGGGGACTCGTCTGCTGTGATATCAGGTGCTTTGACCTGCGCTTACTGGGTGATTCCGCCTTCTTCTGACGGTTTGTGCGCGATTTTGGTGATGGCTTGTTCGTTCCCCGGGCGACGTGCTGTGCCGAACTGGCTCTTGTCGGCGATCGAGGTAGGGCAATAAACTTCCCAGAGCTGGATGTTAACGCTAACAACTGGAGGTTGGCGCAATGAAGCACAACCGAAGGGCTTTTCTGGCGGCCGGTGCCGCGGGAATGGCGGGTGTCGCGCTCGGAAGCCGCGCCGAAGCCGCGGTCTGGGAAAACGTTCTCTCCGGGACGTTCGCCGACTACGGCACGCTGGAAGCGGCGTGGAACTACCGCTATCCCTGGGGGTCGGACCACAACGGCACCGCGCGGATGTACGGCAGTTCGAGCGACCACAACCACGTCTACCTGGAAAGCGGCGGCGTCCTCGTGCTGAAGGCGAGCCGCATCAGCTGGGACGAGGGCAACAGCTCCGCCGACCCGCACCTCCCGATCCACTACCACTCCGGCGCGATCCACGCCAAGCAGCAGATCGTGGTGAACGACCAGTTCCCGTCCTGGGAGGTCAAGGGCGAGTTCCAGGCCCCGTCCTGGCGCGGGACCTGGCCGGCCTTCTGGCTCACCGGCGCCACGAGCTGGCCGCCGGAGAGCGATGTCCTGGAGTTCAAGGGCGACTCGCGGAACTGGTTCAACACCTACCGCAACGGCAGCGGCGGATGGTCGAACACCGTCGTGGACGTCAGCAACCCCGGTGCCTGGCACGGTTATCGCGCCTGGATCACCAAGGTGAACGCGTCCGATGTGGACATCCACTACTACCTCGACGGCAACTGGGTGGCACAGCACCGCGGCGCCGGTTTCGTCGGCAGGCCGATGTGGCTGATCATCAACCTGCAGATGGAAGGGTCGTCGGGGTCGCCGGGGCCGGCGTCGGACACGTACTACCGCGCCCGGAACGTCTACATAGGACGCGACCGCGCGTGATCCGTTCCGCTGCCGAGGAAGGCCGAGCTGTGAGCGTCAGCGAAGAGAGCGGGCAGCCGCTCTTCCGCGATCCGGGCGCACCGATCGGAGCGCGGGTCGACGACCTGCTGTCGAGGTTGACGACAGAGGAGAAGATCTCGCTGTTGCACCAGCGCCAGCCGGCCGTGCCCAGGCTGGGGATCGCGGCCTTCCGCGCGGGCACCGAGGCGTTGCACGGCGTGGCCTGGCTCGGCACCGCCACGGTGTTCCCGCAGGCGATCGGCCTCGCGAGCACGTGGAACCCCGAGCTGGTGCGGGCCGTCGGCGACGCCACCGGCACCGAGGCCAGGGGCTTTCACGACAAGGACCCCGTCGAGCACGGGCTGAACCTGTGGGCGCCGGTGGTCAACCCGTTGCGGGATCCCCGGTGGGGGCGCAACGAGGAGGGCTACTCCGAGGACCCGCTGCTGACCTCCGTGATGGGCACGGCCTACGCGAGCGGTCTGCGGGGCGACCACCCGGTCTACCTGAAGACGGCACCGACGTTGAAGCACTTCCTCGGCTACAACAACGAGACGGACCGCTGCACCACGTCGTCGAACCTGCGTGCGCGCGTGCTGCACGAGTACGAGCTGCCATGCTTCCGCGGTCCGATCTCGGCCGGTGCCGCCGTGGCGGTCATGCCGTCCTACAACCTCGTCAACGGCAGACCCGCCCACCTCTCGCCATATCTCAACGAACACCTGAGACGTTGGACCGACGACGAGATCGCGGTGGTGAGCGATGCGCTGGCACCGTCCAACGTCGCCGGGGTGCAGGCGTACTTCGAGACGCAGGCCGAGGCGCACGCCGCGATGTTGCGGGCGGGGCTCGACAGCTTCACCGACGAGGACTCGGTGCACGTCGTCACCGTCGAGCACGTCACAGAAGCCCTGCGCGCCGGGCTGATCACCGAGGCCCACGTGGACCGGGCGGTCGGCCGGGTGCTCGGGTTGCGGTTCCGCCTGGGCGAGTTCGACCCTCCCGGCGGCAACCCGTACGCCTCGATCAACCAGGACGTGATCGGCGCGCCGGCGCACCGGCGGCTCGCGCTGGAGGCGGCCTGTCAGTCCGTGGTGCTGCTGAAGAACGCCGGTGGTCTCCTCCCGCTCGACCCGGCGGCGGCCGGGCGCGTCGCGGTGATCGGGACGCACGCCGGTGTGCTGTTCGAGGACTGGTACAGCGGAACCCTGCCGTACTCGGTGACCCCGCACGACGGCATCGCCGCGCTCAACCGCGGGCCGACGACGTTCGAGGAAGGGGTCGACCGGATCGCGCTGCGCACCGCCGACGGCCGTTACCTCACCGCCGTGCCGGGACAGGCCGTGACCGCGAACCGCGGTTGCGGCGACGCCGTGGAGTTCGACCTGATCGACTGGGGGAACGGGGTCTGCACCCTGCGCAGCGCCGGAACCGGCCGGTTCCTCGCGTCCACGCCGGAAGGTCGTCTCGTCACTGATCGGACCATGCCGAGCGGGTGGAACGTCCACGAGCTGTTCGGCACCATCGGTCCGAACACCTGCGTCCTGCGCAACGTCGTGCTCGAACGTTTCGTCGCGGTGCGCGACGACGGCACGATCGAATTCGTGGCCGAGGAGGCCGACGCCACGACGTTCGAGGTCGAGGTGTGCCGGTACGGGCTCGCGCGGGGGGCCCCCCGCCCCCCCCCACCCGCCCGCGCGAGCGTCGGCAAGGGGCACCCCCCCCCCCACAAACGGGGCGTGACCCACGACCCCGCGGGCCGTGATCT
>NZ_JBEXJN010000127.1:0-10191 GCF_040609115.1 Lentzea sp. NPDC004782
CGGTTTTTTCACTTTTACCCCCGCCCGCTAACCACACCCCCCGGTGGTTCCCCCCCCCATTAATAAAGATCAACTACCCTGTGGTGCAAGGTCGTGGGGCGCGCCTCACGTCAGCGCGGGTTCCAGCCGTCGCTGCCCGCCAGGTACTTCTGCGGGGTGTGGTCGGCGGCCTGGGAATCCGGCAGCTGGGGGCGGTTGGCGTTCGTGCCCGCGCCGGGCCCGGTGTCGCGGTACTCGGCGAACCGGGCCTTCTTCCAGGAGTTCTCGCTCATGTCGATCCACGGCTGGGACGTCCTGATCGTGGCGGTCAGGGTGGACTCGCGGAAGAGGACCTGACCCGCCGGGCGCCACGGCCGGCCCAGCTGGGTGGTGTCGGTGGTCGCGCCGGTGACGGTGCAGCGGTAGAACAGCAGGCCGTACTTCCTGGCGGCCGGGGTGCTGGCGGCGGTGATCGGACCGCCGGTCGTGCGCTTCTCGTGCACGGTGGTGCGTTCGAACACCATGGTGCCGCCACCGAAGATGAAGTCGACGGTGCCTTCCACGTAGGAGTCGGCCATGTACGCGCGGGTGTTCTCGTTCACCAGGAACGTGTCCTGGTCGCCGAGCAGGCGGACGTTGCGGAACACGGCGCGGTCGGCGTTGAGGTGCAGCGCGACCGCCTGGTTGCCCTCGGAGCCGGGCTTCTCGGCGTAGTCGTTGGAGATGGTCAGGTTCGTGGCGGCGAAGTCGCGGCCGTCGACGAACACGCTGGCGCTGTTGAACGTGCCGTGGGTGCTCGCGCTGTTGTTGAACACGATGACGGTCTGCGCCGGGGTGGAACCCAGTCCCTGCAACGTGATCGCGGTCTTGTCGGCGGGCACCCGCACCACCTCGCGGTAGGTGCCCGCCTTGATCGTGATCAACGTGCGGGTGGAGCTGTTGGCCGGTGCCGCGTTGACCGCGGCCTGGACGGTGCGGTACTGGGCGCTGCCGTCGGCCGCCACCGTGAGCGTGGTGGCGGCGACGGCCGGTGGTGCTGTTGCCAGCGCCGCACCCACGAGAGCTGCGGAGATCGTGCTCGCCACTGCGCTGTTCACCATGGTGAACCTCTTCTCTGCGACGGGGGTTCGTCGGCGGCGAGTGCGCTCTTCCAGTGCGCGAGCATCGATGCTACTTCTCGTGGTGCGGCTTGGTAGGCGCTTTCCCGATCGGTTCGGCAGTTCGACGTTCGAATCGACGGTCGCTACGCGCTGACCCCGTCGAGCTGGAAGGTCTGCACCTGTCCCGCCGCGAACGGAACCCGCAGCAGCTTGCCGTCCAACTGGACGTCGGTGCGCTGCACGTACCGGTCGCTGCCGCTGGTCGTGGAGGTGGACCACCTGGTGATCAGACCGGTGGGCAGGGTGCCGAACCTGCTCAGGTCGAAGGTGATCGTCTGCGCCGACGTCGCGGTGTTGACCGCGACGAGCACGAGCCGGCGGTTGTCCGGGTCGTGGGCCACCGCGGCGTTTCCGGTGGAGGCGGCGATGATCCGCATGCCCGGCCGGATGTGCCGGGTGAACTGCGCCAGCACGTAGAGCTTGTTCTGCACGGCGCCCGCGCGCAGCGTGTCCGGGTCGTAGGCGATCAACGCCCAGGCCGGGGTCGGGTCCATCACCTGCCAGTAGCACCACGCCGTCGGGTGCAGCCAGCGCCAGTCCAGGCACAGGTTGCTCGCCATCGACAGGCCCGTGCCGTCCTTGTCGCCGTACTCGGAGTTCCAGAGCACCTTGCCCGCGGCCTTCGCGTCGGCGTAGAGCAGGTCGCGGCGGCCGCCGGAGCCCTGGTATCCGTGCACGTTGATCTGGTTCACCACGGACTTCGTGGCGGCGTCGTACGCGCCCCACGAGCTGCGCGCCACGTCGTAGTTCGTCTCGTCGGACGCCGAGATCCACGTCCCGGTCAGGCCGCGGCTGTCCAGCTCCTGGCGCAGGTACTGCAACACGGTGCGCTGGGTGGACGGCTCGAAGTGGCAGCCCTCCTGCTTCCCCGTGGCCGACCAGTAGTCGGAGGCGGACTCGTTGAACGGCTCGACCGTGCGGAACGTGACGCCCCACCGGGAGCGGAACTGCCGCGCCACCTCGGCCAGGTAGGAGGCGTGCGTGCGGTAGTTCCACGACTGCAGGTTGTCGCTGTTCGCGTTGGCCGCGCCGGACGGGTTGTGGTTGAGGCACATCCACCACGCGGGGGAGTTGGAGAAGAGCTCCGTCGTGGCGCCGCGTGCCGCGGCCTTCGTCACGGCGGCGACCTGCTTGGCGTCGGCGTTCCAGTTCCACGCCGACGAGCTCGGGTCGGTGTTGCGCCAGTCCTGCCAGAACGTCTCGATCTGCTTGAAGCGCGGGATGTTCGGCGAGGCGACCATGCTCTCGCCGTCCACGCTGTTCCAGCTGCAGGCGCCGAGGTTGTAGCGGGCGATGTTCAGGCCCAGCCCCGGCAGCGTCGTGCCGTTGTAGGTGACGGACTTGGTGGTGAACCACAGGTCGGCGAAGTCGTCGCGGTCGCCGAACACGTTGGCCCACCAGGCCAGTGACGTGCCCCAGCCTTCCCACGCACCGTAGCTGGTGGCGGGGTCGACGGAGATGGTCTGGTCGGCGACGGCTTTCGCGCCCAGTGCCGTCGCCGCGACGGCGGCCGCGGCGCCGGACAGCACTGTCCTGCGGGTGACCATGGGGTTCCTCCTAAGGATTGGGCAGGGTGATCCTCGTGTCGAGCCCGTCGCTCCACCGCAGCACGACGTCGTTGCCGTGCACGGTGATCTGCGGGCCGGTCACGGTCGCGCCGTCGCGGTCCAGGTGCACCGCCGCGGCGGCGAGATGACCGCGCGTGACGGGACCGCTGGTCGCGAGCCACGGCACGGCGGCGAACTTGCCCAGCGGCGACACACCGCGTTCGGTGTCCACACCGGACTGGTCCAGGCCGCGCAGGCCGTACAGCGACGAGCGGACGTGCGTACCGATCACCACGACTCCTGGGCGTGCCACGGACTCCGCGTGAGGCCTGCTGTCGGCGGTGACCGGCCAGCCGGACAAGCGTAGCCGCGCATCGGTCTCGCCGTCGATGCGCACAATGCGGATCTCCACGCCCTCGCGGACGACCGAGACCACCAGCACGGGCGGTCCGTCCACCACCTCGCCCTCTCGCCCAGAACCGTGGTCGGGTGAGTCGTCCGTGCTGGTGTCGACCCAGCGGACGGGACCGGCGGACGCGCCGGCGACCACACCGCCCGGCAGCTCGTCGGTGAACAGCGTCCGGAAGCCCGCGCGGTGGCTCGCGGCACCCCGGAGGTCGAGCAGCGCCACGGAGTTGTCGACGAGGTCCAGCGGCGGCATCGTCGCCGTGGAGTAGCCCAGCCTGGCGTACCACGGGGAGTCCGTGCGCCGGTCACCCGGCAACGCGTGGTCGGTGCCGTGGTTGACCGCGGTGACGAAGCCGCCGGCCCGGCGGCCGGACACCAGCCAGCCCGGCGCGGCGATCACGCGGGTGAAGTCCCCGGTCTCCACCTGCAGCGGGCGTTCCACGTCCGTCCACACCGGATGGTCCGCGGGCAGGGCGAGCCCGAGCACGCCCTTGGCGGCCCAGTAGGGCGATCCCGGCCCGGAGTACGCCTGCCGGATCGCCGGCCAGCCGCCGTGCCAGCCCAGGCGCAGCACCCCGTCCGGTTCGAGCGAACCGCGGTCGACGAAGTGCCGCAGCATCCCGGACGCGGCCCGGCGCAGCAGTCCCGGTGCCGGACCGGACACCCCGGTCAGCGCGGCGACCCAGAACGGTGCCGCGGCGGCGAACCGGTAGGTCAGGCTGCGACCCTGCATCAACGGCGAGCCGTCGGCGCCGACCAGCGCGACCGCGTCCTCCAGGTACCGCGAGAGGTCGTCGGCCCACGTCCGGCGAAGCTCCTGCGAACACAGCGAGTCCGGCACGTCGAACAGGTGCGTCCACAGCAACGGGTACAGGTGCAGCGCCCAGCCGGTGTAGTGGTCGTACGCGCGTTCCCCGCCGTCGCTGAGCCAGCCGCCCTCGCGCCGGAACGACGCGTGCAACGCCAGATCGTGCTCGACGTCCTCCGCGGACCAAGGACCGCCGACCTCGCGCAGGAACGACTCGACGACGATCCGGAACCACACCCAGTTGATCGGCGGGTAGGGCTGCCCGACGACGGTGCCCAGCCAGCCGACCACCCGCTCCCGCACGTCGTCGTCGAGCCGGTCCCACAGCCACGGTCTGGTCAGCTGCAGCACCAGCGCGATCGAGGCCGCCTCGACCTTCGCCTGCCCCAGCTGGTCCGGACGCGGCCAGGCTTCCGGCGAGTGCGGGTCGGTGCCCGCGCTCAGGCCCCACGCGTAACGCTCCAGCAGCGCCGGATCACCGCCGCCCGCGACCCGGAACCCGGCCAGCAGGAACGTGCGGGCGAACCCCTCCAGCCCGTCGGAGACGGGACCGTAGCGGCTGGGCTCGCCGGGCAGGTCGATCCGCGCGCACCGCGGCGACCAGTGCCGGTGCACGGCGGCGAGCATCCGGTCGGCGACCGCCTCCCAGTGCGCGCGGGTCCAGCCGGTGTGCGGGGAGAGGACGCGGTTCTCCGGTGGCAGCGCGGTCATGCCTGCACGGCCAGACCTTGCCGGGTGACCGGCTCGATGGGCGCGAGCCCCACGACGTAACGCTCCAGCTCGTCCAGGGCCGCCGCGGCCATGAGCCTCGTCTCCGAGCCCAGCGACCCGGCCACGTGCGGCGTGATCATCACGTTCGGCAGGTCGTACAGCGGTGACGAGGCGTGCAGCGGTTCCGGCTCCGTCACGTCCAGCACCGCGTGCAGACGTCCTCCAGCGCAGGCTTCTTCCAGTGCCACGGTGTCCACAAGGGACCCGCGAGCGGTGTTGAGCAGCGTCGCGTGGTCCGGCAACGCGGCCAGCTCGGCCGCGCCGATCAGGTGCCGGGTCTCCGGCAGCGCGGGCGCGTGCAGGCTGAGCACGTCCGCCTGGGGGAGTGCCTCGGCGAGCGGAACCAGCTCGGCGCCCGCCGCCCGCACCAGCGCCGGATCCACGACCGGGTCGACGACGAGCAGCCGGCCCAGGTCGAGCCGTCTCAGCAGGTCCACCACGCGGCGGCCGACGCGGGAGAACCCGACCAGCACGATCGTGCGGCCCAGCCCGGACAGCTCGCCGCGCCGCTCCCGGTAGGCCCAGTCCTCGCGGAACCGGCGCGCGTCCGCGGCGAGGAACGGCACCTTCTTGAACGCCCACAGGATCGCCGCGACCGTGTACTGGGCCACGGGTTCGGCGTTGACGTGCGCCGCTGTGGTGACGAGGACGCCGCGGTCGAACACGGCGTCACCGACGTGCCCGCGCACACTGCCCGCGGCGTGCAGGGCGGCGCCCAGGTTCGGCGCCGCCGCGAGCACCTCGGCGTCGAGCGGCGGGCAGCCCCACGAGGTGATCAGCACCTCGACGTCGGCCAGGCGGCGGCGCACGGCGGGTGCGGAGAAGTCGTGCGCCACCGGGGGATCGCCGAGGCGGGCCAGTCCCCGCAGCCGGTCCAGCTCCGACGCTCCGAACTGCAGGCCGAACACGTCGGGGCTCATCGCGAGCAGGACCTCCGGCCGACGATCCGTCACTTCACGCTCCCCGCCGCGAGACCCTTGCGCCACTGCCGGTTCAGCACCAGGAACGCGACCACCAGCGGCAGCACCGCGAGCAGCGACCCGGTGATCACCAGCGGGGTGTACTGCGGGAACTGCGTCTGCCGCGTGCTCCACTGGAAGAGCCCCAGGCTCACCGGGAAGAGCTTCGGGTCGGTCAGCAGCACCAGCGGCAGGAAGAAGTTGTTCCAGATCCCGATGAACTGGAACAGCAGCACGGTCACCACACCGGGCCGCATCATCGGCAGCGCCACCGTGAAGAACGTGCGCAGCTGGCCCGCGCCGTCGACCCTGGCCGCCTCCAGCACCTCGTCCGGCACCGCCGCGTCCGCGTAGACCCTGGCGAGGTAGACGCCGAACGGGTTGGTGAGCAACGGGACGAACACCGCCCAGAACGTGTCCACCACCCGCAGCTCGGAGGCGAGCAGGTACATCGGCAGCGCCAGCACCGTGGTGGGCACGAGCACGCCGGTCAGCGTCAGCGCGAACAGCAGCCGCCTGCCCGGGAAGCTCGTCTTGGCGATGGCGTACCCGCAGGCCGCGCAGATCAGCGCGCCGAGCACCGCGCCGCCGCCCGCGTAGAGCACCGAGTTGAGCAGCCACTGCCAGAAGATCCCGTTCTCCTGGGCGAACAACGCCTTGACGTTGGCCCACAGGTTCCACTGGCCGAGCTCGAACGCGCCGGTGGTGGAGAAGTCGCCGAGCGACTTGGTCGCCGACGTGGCGAGCCACACCAGCGGCAACAGGCTGTACAGCGCGGCAATGACCAGTACCAGGTGCACCGCGGGCACGGACACCCACCGCGACCTGCGGTCCGCAACGACCGTGCTCACCGCGACCTCCTCGTCGAAAAGCGCATGACCACCGCCGACAGCACCGCGCAGATCACCGCGAGCAGCACCGACGCCGCCGCGGCGCGCCCGTTGTCACCGGCCACGAACGCGGCCTCGTACACGTACATGCTCGGCGACCAGGTGCTGGTCACCGTGCCGGTGAAGCCCTTGAGCACCATGGGTTCGGTGAACACCTGCAACGAGCCGATGACGGTGAACACCACCGCAACGAAGATCGTCGGGCGGATCACCGGGACCTTGATCGACCACGCCGTGCGGAACCCTCCGGCCCCGTCGGCCCGTGCCGCCTCGACGATCTCCTTCGGCACGGCCTGCAGCGCGGTGTAGAAGATGATCATGTTGTACCCGACCCACTGCCACGTCGCGATGTTCGCGATCGACGGCAGCACGGCGTTGGGGCTCAACGGGTCGAAGCCCAGCAGGTTCTTGATCGGGCCGATCGCGGGGCTGTAGAGGTACGCCCAGATCAGGCCGCCGATGACCATCGGCACCGCGTACGGCACGAACACCGCCAGCGACCACATCCGCCGCAGCCGCACCACGGCGGAGTCCAGCAGCAGCGCCAGCACGAGCGCGCCGATCATCGTGCTCGGGATGTGCACGAGCGCGAACAGCGCGACGTTGCCCAGACCGGTGTGGAACGCCTTGTCCTCGATGACCGCGAGGTAGTTGCCCAGCCAGACGAACACGTGCTCCGGGCCGGAGAAGCCCAGGCCTCGCAGTCGTTCGGTGAACAGGCTCAGGTACAGCGCGTACAGCACGGGAACCAGCACGGTGCCGATGAGCAGGACCGCGAACGGTGCCGCCAGCACCAGCCCACCGACGTCCTTCCTGCGGCTCCTGACCGCCGGTTCGGCGGTCGTTTCGTCGAGCACGGGCGCGCGCTCGGGCGCGAGGACGCTCATGCGGCTTTCCCTTCCCGCACCGAGAGTCCCTTGGCGCGCATGTCGGCGACGGCGTGCTGCTGGATCTTGCGCAACGCGTCGGGCAGCGTGATGCCGCCCGAGCGCACCGGCCCGAAGGTGTCGGAGATCGTGGAGAACAGCCGCAGCGCGTTCGGTCCCCACGTCCAGTCCGGCACCCGTTTCGCGGCCTCGTCCAGCACGTCGTAGACGGGGTCACCGAGGAAGTAGCCGCCCTTGTACGCCTGCCGCGCCACCGCCCGGTTGGGCAGGTGCGCGGGAAACGGCGTGGTGAAGGTGCTGCCGATCTTCGGCACGTCGGGGTTCGTGCTGAGCCAGCGCAGGAACGTCATCGCGGCCTGCGGCACCCTGCTCTCGGCGGAGATGCCGAACGCCGTGCCGCCCTGGACCCCGTTGGCGGGCTTGCCGTTCCAGGTCGGCATGGTCGCCATCGCCCAGCGGCCGGTGTCCTTCGGGATCGACCTGCCCAGGGTGCCGACGCTCCAGGACGCGCCGAGCAGCCCCCAGAGCCTGCCGTCGTGCATTCCCGCGATCCAGTCCTGCGTGCCGTGCACGACCCCGGAGACGAGGTCACCGGTGATCATCGACTGCCAGAACGCGCCGGTGCGCAGCGTGCCCTCGCCCGCGATGTCGACGGCCCAGGTGTCGCCCTGCGCGGTCCACCACGGATCACCCGCCTGCCAGGACACGCCCGCGAAGAACGAGCCGTCGTTGAGCGGGAACGAGCAGATCCGCGCCTGCGGGTCGACCTGCTTCACGGCCGCGGCCGCCGTGCGGAACTCGTCCCACGTGCGCGGCAACGGGATGCCGTGCTGGTCGAACAGGTCCTTGCGGTAGTAGAAGACCATCGGCGCGAGGTCCATCGGCACCCCCCACGTCCGGCCGTCGGGCCGCACTCCGCGCCACGCCGCCGGCGAGTACTGGCTCTCCAGGTCCGCCATGTCCGCGGTGAGGTCGCGCAGTCCGCCGGTGAGCAGGATCTGCGGCAGGCCCTGGTACTCGACGTGCAGCACGTCCGGTGCGTTGTGCGCGCGGATCGCGTTGGTCTGCTGGGCGTAACCGCCGGACAAGCCCGCCGCGATCACCCGCAGTTCGACGAAGACGTCCCGTTGCGCGGTGTTGAACGCGGCGACGTACTTGTCCATGCCCGTCAGCCACGACCAGATGGTGACCTTGGTGGCGCCCGGTGGCGCGGCCGTGGCGGTGCAGCCGCCGGCCAGACCCGCCGCGCCCAGTGCGGCGGAGGCGCGCAGGAACCCGCGGCGCGAGAGGCCGCCGTTCCGCGGCGTTGGGGAAAGCTCCATTGCTGACCCTCCTGCTGGAGTGATGTGGCACACCTCAGCGCGTGGCACACTCAGCGGTCAACGAAACGATCAGAAACGATCGACACCGATCAGAAGTGAAGTGATGAACGGCAACTTGGCTGCTCAGCGCCATGAGCTGATCCTGCGGGCCGTCCGGACGCACGGCACGGTCCGATTGCGGGACCTGGCGGAGCTCGTCGGCGCTTCCGCGGTGACGGTGCGCCGGGACGTGACCGCGCTCGCCGACCGCGGACTCGTGGTGCGCGTGCACGGCGGGATCACCATGCCCCGCCACGCCGAGCCGTTCCCGCGCGGACCGCAGCCCGCCTCCGCGCATCCGCTGGTCGGCCTGGTGGCGCCGTCGGTGGAGTACTACTGGCCCGCGGTGATCCAGGGCGCGCAGACCGCCGTGGCCGCGGCGGGCGGACGGCTGCTGCTGCGCGCGTCGAGCTACGACGCCGCCGAAGACCGCCGCCGCGTGCACGAGCTGCTCGACCGCGGCGCGCAGACCCTGCTCGTCGCACCGAGCACGACCGGCCGCGCCGGCGTCGAACTGCTGCGCTGGCTCGGCGCGCAGTCCGTCCCCGTCGTGCTGGTCGAACGGCTGCCCCCGCCGGAACTGCCCACGATCGCCCTCGACGCCGCGGTGACCGACCACGCCATCGGCGCGGGCCTCGCCGTGCGGCACCTGGCCACGCTCGGTCACCGCCGCATCGGCCTGGTCACCTCGCGGCAGAGCCCGCACAGCGAAGCCATCCGCACCGGCTGGACCACGGCGGTCTCGTCGTTGTCGCTGCCCTGCAACGGTGTTCCCGCGCTCGACGTGCCGCCGTACGGCTCTCCGCAGTGGATCCGCGCGGTCGACGAGGTGATCGACGAGTGCCTCGCCGCCGACGTGCACGCCGTGCTGGTGCACGCCGACCGCGAGGCGATCGGCGTGCTGGAACGCGCCCGCGACCGGGGCATCGGCGTGCCGGACGACCTCGCCGTCGTGTCGTACGACGACGAGGTGGCCGCGGCGTCCGACCCACCCCTGACGGCCGTGCGGCCGCAGAAGCACCGGCTCGGCGCACTGGCCGCGGAGCTCGCGCTCGCCCGGCTGGCCGATCCGCTGGACCGGCCGGTGCACCGGGTGGTGCTGTGGCCGACCCTGACGGTGCGGGAGTCGTGCGGTACCAAGCCGGCCTGAACCCGCGTACCGGGCTGTTACGTGGATGAAGGGCGCCTTCATCCACCTGGTGTGGGTCAAGGGCGCCTTCATCCACGTCACCACGCGCCTGGCGAGGCCTGATCGCACGGTGCACGGCAGTGCGGCAGATCTGGCACGCCCGGCGGAAGCGGCGCACCCGACCCGGATGAACGGCGCATTCGTCCACCTGGTGTTTTAACCAGGATGCTCTTGACCTTTGACATGGGTACGGCCACCGCTTGATCATCTTTGGGTTCCTCTCACAGAGCTC
>NZ_JBEXJN010000128.1:0-9716 GCF_040609115.1 Lentzea sp. NPDC004782
CGTGGATGAAGGGCGCCTTCATCCACACCAGGTGGAGGAAGGCGCCCTTCATCCACCTCACCAGGCGGGCCGATCATGCTTTACCGATACGGGTTCTGGGTGAGGAGGTGGGCCTTGAAGCCCTCGCCGACGCCGGGTTCCGGCGTGCCGTTCCAGTCCTTGACGAGCACCGCACCGGTGGTGCAGCCCCAGGGGTTCCAGGTCCACGCCAGGTAGCTGAGGTGGTGTGCGTCGGCCCAGTCCGCCAGCTGCCGCATGTAGTCGAAGCCGCAGTTGTTCTGGCCGAACTCGCCGATCACGACGGGAACCTGCTCGGCGAGCGGGGCGACCTGGCTGTCCCAGCAGGACTGCGTGGCGCAGGCGTTGTTGCTGTAGGAGTGCCAGGAGGCCGCGAGGTTGCCCAACGGGTCGTTCGGCTTGTGGGACAGCCATTCCCGCATGTCGTTGGCCCATTCGAGGCCGCCGAGCATGAGGACGTTGGTCGCGCCGGTGGCCCGCACCGCGTCGACCAGGTTCTGCATTCCCGCGGTTTCGTACGGAAGACCGGTGCACATGCCGCCGTCGCGCCAGCACTGCCAGCCCAGGGTTTTGTTCCAGTCGCTGGCGATTTCCGGGTACGGCTCGTTGAACAGGTCGAAGACGACGGCGTCGTTGCCCTTGAACGCGGTGGCGACACCGGTCCAGAACTGCGGGGCGTACCGCGCATCGGGCATCGGTTTCTGGCACACCGCGTGCTCGTCCTTGCAGTGCCAGTCCGGCCCGGTCGGGTAGGCGCCCCAGGTCCAGTGCAGGTCAAGGATCACGTTGATGCCGTTGGCCACCAACAGGTTCACGTAGTCCTTCACGGCCTGCTGGTAGGCGGCACCGCCGGGTGAGCCGTTGACGCCGAGCCAGCACTCCTCGTTCAACGGGACCCGGACCGCGTGGATGTTCCACGTCTTCATCGCGTTCACCGACGCCTGGTCCACCGGACCGCCGTCCCACATGCCCTTGCCCTGCACGCAGGCGAACTCGCCGCTGGACCGGCTCACCCCGAGCAGCCGGTACGGCTCGCCCTTCGCGGTGACGATCCTGTTGCCGGAGACGCGCAACGCTGGTGCGGGACCGTCGACCGGCGGGGTGCTCGTCGTTGTCGTCGTCGTGGTCGTCGTCGGGCCGGTGCCGGTGCACACGGCGCCGTTGACGGCGAAGTCCGTCGGCTTGGCATTGGTGCCGCTGTAGGAGAAGTTCGCCCCCGTGCTGACGCTGCCGCCGGCCGGGACGGAGCTGTTCCAGCTCAGGGCGGTGACGGTGATCTTCTTGCCCGACTGGGACCAGGTACCGCTCCAGCCGTTCCGCAGCGTCTGGTCGCCGGTGTAGGTGTAGGTCAGCGTCCAGCCGTCGACCGCCGACGAACCGAGGTTCGAGATGGTCACGTTGGCGCCGAACCCGCTGCCCCAGTCGTTGGCCGCGTAGTCGACCCGGCACGCGAACGGAGCCGCCGCGCTCGTGCCGCTCGCCCACGATCCGGCCGCCGCCGTCAGGACGGTGCACGCGATGGACACCGCGGCACCCAGCGCGGCGAGCGCGGTGCGGCGTTTTCTGGTTCCCGGCATCAGCACTCCTTCGTGCGGTCACGGGCAATGGTCTGGGAGCGCTCCCAGATCCGACGGTAGCGAAGAAGTCGCTGCGCGTGAAGGGCATCCGTCCGAGCTTGACAGGGTCGAAGTGGCCGCGAAAACTGACCGCGCCCCGAATGTGAACGCTAACATCATGGAGTCCGGCAGGTGCGCGCAAAGCATGACGGTCGCTCGGTTTCGGCGGCGGTGACAGCGGTGCTCCTCGCCGCTCTCTGCGCGCCGAGTGCGGTCGCACAACCCGGTGGCCGGGACGTCACCGCCGACATCCGGGCGAACCGGAACATCACGCTGGGCGGGGACGCCGTGGTGCGGCTGACCGGCGGGGTCACCACCTACTCGGGCGTGATCTCCGGCGAGGGCACCTTCACCGTCGGCGGAACCGGCACCCTGGTGCTGGTCAAGAACAGCGACTTCGTCCTCCCGAACGACCGCCGCCGGCAGAAGGTCGTCACCGCCGGCGGCAACCATCCGGTCACCACGATCGAGAACCCCGACCCGCCCGCCGTGATCGTGCAACGCGGCGCGACCCTCCAGTACGGCGACGGGTCGGGCGGTGACGGCGCGATCGCGCACATCACCCAGGCGCCCGAACTCGCGCTGAACACGCTCAACCACCAGGTCGACGGCACCCTGGACCTCGCACTGCGCCGACGGCTGAACCTGGGTGTCATCAGCGGATCCGGCCTGGTCAAGCAGCGGAGGGGCACCTGGCCCGGCATCGACCTGCCGGGCACTCACCCGTTCTCGGGCACGCTCTACGTCGGCACGGGTGCGGACTACGGCAGCCTGCACTACCTCACCGCCCTGCCGCACGTGCGCAAGGTGGTCAACCAGGGCTCGTTCATCCACAACGCCCCGGACGGCGAAGTCGTCACCGACGCCGCCGACATCTACTCGCAGTTCTACGGCAACGACATCAACTTCCACACCTGGGGTTCCGGCGTGGTGCGGATGTCCGGCGTGTACAGCTGGTCGGACAACGGGTCCGACACCGACCCCGCGCTCAGCGACCCGTCCCGCAACTTCGCCGGCGTGCCGCACCGCGACAACAAGCGCGGCATCAACATCGAAGGCGCCACGGTGACGTGGGGCGACGGCACGCACAACCGCTTCTTCCTGCCCGGCAACGAGAACACCGTCTACATCAACATGCACGCGGACGGGGGCGGCGCCCGCAGCGTGCTGACGTTCGACTACAACGGACCGGTCACCCTCGACGCGCCCATCTCGGGCGGCAGGTACCACGACACGATGGCCGACGTGGGTCGTGGCGACGTCGTCATCGCGGCCACCCACGGCAACGCGGTCACCTTCACCGCGCCGCAGAACTACGACGGTGCCACGACGATCGGTGACGGCGCGTCGCTGCGGCTCGGGGACGGCAGTCCGCAGGGCGACAGTGCGCTGCTGCCCACCGGCAAGATCGTCGACAACGGCGAGCTGATCACGCAGAACGCCGGCAAAGGCGCCGAACTCGCCCGGATCAGCGGCAAAGGTTCGGTGACGCAGGCCGGTCCGGCCGCCACCACCCTGACCGGCGACCTCACCTACACCGGCAGGACCACGGTCAAGGCCGGCACGCTCGCCGTCACCGGCGGCACCCTCGCCGCCAGCACCGCGGTGGACCTGCCGGCGGCCGGGGCGACGCTCGACCTCACCAAAGCCGGTGACCAGACGGTCAACAACCTCTCCGGCGCCGAAGGCAGCACGGTGGCGGCCGGCCGCACCCTGACCGTCCACTCCACGGCCGCCACGACGTTCGGCGGCACCATGACCGCCACCGGAGGCATCGCCAAGACCGGCCCCGAGACGCTCACCCTCACCGGCTCGCACACGACACCGGACGTCCCCTGGACCGTCAAGGAGGGAACCGTCGCGCTGCCTGGATCCGTGCAGGCGCGCCAACTCGCCGTCGAACCCTCGGGCACCCTGCGGGCCACCGGCACCGTGGAGGGCGCGCTGGAGAACGCCGGGACGGTCGCCGCCGACGGCCTGACCGTGCGCGGCGCCTACGCCCAGCAGCCGGGAGCGCGCCTGACCGCGACCAGGATGAGCGTCACCGGCGCCGTGACGCTCGCGGGCACCTTCGAGCCGGACCCTGCGCGCGGGCCCGGTGTGGTCATCGACAACCGGGGAACCGACCAGATCCGGGGCACCTTCGACGGCCTGCCCGAGGGGGCCGCGGTCGGACGGCTCCGCCTCACCTACCGAGGTGGTGACGGCAACGACGTCGCGCTGACCGGCGACTCGGGTTCGGCGGGACAGGACGCCACGTCGTCGGCCGCGAGCGTGCCGATCTTCGGGTCGTTGTGGTGGCTCTCCGCCGCCGGCGCACTCGCGGTGCTGATCGCACTCGCGGTGCTGGTGCGCCGGCGACGCGAGAACCGGGCCTGAGCCACCGGATCAGACGAACCGCCAGAGGTGGTCGTTGGTGCCGTTGTCGTCCCAGATCACCACTTGCGCGCCCCGCGCGGTCGACGCGCCGCTGACCCCGAGCACCCTGCCGCCGTTGGCGCACTGGATGCGGAAGTAGCCGCCCGAGCCGTAACGCAGACGCCACTTGTGGTCGTTGGCGCCGTCGTCGGAGAACTGCTGGACGCGTGCGCCGTTCCCGGTGGCCGCGCCTTCGACGCCGAGGACCTTGCCGCTGTTGCTGTTGCGCAGCCGGAAGTAGCCGTCGGGGTCGAGCAGCGCGGTCCACAGGTGGTCGGCAGTGCCGTTGTCGTCCCACTGGACGACCAGCCCACCATCCGATGTGGACATGTTCTGCACGCCGAGGAGCAGGCCGCTGCCGAGGTTCTGGATGCGCCGGGTCCCGGTGGGCACGAACCGCCAGTTGTTGTCCGCGCTGTCGTCGTCCGGAACCTGGACGGCCTGTGCGCCCTGCGCGGTGGAACCGTTGAGGATGCCCAGCAGCTTGGCGCTGTTGGCGTTGCGGAGCTTGTGGGTGCCGTCGCCGTTGTCGACGATGGTCCAGCGGTGGTCGGCGGTGCCGTTGTCCGCCCACTGCAGCACGCGGGCGTTGTCCGCTGTGGACATCTTGTCCACGCCCAGAACCTTGCCGCTGTTGAGGTTGCGCAGCCGGACCGTGCTGCCGTCGGGCACCAGCTGCCAGTTGTGGTCGGCGGTGCCGTTGTCGCCCCACTGCAGGGCGTCCGCATCGTCCGCAGTGGACATGGTGCGGATGCCGAGCACCAATCCGCTGGCGGCGTTGAACAACCGGTAGCCGGCGGTGTTCCCGGTGTTCCAGTACACGGTGTAGTTGAACCCGTGGGCGTCGTAGAACGGGCCGAGGTCGACTTTCGCCCCGTCGGCCAAAGCGGTGAACGTCAGCGCCGACGTGCTGGTGCGGGTGATGGACGCGGGGTTGAGCGACGGCAGGGTGCTGAAGACCGTGTCGCCGTAGTTGCCGGACAACACCACGGGGCCGTAGGTGATCGCCGCGACGTCGGGGTTGTCGTTGGCGGGCTGCAGGACCACACGCATCGGCAGGCGCACCGCGACGGCGTCACCTGAGGTCCACGAGCGCGTCAGGCTCGCGTACGTGCCTGGTGTGACAGCGATGTTCTGGACCACGCCGTTGACGCTGACGGTCGCACCGCTCGTCCACGCGGGGATGCGCAGGCGCATGGTCCACGAGCCGCTCGCGTTGCCGGTCACGGTCAGGGTGGTGGTGTCGCCGACCGGGAAGTTCGTGGCCTGGGTGACGGTGATGCCGCGGTCCTGCCAGTCGAGCACCGAGGCCGTGTAGAGGTTCACGGTCAGCGTGGTGCCGTTGTGGAAGTAGATGGAGTCGGCCAGGCGTGTGTTGGTCTCCAGCGCGGTGCCCTGACAGCACCAGAAGGTGCCGTAGTCGGTGCTGAAGCTGCCGCCGCCGACACCGGGGCCGGCCACTCCCCTGCGGCCGCCGGGGTTGAGCGCGGTGAAGTAGCAGACGTGGCCGTGGCTGCTGCTCGGATCCTGTTGGCCCAGCAGGTGGTTGAGCAACGCGCGCTCGTAGAAGTCGAAGTAGGACGACCGGTCCGGGTCCAGCAGCCACAGTTCCCTGGTCAGCTTGAGCATGTTGTAGCTGTTGCACGCCTCGCACGCGTCGGCCCTGAGGTAGGAGGCGATGGCGTTCGGGGCGCGGAAGTGCTCGGCCTGGCTGTTGCCGCCGATCACGTAGGTGTGCGCGCCGACGGTGATGTCCCACGCGTTGACGGCGATGTCGCGGTAACGGGTGGTGCCGGTGGCCTTGTACTCGCGGACCGCGCCGACCCACTTGGGCACCTGCGTGTTGGCGTGCAGGCCGTTGAGCTTGTCCTGGCCCGCCGCCAGCGGGTCGAACACGGCGGCGTGGTCGAACCGCTGGGCCACCGCCAGCCACCGGGAGTCGCCCGTCTGCTGGTAGAGGTCGGCGAGAACGGCGTTCATGCCACCGAACTCCGTCTGCAGCGCGGCCTGCATCTGGCTGGAGCTCAACCGGGCGGTGCGCCAGTCCACCCAGCCCGCGAACCGCAGCAGCACGTCCCGCGCCTCGGTGTTGCCGATGTGGCGCCACACGTCGAGCAGACCGGCCAGGGTCTTGTGCACGCAGTAGTACGGCACACCCTTGGGCCTGCCCGTCTCCAGCAGGTCGAAGTCCGACTCCGGGAACCCCGACAGGTAACCGGTGCCGAACCCCGCCGCGGCGTTGTTGGCCTGGCACTTGGCCAGCTCCGCGACCATCTGGTTCGCCTTGTCCCGGCACGTGGTGTCACCGAGAACCGCCCAGGCGTTGGCCCACGCGCTGAGGAAGTGCCCGTTGCTGTGGGTGCGGAAGTCGAAGTTCGGGGCCTCCCAGCCACCGCACGCGACCGCGCCGCCGGTCGACAGCCCGTGGTTGGCGCGGAAGTTGTAGAGCAACCGGTCGACGTCGACGAACCGCAGGTACGACAACGTCCGGTTCTGGTTGTCCAGCCAGCGGCTCGCCGTCAGCCGGACCTGGCCGAGGTCGAACGCGAACGCCGACGCGCCGACGTCGCCGCGGACCGGCGGCACCACCGCCGCTCCGGCGACCGGCGCCAGTGAAGGGACCAGAGCCGGCACGGCGGTCGCGAGGGCGGCGGCCCCCGCGGCCTGCAGCAGTCTGCGGCGGTTCAGGGCTGAAGAGGACATGATGCTCCTGGATCCACGGCCGCCGCTGCGCGAACAGCCGCGGGCACACCTTTGGGCTCGTCGACGTGAACTGGGTCGACACCACGGGTTTTCGTTGCGCGGGCGCCGGTTCGCTCGGCACCGGTCCTCGCCACCGCCGGACGGTGTTATCGCTAACAGACCGCACTGTGCGGCAGCGCGCCGTCCGATCGCGTTGCGGCGTATAGGTAACCTTCGTGTTGGCACCTTGTCAACAGTCCGACACTCGGACATTTCCGCTGAAACGTGCCAAATCTGTTAGCGCTAACAGCCCACATGGCCCACATCGGCCCGGCTCATGCCGTCTGACAACGATGGCAGGCGTCTGGCAATACGCCCCAGCGTTTGAGGTTCAACAGCTTTGCCGGAGCACAACCCATTGACGTGAAAGTTGCCGCCATGTTCTCATCTAACTCAACCAGCGAATGTTAACGCTAACAATTTCTCAACCATTCACAACGGGACCCGAATCCCGTTGTTGCCGCTCATTCCTCCATCGCCCCGCTCAACGAAGATCGGAGCATGTCGTGGACCGACGAGCACATCCGCCCTCGGCTTCCCGGGCCGGCGACCGGTCTTCGGCGTTCGCACTGACGCAGCGACGCCTTCTTCCGCGTGGCGAACTGACTCGACAGTGAAGGAGTTCTTCGTGACCGAACCGCCGACCACCCGCCGCGCCAAGCGTGCGTTCCTCGCGGCCGGTGCCACCGCCGCACTCGCCGCCGCGGTGCTCACCTCCACGGCCGCGACCTCGCAGGCCGCCACCCAGGGGCCGTGCGACATCTACGCCGCGGGCAACACACCCTGCGTGGCCGCGCACAGCACCACGCGCGCCCTGTACGGCAGCTACAACGGCCCGCTGTACCAGGTCAAGCGCGCCTCCGACAACGCGACCAGGGACATCGGCCTGCTGAGCACCGGCGGCTACGCCGACGCCGCCGCACAGGACTCGTTCTGCGCCGGCACCAGCTGCGTCATCACCGTCATCTACGACCAGTCCGGCAAGGGCAACAAGCTCTCCCAGGCGCCCAAGGGCCACTTCTCCGGACCGGCCGAAGGCGGCGCCGACAACATGGCCAACGCCTTCGAGGCGCCCATCACGGTCGGTGGCCACAAGGCGTACGGCGTCTACGTGGCCCCCGGCACCGGCTACCGGAACAACAACACGAACGGCATCGCGACCGGCGACCAGCCGGAGGGCATGTACGCGATCTTCGACGGCACGCACTTCAACGGCGGCTGCTGCTTCGACTACGGCAACGCCGAGACGAGCGGCAACGACGACGGCAACGGCACCATGGAGGCCATCTACTTCGGCAACAACAAGGGCTGGGGCACGGGCAGCGGCAACGGTCCCTGGATCATGGCCGACCTGGAGAACGGTCTGTTCTCCGGCGTGAGCCCCAAGTTCAACGCGGGCGACCCGACCGTCACCGACCGGTTCCTGACCGCCATCGTCAAGGGCGGCCCGAACCAGTGGGCCATCCGCGGCGGCAACGCCCAGTCCGGCGGTCTGTCGACCTTCTACAACGGCGTGCGTCCCAACGTCGCCGGCTACAACCCGATGAAGAAGCAGGGCGCGATCCTGCTCGGCATCGGCGGCGACAACAGCAACGGCGCCGCCGGCACCTTCTACGAAGGAGTCATGACCTCGGGCTACCCGTCCGACGCCACCGAGAACGCCGTGCAGGCCAACATCACCGCGGCCGGCTACAGCAGCGGTTCGACGAGCACCGGCTCACTGACCCCCGGCTCCCGGATCTCCCTGCAGGCCACCACGGCGCCCTGCTGCACCTCGCACTACCTGCGCCACAACGACGCCGACAGCAAGGTCGTCATCTCCTCCGTCAACTCCTCCAGCTCGGCCACCGACAAGGCCGACGCCACCTGGATCGTGCGCGCCGGCCTGGCGAACACCTCCTGCCTGTCCTTCGAGTCCGCCGACAGGCCCGGCCAGTTCCTGCGCCACTTCAACTACCAGCTCTACCTGAACTACGACGACGGTGGCAGCGCGTTCTCGAAGGACGCCACCTTCTGCCCCACCGCGGGCAACAGCGGCACCGGCACCTCCTTCCAGTCCGTCAACTTCCCGACGAAGTACCTGCGCCACTACAACTTCACGGCCTACATCGCGAGCAACGGCGGCACCAACGCCTGGGACTCGACGACCTCGTGGGCTCAGGACACCAGTTGGCTCACCGCGTCTCCCTGGAGCTGACGAATGCCCCGGTGTTCCCGTCGACGGCGGGAACACCGGGCAGTGCTCGCGAAGGAACCTGAACATCGACTACTCGGCTTCTTAATCCGCTCCGTGGATCTTGGTGGCAATCCGAGTCTCACCACCACTTCGAGGGGATGACCATGAAGAAGTCACGCCACGCGAGGGCACTGACGGCAGTGGCGCTGGCCGCCGCCGCGGTGCTGTCCGCCGCCGGACCGGCCAGCGCGGACGTGCGGCCGACGCGGCATTGCGCCGCCGATGAGGTGATGCCCCGGATCGGCGAGGGGTCGTCACCGCGTCCGGGCACCACCAGGCTCTTCACCGTCGGCTTCCGGACCGTGAACGGCACGAGCTGCCTGCTGAGCGGCGCACTGGACTTCATCCGGTTCTACGACACCTCCGGCCGGCCGCTCGACGTGCGCTTCAGCACCAAGGCCGCCGTGGCGCCGTTCGAGGACGTGTGGGTGGATGGCTTCCGCTGGGCGGCGGTCTACATCTCGTCCCCCGCGGGGGACGGCGGCATGCCGATCGGCAGCATGGCTTTCAGCGCGCCGACGACGCCCGCGGCGGAGTTCACCGCGGCGTGGCCGGGACCGGTCAACGGACCGCTGTACATCTCCAAGATCACGGCACCGGTGAGCTGACGGATGCCGCGGGGTTCCCGTCGACGACGGGGACCCCGCGGGATATTAGCATGTACGAGTGAGTGGACACACCGCAAC
>NZ_JBEXJN010000129.1:0-9428 GCF_040609115.1 Lentzea sp. NPDC004782
TGAAGGGCTCCTTCCTCCACCTGGTGTGGATGAAGGAGCCCTTCATCCACTCACCGGACGGCGAGTCGCGGACACGACTTCCGGCTACCTGCTCGGGCAGCACGCATCGGTTGGCGGACAAGGGTTCCGCCACGGCTCAATCGACGAACGGAGCAATCGGTCATGGGAGACTTCGACGGGTTGGTGGCTCTCGTCACCGGCGGCGGCTCGGGCATCGGCCGGAGCACGGCCGAACTGCTCGCCGCCCGCGGTGCACGGGTCGCCGTGCTCGACCTGGCGGCGAGCGACCTGCCGGAGAACATGTTCTTCGTGCGGGCGGACGTGTCCGACGACCACAGCGTCCGCGACGCCGTGGAAGCGGTCGTGACACGGTTCGGCGGCATCGACGTCGTGGTGAACAACGCGGGCATCGGCGCGCAGGGTGACGTGGCCGCCGCGACCGACGAAGAGTGGCTCAGGGTGTTCGACGTGAACGTCGTCGGGATGGCCAGGGTGACCCGCGCCTGCCTGCCGCACCTGCGCAACTCCCACTTCGCCGCCGTCGTGAACACCGGCTCGATCGCGGGGACCGCGGGCCTGCCGCAACGGGCGGTCTACTCGGCGAGCAAGGGCGCGGTGCACGCGCTGACCCGTGCCATGGCCGCCGACCACATCCGGGAGGGCATCCGGGTCAACGCGGTCGCGCCCGGCACCGCCGACACGCCGTGGGTGCGGCGGCTGCTCGACTCGGCGCCGGACCCGGCGGCCGAGCTGGCGGCGCTGGAGGCCAGGCAGCCGCACGGCCGTCTGGTGAAGGCCGACGAGATCGCCGCGGCGATCGCGTACCTCGCGAGCCCGATGTCGGGGTCCACCACCGGGACCGTGCTCGCCGTCGACGGTGGCATGGACGCGCTCCGGCTGCGCCCCCGTGGCTGACGTCCTGAGCCGGCTGGGACTCGGCACCTCCCCGCTGGGCAACCTGTACACCGAGGTGACCGACCGCGAGGCCCGTGCCGTGGTCGACGCGGCGTGGGAGACCGGGATCCGGATCTTCGACACCGCCCCGCACTACGGCCTGGGGCTGGCCGAACGACGGCTCGGTGCCGCGCTGCGCGACCGGCCGCGCGACGAGTTCGTGCTGTCCACCAAGGTGGGCCGGCTGCTGGTGCCCGACCCGTCCGGAGCGGGACGGCTCGACGACGACGGCTTCGTCGTTCCCGCCACCACGCGCCGGGTGTGGGACTTCAGCGCGGACGGCGTGCGGCGCAGCCTCGAGTCGTCGCTCGACCGGCTCGGGCTCGACCGCGTGGACGTGGTCTACCTGCACGACCCGGACGACCACTGGGAGCAGGCGGCGAACGAGGCGATGCCCGCGCTCGTGGAACTGCGCGAGCAGGGCGTGATCGGCGCGATCGGTGCCGGGATGAACCAGTGGCGGATGCTCGCCAGGTTCGTGCGGGAGTCCGATGTGGACACCGTGCTGCTGGCCGGCCGCTACACGCTGCTGGAGCAGCCCGCGCTCGCCGAGCTGCTGCCGTTGTGCGCCGAACGCGGGGTGGACGTGCTCGCCGCCGGGTTGTTCAACTCCGGTCTGCTGGCCCGCCAGGACGTGCCGGACGACGCCACCTACGACTACCGGGCCGCGTCCGCGGACGTGGTCGGCCGCGCCCGGCGGATCGCCGAGGTCTGCGCCCGGCACGGCACGACGCTGCCGACCGCGGCGCTGTGGTTCCCGTTCGGGCACCCGGCCGTGACCGGTGCGCTGATCGGCGCCCGCGCCGAGGCCGAGCTCCGTGCGAACGTGGCGGCGTTCGCCACGCCCCCTCCGCCGGGGCTGTGGGCGGAACTGCGTGACGCCGGACTGCTTGAATCCGATGTGCCAACCCCGTGACGGCTTCGAAGAACACATGGATGAGGAACGGCAATGCGACTGTTGAGAGTGGGCGACCCCGGCACCGAGATTCCCGCGGTGCTCGACGACGCCGGCCAGGTGCGTGATCTGCGCCCGGTGACGGGGGAGATCGACGGCGACTTCCTGGCCGGCGGCGGTGTGGCGCGGGTACGTGACGCCCTGACCGGTCTGCCGGAGCTGGACGTCACGGGACTGCGGGTCGGCGCACCCGTGGCCCGTCCCGGCGCCCTGGTGTGCATCGGGCTCAACTACTCCGACCACGCGGCCGAGACGTCGGCCGAACCGCCCGCGGAGCCGGTGGTGTTCATGAAGAAGTCCAACACCGTCGTCGGGCCGAACGACACGGTGCTGGTGCCCAGGGCGAGTGTGAAGACCGACTACGAGGTGGAGCTGGCCGTCGTGCTGGGTGCCACCGCCCGGTACCTGGAGAGCCCGCAGGACGCGGCGGCGGTGATCGCCGGATACGCGATCTCCAACGACGTCAGCGAACGCGAGTTCCAGACCGAGCGCGGCGGTCAGTGGACCAAGGGCAAGTCCTGCGAGACGTTCAACCCGCTGGGACCGTGGCTGGTCACCGCCGACGAGGTGGGCGACCCGCAGGCGCTCGGCCTGCGGCTGAGCGTCAACGGTGAGCTCCGGCAGAACGGCAACACCGCGAACATGCTGTTCGGAGTGCACCACATCATCTGGTACCTCAGCCAGTTCATGGTGCTGGAGCCCGGTGACGTGGTGAACACGGGCACGCCCGCGGGCGTGGCGTTCGGCGTCAACGACTTCGATTACCTGCGTGCCGGTGACACGGTCGAGCTCAGCATCGATCGTCTTGGCACGCAACGGCAGCGGATCGGGCAGGCGTGAGCGCCATGCGCCGGATCGACGCCCATCACCACCTGTGGGACCTCTCCGCCCGGCCGCAGGACTGGCTCGACGGGCCGGAGCTGAGGACGATCCGCCGCGACTTCGGTCCGGCGGACCTCAGTGCCGTGACCGGACCGGCGGGCGTCGACGCCACCGTGCTCGTCCAGGTGTTGAACGACATCGACGAGACCGCGGAGTTCCTCGCCGTGGCGGGGAAGTCCGACCTGATCAAGGGCGTCGTCGGGTGGGTGGACCTCACCGCGCCCGACGTCGCCGAGCAGCTGGACCGGTTGCGTTCCGGGCCGGGTGGCGAGCGGCTGGCCGGCATCCGGCACCTGGTGGAGCCCGAGCCGGACCCGGACTGGCTGATGCGTCCCGACGTGCTCGCCGGGCTGCGGGCGGTGCGTGACGCCGGGCTCGCCTACGACCTGCTGACCCGGCCGCACCAGCTCCCGGCGGCGCTGGTGGCGGTGCGGGCGGTGCCGGACATGGTGTTCGTGCTGGACCATCTGTCCAAACCGGACATCGCCGGTGGTGTGCTGCAACCGTGGGCGACGCACCTGGCCGCGCTGGCCGCCGAACCGAACGTGGTCGCCAAGGTGTCCGGTCTCGTCACCGAGGCCGGTCCGCAGTGGACCGTCGAGGATCTGCGGCCGTGCGTGGAGATCGCGCTGGAGGCGTTCGGGCCGGACCGGCTGATGGCCGGCACCGACTGGCCCGTCTGCCTGCTCGCGGCGTCCTACGGCGAGGTCTTCGACGCTGCCGCCCGGCTGTTCGCCGGGCTTTCCGAGACTGAGCGCGACCAGGTGTTCGCCGGCACGGCCGAGCGCGTCTACCGGTTGGGGACGAGCTGATGCACACCGTGCGACTGGCCTACGGCGAGACGGGACTCGATCTGCGGGTCGACCCGGCTCGCACCACGGTCGTGGTGCCGAAGCACCACCAGGTCACCGAGGCGCCCCGCGAGATCCTCCGGCGCGCACTGCGGTCCCCGGTCGCCGGGCCGCCGTTGCGGGACCGGGTTCGGCGCGGCCAGACCGTGGCGATCTCGGCCTGCGACGGCACCCGTCCGCAGCCCCGGCACCTGATGATCCCGGCGATCCTGGAGGAGCTCGACGGGCTGGTCGAGCTGTCCGACGTCGTGGTGCTGGTCGCGACCGGCACGCACCGCGGCAACACCGAGGCCGAGCTGCGCGCGATGTTCGGCGACGAGGTCGTCGACTCGGTGCGGATCGTCAACCACGACGCCCGTGACCAGGCCAGCCTCACGTGGCTGGGGCACATGGGCGCGGACGTGCCGGTGTGGCTCAACAGCGAATGGGTCGCCGCGGACGTGCGGATCACCACCGGTTTCGTCGAACCGCACTTCTTCGCCGGGTTCTCCGGCGGCCCGAAGCTGGTCGCCCCCGGTCTCGCCGCGCTGGAAACGGTGCTGGTGCTGCACGACGCGCGGCGGATCGGGCACCCGCGGGCGACGTGGGGCGTCATCGAGGGCAACCCGGTGCACGACGACGTGCGCGCCATCGCCGCCGCCACCGGGGTGACGTTCGGGTTCGACGTGGTGCTGAACCAGGACAAGGACGTCGTGGCCGCGTTCGGCGGCGACCTGCTCGCGATGCACGCGGCCGCCGTGCGCGCGGCCCGGGAGGTCGCGATGCAACCGGTGCCGCACCTGTTCGACGTGGTGGTGACGACGAACTCCGGCTACCCGCTCGACCAGAACCTCTACCAGTCGGTGAAGGGCATGTCGGCGGCGTTCGAGGTGGTCAAGCCGGGCGGCACGATCGTGTGCGCGGCCGAGTGCCGGGACGGTTTCCCCGACCACGGCTCGTACCGCTCGGTGCTGGCGTCCGCGGACTCGCCCGCCGCGTTGTTCGCGGACATCTCGGCGCGCACGGTCACCGTGCCGGACCAGTGGCAGGTGCAGATCCAGGCCCGCATCCAGGCCGCCTGCCGGGTCGTCATGCACACGTCGTACCTCAGCGACGACGAACTGGCCACGGCGCACCTCTCGCAGACTCCCGATGTGTCTCAGGCGGTGCGGGAGGCGCTCGCCGCGGCCGGACCGGACGCCCGCCTGTGCGTGCTGCCCGAAGGTCCGCAGACGATCCCGTACCTGGAACGCCCATGAACGTGTTGGTGTGCCTGGACAAGTTCCGCGGTTGCCTCACCGCCGCGCAGGCCTGCGCGGCGGTCGCCTCGGGAGTGGCCGCCGCGGGTGGCCGCGCGGTGGAGATGCCGGTGGCCGACGGTGGCGAGGGCACCCTGGCGGCCCTGGCGCGGGCCGGTTATCGCGAGGTCCTCGCCGACGTCACCGGCCCCACCGGACGGCCGGTGCGCGCCGCGTTCGCCGTGCGCGGGACCCGCGCGGTGATCGAGATGGCCCAGGCGAGCGGCCTGGACGTGCTGCCAGGAGGTTTCGCGCCACTCGTCGCCGACAGCCACGGCACCGGCGAGCTGATCCGGGCCGCGCTCGACCACGGCTGCCTGGACATCGTGCTCGCGGTCGGCGGCAGCGCGACCACCGACGGGGGAGCGGGCCTGCTGCGCGCCCTCGGCGCCCGCATCACCGACGCCCGCGGCGTACCGGTGGGTCCCGGTGGCGCGGCCCTCACCAACGTGGCCGAAGTGGATTTGTCGTTGCTGGACTTCCGCTTGCGCCTGGCACGGGTGACGCTGGTGTCCGATGTGGACAACCCGCTGACCGGCCCGTCCGGTGCCGCCGCGGTGTTCGGCCCGCAGAAGGGCGCGACTCCGCGCGACGTGGAGGTGCTGGAGCGCGGCCTGTGCCAGTTCGCCGCGGCGATGGCGCGGGCGACCGGCCGTGACCTGAGCTCGTCTCCCGGCGCGGGAGCCGCCGGCGGCACCGGTTTCGCGGCACTCGCCGCCCTCGACGCCCGCCGCGTCTCCGGCGCGGAGTTCGTTCTCGGCGAGGTCGGCGTCGAGGAGGCCCTGCGCTCGGCGTCGCTCGTCGTGGTCGGGGAGGGCCGGTTCGACTCCCAGAGCCTGCGCGGCAAAGCACCCTTCGGGGTGGCCGCGGCGGCTCGGCGGCACGGCGTGCCGGTGGTGGTGGTCGCGGGCGATGTGAGGCTCTCCGCTGACGAGCTGCGCGAGATCGGCGTGGTGGCCACGTGGTCGTTGCTGACCCGTGCCGGGAGTCTGGAGGCCGCGGTGGGCCGTGCGCCCGAGCTGCTGGAGCGGATCGGGCGGGAACTGCCGTCCGTCGTCGTGCGGGGAGGGGCGGCGTGAGCGGGCAGGAGGCGGTCGACCTCGGTTTCGCCCGGGTCGACGTCGGCCGGGAGGCGCGGCAGGGGCTGCCGGAGGTCGTGTACGGCACCGGGAAGACGGCCGCGGAGATCGCGTCGATCGTCCGGACGTTGTTGCGGCACAACGACGGTGCGGTGCTGGTGACCCGTGTGGACGCTGATTCGGCGGTCGCGGTTCTGGCGGACGTTCCGCACGGCACGTACGACCCCGCCGCCCGCCTCCTCGTCTGGCGTCCCGCCGCACCGGTCGGGTTCACCGTGGTCGTCGCCGCCGCGGGCACCGCCGACCAGCCCGTGGCCCGTGAAGCCGCCGCCATCGCGACCGCCGTGGGTCTCAGCGTCACCACCGTCACCGACGTGGGTGTGGCGGGGCTGCACCGCCTCCTCGCCGAGCAGGACCGGCTGCGTGCCGCAGACACCGTCATCGTGGTGGCCGGGATGGAGGGCGCGCTCGCCAGCGCCATCGGTGGCCTGGTGGCCTGCCCGGTGGTCGCCGTTCCCACCTCCACCGGGTACGGCGCCGGCCTGGAGGGCATCACCGCGTTGCTCGCCATGCACGCGTCCTGCGCGGCCGGGATCACGGTGGTGAACATCGACTCCGGGTTCGGTGCGGCGATGGCCGCGTTCCGCCTGTCCCGCGTGGCCCTCCGGAGCGCGCCATGAGCCGTGTCTGCGTCATCTCCCCGTTCACGGGCCTCGCCGGCGACATGCTGCTGGCCGCCCTCGTCGACGCGGGTGCCCCGCTCGAAGCGATCCGCGCCGCCGTCACCGACACCGGCCTGACCGGCTGGGACCTCACCGTCACCCGCGCGGTGAGCCACGGCCTCACCGCCTCCCGCGCCGGAGTCGTGGTGTCCGACCACGCCACCAGTCGCAAGGCGGCCGAGCTGATCGCCATGGCCGGGCGGGTTCGCGACCGGGCGGTGGCGGACGTGGCGGTGGCGGCGTTGCGCGCCATCGCCGAGGTCGAGGGACGCCTGCACGGCGAGGATCCCGACGAAGTGCACCTGCACGAGCTCGGTGGTCACGACACCCTCGTGGACATCGTCGGCGTAGCCGCCGCCGTCACGGCGCTGGACGTCCGCACCGTCCACTGTGAACCGCTGCCGCTCGGCACCGGCACGGTCCGCACCGCCCACGGCGTGCTGCCCTGCCCGGCACCGGCGACCGCGGCCCTGCTGGACGGCGCCACGGTCACCGGGTCCGAGCTGCGCGGCGAGACCGTCACCCCGACCGCCGCCGCTCTGCTGCGCGCCCTGGCCGCGGACTTCCGGCCACCTCCGCCGATGCGGTTGTCCGCCACCGGCTACGGCGCGGGCACCAGGGTGCTGGCCGACCGTCCCAACGTCGCGGTCGTGCGGCTCGGTGAAACCGACGACGCGGACGTGCGGGACCTGGTCGTGCTGGAGACCAACCTGGACGACGTCACCGGCGAGGTGCTCGGGTACGTCGTCGGCCGCCTGCTCGACGGCGGTGCGCTCGACAGCTGGATCACGCCCGCGGTCATGAAGAAGGGCCGCCCGGCGCACGTTCTGCACGCACTGGCGGCTCCGGAGCACGCCGACGGCGTCGAACGGCTGATGCTCGCGGAAACCGGAAGCCTGGGCGTGCGGCGAAGCACCGTGCGCAGGACCGCCGTCGCGCGCAGCACGGACATCGTGCACGTACAGGGCATGCCGGTTCGCCGCAAACACGGGCCGCACCACAGCAAACCCGAGTACGACGACGCGGTGGCGGTCGCGCGGCAGACCGGGCTGCCGCTGCGGACCGTGCTGGCGATGGCCGCGGAATCGCAGGAGGAGAGCTGATGGACACCCGTCTCGTGGCACGTCTCGCCGAGATCGGGCCGCTCGCCGTGGCCTTCTCGGGCGGCACCGACTCCGCCCTCGTCCTGGCCGCCGCCGTGCGCGCCGGTGGTCCCGACGCGGTCCTCGCCGTCACGGCGGACTCGGCCAGCGTGGCCGCCGCCGAACTGGCGCACGCCGCGTCGTTCGCCCGCACCCTGGGCGTCCGGCACCTCACGCCCGCGACGACCGAGCTGGACGACCCGCGCTACGCCGCGAACGGCCGTGACCGTTGCTACTTCTGCAAGTCCACGGTCCTGGACGCCATCACCGCCGTTGCGCGGGAGCACGGTCTGACCGCGGTGGCGACCGGGACGAACGCCGACGACGCGCGGGACCCGTTCCGGCCCGGCATCCGCGCCGGGGACGAGATCGGCGTGCACACCCCGTTGCGCGATCTCGGCATGACCAAGGCCGACGTCCGCGCGGTGAGCCGGCGCTGGCAACTGTCCACCTGGGACAAACCCGCGCTGCCGTGCCTGGCGAGCCGCGTCCGGTACGGGCTTCAGATCACGTCCGCGCGGCTGGCCAGAGTGGAGCGCGCCGAGGTGGCGGTGCGGGCGTGGCTCGCGGACGCCGGCACGCCGAGCAGGGACCTGCGGGTGCGCGACCTCGGCGACGTCGGACGGGTGGAGCTCGACCCGCATCTCGCCGAACTGCCCCAGATCCGCGCGGGCCTGGCCGAGGTGGTCCGCGCGGCCGGGTTCACCGGTGTGGAGCTCAAGGAGTTCCGGTCAGGTGCGTTGAACCACGAGTGACGCTCAGGCCGTCCAGATCCGGTCGGCGTAGGCGAGGAAGTTGCCGCCCATGATCTTGGCGATGCGGTCCTCCCGGTAGCCCTGCTCCTCCAGCAGTCGCACGAGCTGCCGGAACTGGTCCACCCCGCGCAGGTCCTCGACGAACGGCCAGGTGCCGGACTCCCCGGCGGCCCCGGCCGAGGCGCGCTCGGCCTGTTGCCGGGTCAGGTGGGTGCGACAGGCGTCGAGGTCGTCGGTGGCGGCGGCGTTGCCCGAGAGGACCGGGAACGGCATGAAGCAGATGCCGACGAAGCCGCCCCGGTCCGCGACGAGGCGCAGTTCCTCGTCGGTCTTGTTGCGCGGGTGGCCGCGAACAACCGGACGCGGTCGGCGGCCTCGGAGCCGACCGTCGTGGCGTTCTGGAAGCCGTAGATCACGCCGATGCGTCGGTGTGCGCCTGCATGATGTCGTCGGCGCGCGGGACCTGAAGCAGGTGATCGGGATGCGCGGCGAGGATCTCGTCCCAGACGTCCAGGCCGCGGACCGTGTGCTCGTACGGGTCCTCGTCACCCCAGGTGTAGCCGATGGTGACGGTGACGGCGGTCAGCCCCGAGGCCTTCGCCTCGGTGAGGACCCGGTCGTCGACGGTGAGGTCCTCGACGTTCGGGTCGTCCAGCTCTCCCAGAGCGTTGACGATCGGGAAGGAGGTCGCGCCGACGGAGCATAGGTCGTGGGTGGTTTCCGCGGCAGCGCAACGCACCAGCCGGTTCCAGTCGGCGGCGAACTGCTCGCTGCCCGGGGCGGCGACCGCGAGCACGCCGCGCGGTCGCGT
>NZ_JBEXJN010000130.1:0-9415 GCF_040609115.1 Lentzea sp. NPDC004782
TTCTCTTTGGGTGGTGTTCTTTCTCGGGCCAATACACCAACATTTGGTTTTTCAGGGCGCCCTTCATCGAGCACCAGCGCGAGGCTGCGACGAGCAGCCGTCCTCACCTCGACCTGGCGCGGCAACCGCGCCCGCCCAGTGGCACCCTGAGCGCCGCGGCCGCGCACGGGTACCCGCGGCCTCACCCGATCACGTCCCCAGGATCACCCGGAACACCGCGCCCTCGCCCGGCGCGGTGTCCAGCTCGATCCGCCACCCGTGCGCCGCCACCAGCGCGGCCACGATCGCGAGCCCCAGCCCGGTTCCACCAGGCCCACGCGCGGAATCCGCGCGGTAGAACCGTTCGAACACCCGCGAAGCCTGGTCGGCGGGCATGCCGGGCCCGTGATCAGCCACCTCGATCGCCTCAGGAGTCAGCCGGACCTCGATCGGCGACCCGGCCGGCGTGTGCCGCAACGCGTTGTCGAGCAGGTTGGTCAGCACCTGCCGCACCCTGGAATCGTCCCCCTGCACCAGAACCGGCCCGGACGGCAATGCCAGCGAGATCGTCCGTTCCGGATCCCGCACCCGAGCCTCGTGCACGGCGTCGGTGACCAGCACCACCAGGTCCACAGTGGACAAGGCCAGCGGCTGCTCGGAGTCCAGCCGGGCCAGCTGCAGCAGGTCGTCGACCAGCAACCCCATCCGCTGCGCCTGGTCCTCGATGCGCCGCAGCACCTCGGCGGCGTCGGTGGCCGCACCCTGGCGGTACAGCTCGGCGTACCCGCGGATCGACGTCAACGGTGTGCGCAGCTCGTGCGAGGCGTCCGCGACGAACTGCCGCATCCGGTTCTCCGACGAGACCCGCACCGCGAACGCCTGCTCGATCTGCCCGAGCATGGTGTTCAACGCCGACGCGAGCCGCCCGACCTCGCTGCCGGGCCGCCGCACCGGCACGCGCCGGGACAGGTCGCCCGCCGCGATCTCCCCGGCCACCTGCTCGACTTCCTCCAGCGCCCGTGTCGACGACCTGACCAGCAGATACCCGGCCATCCCGACGAGGACGAGCGCGCCGAAGCTGATCAGCAGGAACGCCGCCCGCAGGTCGTCGACCGCCTTGTTCACCTCGGACTGGTCCGTCACCACGATCAGCTCGGTGTCGTCGAACGACCGCATCACGACCCGATGCGTGCCCACGGTGAGGTGCTCCCCGGACGTCATTTCGCCGTAGCCGGGCAGTCCGGCGATCGGCGTGCCGGAGACCACACCGGACGCGTCCCGCACGATCACGTTGTCCCGCAGGGCATACGGCCTCGGCACGTTCACGATCCGGTCCAGCCGCGCGTCCAGCTGGCCCAGCAGGTAGCGCTCCATCACCTGCGAACCGACGAGCCACGTGCCGAACAGGCCCGCGGCCGCCAGGGCGACGAGCACGACCACCAGCCGCGCGCGCAACGTCATGGTCTGATCATGTATCCGAGGCCGCGCACGGTGTGGATCAGCCTCGGCGCGTCGGCGTCGATCTTGCGGCGCAGGTACGAGATGTACGACTCGACCACGCCGACGTCACCGTCGAAGTCGTGCGACCACACCTGGTCGAGGATCTGCGCCTTCGACAGCACGCGGCCGCTGTTGCGCATCAGGTAGTGCAGCAACCGGAACTCCGTCGGCGACAGCTCCACGATCCGCGAACCGCGCCGCACGATGTGGCTCTCCACGTCCAGCGACAGATCGCCACAGGTCAGCTGCTCGCCCTCGGCGTCGGGCCGGGTGCGGCGCAGCACGGCGGTCACCCGCGCGATGACCTCCTCCAGGCTGAACGGCTTGGTGATGTACCCGTCGCCGCCGATGGTCAGGCCGGTGATGCGGTCGTCCGTGCTGTCCCGCGCGGTCAGGTAGATCACCGGCACCTGGACCCCTCCCGAACGCAGCCGCCGGACGACCTCGAAGCCGTCGCGGTCGGGCAGCATCACGTCGAGCAGCACCAGGTCGGGGGCTTGCGAGCGGGCGGCCGTCAGCGCCTCGCCGCCGGTCGCCGCGCTCGACACGGTGAAACCCGCGAACCGCAGGCTCGCGCACAGCAGTTCGCGGATGCTGGGTTCGTCCTCGACGACGAGCAACCGGCCACGTTCCACCCGTGAATCCTGCATCACCCGGTCGTCGGGCGCTGCGTGATGGTCTGCCCGGTCACCGTGCCGTCCGATCCCGCCTGACCCTGCACGACGACCTGCTGGCCCGCCTTGAGGTCACCGAGCTTGCCCTCGGAGGTGATCTCCACCTTGGTCGAGTCCGAAGTGGACACCTTGACGATCTGGCCGTTCTGCGTCTTCACGTACACGGTGGTGCCGTCGACGTGGTCGATCGTGCCGAAGGTGCCGCGCCCGAACCCGCCGCCCGGTCGCTGCGAGCCGGACGGGGGAGTGCTGCCGTCGCCGCGGCCGGGGAACTGGCGCCCCGCCGCGTTCTGGCGGTTCTGGGTCTGCGTGGAGCCGAAGGACTTCTGCACGAACACCCCGCCGACGAACGCGACGATCGCGAGCACCGCGACGCCGAGGATCATCGTGGTCTTGCCGACGCCGCTCTTGCGCTCCTTCAGCTGGGTCGTGATGTCGTCCTCGAGCGGCTGGTCGAGTGGGTTGGTCACGTCAGAAACTCCTTATTCGTGCCTGAGGGCTTCGATGGGGCGCAGCTTCGCCGCGCGCGAAGCCGGGTAACTGCCGAAGAAGAGGCCGATCAGCGCCGACACCGCGAACGCGAGCAGCACTGACGACGGCACGAGCACCGGTTTGATGCCGGCGATGGTGAACTGGCTGCCGATCAGGCCCGCGGCGACGCCGAGCGCACCGCCGAACAGGCTGAGCAGCGTGGCCTCGATCAGGAACTGGCCGAGGATCGACGACCTGGGCGCGCCGACGGCCTTGCGGATGCCGATCTCGCGGATCCGCTCGGTGACGGTGACCAGCATGATGTTCGTGATGCCGATGCCGCCGACCAGCAACGAAATCGCGGCCACCGACGCGAGCAGCACGGTGAACGTCTCGGTCGTCGCGGTGCGCGCGGTGAGCAGCTGGTCCTGGCTGAGGAGCCGGTAGTCGGCGGTCGTGCCGGTGATCTTGTGCCGGCCGTTGAGGATCGTCGTGACCTGGGCCTGGGCGTTCGGCAGCGCGTCGGCGGACTGCGCCTGCACCACGATCTGGGTGAGGTTGCCGTAGCCGGTCAGCGCGTTCTGCGTGGTCGTCAGCGGCGCCACGGCCATGTCGTCGGCGTCCTGCAACCCGCTGGACCCCTTGGCCGCCAGCACTCCCACCACGGTGAACGGGATGTTGTTGACCAGCATGGACTTGCCGACCGGGTCGGTGCCGGGGAAGAGCTGGGTGGCGACGGTCGCGCCGATCACCACGACCTTGCGCGCCTGCTGCACGTCGTTGTCGGAGAACAGGCTGCCCTGCGCCACCGCGCTGTTCGTGGTGCTGAAGTAGTGCGGGTCGCTGCCGATGAACTGGTTGATCGCGTACGTCGTGTCGCCGTAGCCCGCCGTCGCCTGCGCGCTCACGACAGGCGAGGCGTACTTGACGTCGGGGGAGTCCGCGCCGACCAGCGCCGCCGCGTCCGCCGTGGTCAGCGGCTTGGCGGTGCTGCCGGCCTGGGCGCGCTGCGGGCTGATCGTCAGGATGTTCGTGCCGAGCCCGGCGATGCTCTGCTGCACCGCGCTCGACGCGCCGTTGCCGACCGCGATCAGCAGGATCACCGACGCGACACCGATCAGGATGCCCAGCGTGGTGAGGCCGGAACGCATCTTGTTCGCCGTCAGGCCGCGCACCGCGAAGGCGGCGATCTCGAACAGTCTCACACCAGCACCCCCGCAACCTGGCCGTCCACCACGCGGACCGTGCGCGTCGCGTGTGCCGCGACGTCGTCCTCGTGCGTGATCAGCACGACCGTGCGGCCGCTGGCGTGCAGGCGGTCGAGGATGCCCATGACCTCACGGCTGGAGTCGGTGTCCAGGTTTCCGGTCGGCTCGTCGGCCAGCACGATCGCGGGCGACGTGACCAGTGCACGTGCGATGGCGACGCGTTGTTGTTGACCGCCGGACAGTTCGTTGGGCTTGTGGTGAATGCGGTCTTTCAGGCCAACGAGATCCAGCGCGGCGAGCGCGCGCTCGCGACGTTGGGCACGTCGAACTCCCGCGTACACCAGCGGGAGTTCGACGTTCGCCAGTGCCGTTGTCCGCGGCACCAAGTTGAACGACTGGAAGACGAACCCGATCTTCCGGTTGCGCAGCAACGAGAGCTGCTCCTCGTCGAACTCGCCGGTGTCGATGCCGTCCAGCAGGTACTTGCCGGACGTCGGCACGTCGAGGCAGCCGAGGATGTTGAGCAGCGTCGACTTGCCGGACCCGGACGCGCCCATGATCGCGAGGTACTCGCCCTTCTCGACGGTCAGGTCGAGGCCGCGCAGCGCGTGCACGGCGGTGTCGCCGGTGCCGTACGTCTTGCGGAGGTTCCGGACCTCGATGACCGGGCTCATCGACCGGTCCCGGTGAAGCCGCCGCCGTTGCGGTTGCCGCCGCCGGTGCCGGGGAAACTGCCGGTGCCCGGCTGCTGGCGGTTCGTGTTGTTCGACGTGCTGACCTGCGGCAACACGACTTCCTCACCCGCGGTGAGGCCGGACTTGATCTCGACGTACTGATCGCCGCGCACGCCGACCTCGACCGTCTTGCGCGTCTCCGCGCCGTTCTCCATCACCTGCACGGAGCTCTGCCCGCTGACGGTCTGCACGGCGGCCGCGGGGACGGCGAGGACGTTGTTCGCCGAGCTGACGGTGATCTCCACGCTCGCCGACTGCCCCGGCCGCAACCCGTCCGGCACCTTGGTCAGCGCGAGGGTCACGCCGTACTGGACGACGTTGTTCGAGGTCGTCGGGGTGAGGTCGACCTGGGCGACCTTGGCGGGGATCGGCTGCGACGGCATCGCGTTGACCGTGACGGTCGCGGCCTGGTCGGCCTTGAGCTTGCTGACGTCGGACTCCGACACGTTGGCGTGCAGGACGAGGTTCTTCAGGTCGGTGACGACGACGAACCCGGACGTCGAGGTGCTGCTGCTGCTGCTGTTCGCCGAGCTGGAACTGTTGGCGTTGCTGGAGGAGTTGCCGCTGCCGACCTTCTGACCGACGGACCCGGTGATCGAGGTGATCGTGCCGTCGCCCGGTGCGGTGAGCACGGTGGCGGCGAGGGTGTCCTGGGCCTGCTGGAGCGCGAGCTGCGCCTGCCGGTACGCGGTGAGCAGCGCGGTCGTGCCGGTGCCCTTGGCGAGGGCGGCGTCGAGGTTGCCCTGCGCGATGTCGACCTGCAGCTGGGCCTGCGTCGGGTCGAGCTTGGCGAGCGTCTGGCCCTTGGTGACCGCGTCGCCGACCTTCACGTCGATCTCGGTGACCGTGCCGCCGGCACCGAAGGAGGCGGCGGCGCTGAACGAGCTCTGCACGGTCCCGGACGCCGTGACCACCTCGCTGACGTCGCGGTTCTGGGCCGCGGCCGTGCGGGCGGTGGTGGGCTGGGCGCTGCCGGAGGAACCGAAGAACACCAGGTAGCCGGCCACACCGGCACCGAGGAGCACCACCACCAGCAGTCCGTTGATCAACAAGGATCTGCGACGTCGAGTCATGGGCACGGATCGTCGTCTGCCAAGCTGTAGCCCGGCTGCGAGTTTCCTGGCAGTTTCCTGATGATCGCCCGAGGGGCCGTTTTCACCCGAACGAGCAGGTTCGTGCTCGAAGAGCAAGCCTTAGCGTCGAGGGCATGGCCACGACCACTCCCTCCACTGCTTACAGCAGGGACCTGGGCGACGAACTACGCCGTTTGCGTGAAACCTGCACGGGCCTGACGGGCAACGCGCTCGCCGTCCGGCTCGGCTGGGACCCGAGCAAGGTCTCGACGATCGAGCACGGCAAGTACCGCGCCAGCGAGATCGACCTCGTCCAGTACCTGACGATGTGCGGCAAGGACATCGACTTCTTCGAAGACTTCAAGCGCAGGTGGCGCAACGCCTTCGAGGAGTACATCGTGCAAGTGCCGGACAACCTCCGCACGCTCGCCCGGGCCGAGTCCACCGCCAAGTCGATCACCAGCTACGACCCGCAGGCCGTCCCCGGTCTGATCCAGACCCCGGAGTACGCCGACGCTCTCTACCGGATGGGCGGGTACGTCCCCGAGGATCAAATCGCAGTGGGCGTCCGGTTTCGCACGGATCGTCAGACGATCCTGCGACGGCACAACCGGCCGACTTGCTTGTTCTTCATCCACGAGTACGCGTTGCAGACGCAGGTGGGCGACAGCCGGATCATGGAGGATCAGTACGCGCGCCTGCTGTTCAACGCGGACATGGTCAGGATCGTGCCCGCGGAAGCGCCCTTGGTGGCCACCAGTTGCGTGCTGTGGCAGTACGAGAAAGAGATGCCGATCGCCTTCACCTCCACTGACCTCGCGAAGCTGTTCGTGCAGGATCCCGGTGCCATCGCACGGGTCAGGCTGCTCTTCGACCGTTTGGGTGAGGTCGCCTTGGACGAGGCACAATCGCGGGAGAAGCTGGCGGAGTACGTCAGCCGACCGCGAAAGGACCTCAATGACCCAGGACCGCGCTTGGCGTAAGAGCAGCTACAGCGGTGCGACCGTGGATGACAACTGCGTCGAGGTGTCGTTGGCCTTCGACGCTCTCGTCCGCGACTCGAAGAACCCGTCCGGAGGCGTTCTGACCTTTGGCTATAGGGCCTGGAAGAACTTCATCGAAAACCGTTGAACCGTTACCCGTCTCACCACGTGTTCCCGCCGTCGAGCGGGAGCGAAGGGGACGGGCCATGGACCACAAGACGGTGTTGCTGCCACGCCAGGGTCAGGTCGTGCAGCTGCGGCAGACCAAACCGCTGCGCGTCGACGTCGCGGGCGGCGGCCCGGTCGGCCTGGCCTTCGCGTGCACGCTGAAGTCGTTGCTGGGCGGCCAGGTCTCGGTGCGCGTGCACGACCGCCGCTGGACGCGCCGCGGTGACCGCGTGGTGTGGCGCGGCCCGGCCGAGGGCAACAACCGGCGCGAGCAGGTCGTGACGCTGCAGAGCAACGTCTGGGCGGCGCTGCCTTCCGTTGTGCGGCAACGGCTTTTCGCGCCCGGCAAGTTCTCCGAGATGTGGCCGCTCGGCCCGGACTCCCCGGAGTCGAAGGGCCGCCCGCGCAACATCAAGATCCGCTGGATCGAGGACGCGCTGCTCGACCTGGCCCAGGACACCTGCGGCATCGAGCTCGTCCCCGCCGCCTACACCAAGCCGGAGCGCTGGGACGGCCTGCACGTCCTGGCCATCGCCGACGGCGCCCGTTCCGCGACCCGCGACTCGCTGTCGGAGTTCTTCGGCACGCCGAGCCGTGAACTGTTCTCTGTGGACGGTTCGCCGCTGGACGAGCACGTTCTCGGCATCCGCGTCAACGCCAAGGTGCCGGACGAGCACACCGTGCCGTTGACCGTGGGCCAGAACAGGTTCCTCTTCAACTCGCTCGGCGGCGGCTTCATCAACATGCGCCTGACCGCCGAGGAGGCCTCCGAGATCGTCGCGCTCGGCGAGAACGGCCCGGTCTCGTGCATCGGCAGGTTCGGCTGCACCATGCGTCCGGCGGGCGGGCGTTTCGTCTGCGACCGCCACCGCGCGGTGTTCAAGCCGTCCGTCGACAAGCTTTCCTACCTGTGGCCCCGGATTTTGGACGGCCTGCGCTTCTTCGGCGTGGGTGCGGCGGACGTCGTGGGCATCACCTCGTTCACGCTCGGCATGACCCAGATGTCGAAGTTCACCGCCCAGCTCGCGCCCTCGACGTTCGGCTTCCTGCTGGGCGACGCCGCCAACTCGCTGCACTTCTGGCCCGGTCGCGGCCTGAACACCGGCCTGAAGAGCGCGTTGTCGCTGGCCGTGAACCTGCAGAAGCGCTGGCGCGGCTCGGCTTTCCGCGCCGCCGACTTCGCCCAGCACGAAGGGATCATGCAGCAGCTGCAGTACCGCGAGAAGTCCCGCGCGTGGACCACCATGCTGATGCCCGACTCCGAGGGCGTGCCGCGCGGCATCGAGGACCGCATCCGCGAGGGCCTGCAGGGCCCGTTCGACCGGGCCGCCCTCGTCCGGACGCTGTTCGAGCGCGTGATCGACATCAAGAAGCGCCTCGCCGACCGCATGGGGTCGCTCGCGACCGATGAGTGGTACTACGGCCGCATCAACGCGCTCGACACCCGCACGCTGAAGGTCATGGTCGAGTCCGGCGCCTGGATCACCCGCGAGATCGGCGGCGAGGAGGTCGTGGTCCCGTCGCCCGCGCCCGCCACCGCGCCCGAACCCGTTCGCCGCGGCCTTTCCCTGGTCAGCTAGCCAAGCGCGGACCGGTGTGGTGCACACTGATCAGCTGGAACCCCCGAACTCGAGCTGAGAAGGCACCACCAGTGACCGAACCGCTGACCGTCGCGCGGGTCTTCACGGCCTGGCGGCTGGAGCCGGTCGCACTGCTGCTCGTCGCGGTCGTGGTGATCGGTTACTTCTGGGCGGTGCGCCGGCTGTCCGAGCCGTGGCCGGTCTCGCGTTCGGCTGCGATGCTCGCCGCGGCGGCCACGCATCTGCTGGTCACGCAGTCGTTCATCGGCGTGTACGGCCACACCCTCTTCTGGGTGCGCGCCGTCGCGGTGATCACCACGTTGATGATCACGCCGCTGTTGTTCGCGCTCAGTGCGCCGCTGACACTGCTGCTGCGCACCGCACCGGCACCGTTCGCCGAAAGCCTTCGCCGCATCGGACACAGCACGGCGGCGCGCGTGGTCACCTTTCCGCTGCTGGTCACCGTGGCGCTCGCGGTGCCGCTGGTGCTGTTGTACCTCACCCCGCTGTACGGCTGGACGCTGCGCAACCCCGCTGCCGACGAGCCGCTCCTGCTGGTCATCGCGGGCTGCGGTTTCGTCTACTACTGGACCCGGCTGCGGGTCGATCCGACGCCGCGGGAGGACCCGCACGTGGTGTCCTTCGCGATCAGCCTCGTCGAAGCGATCGTGGACGGTGCCATCGGTCTGGTCGTGTGGTTCGGCCCGTTGATCGCCGCGGACTACTACGAGGCCCTGCACCGCGCGTGGGGACCTGACCTCCGGCTCGACCAGGTCATCGGCGCCGGAGTGCTGTGGATCGGCGGTGACCTGGCCGGCCTGCCGTTCGTGGTGGCGCTGATGGTGCGCTGGATGCGTGCGGCGAAACAGGAGGCCGACAGCGTCGACGCCGAGCTGGACGCCGCAGACGAGAGCCCCGCGTCCGGGCTCTGGTGGGAGAACGACCCGGTCCTGCGCGAACGCTTCACCAAGCCCGGCTGACCGGTCGCGGGGGTGGTGGTGGTTGTGGCGAAGTACGAACAAGAGGTTGTATAGCGCGGAGAAAC
>NZ_JBEXJN010000131.1:0-8720 GCF_040609115.1 Lentzea sp. NPDC004782
CGTCATCACCCCCACCTACACCGTGACCTCCTGAATGATGAACGGCGCATTCGTCCACGTGAGGTGGACGAATGCGCCGTTCATCGAGGTAGAGCGCGGCCCCGACGCCACTCCCGGAAGCCCGGTAATGTCCTTAAGGGACGAACCGGGCGGCGGAGGAGGGTTCTGTGCTGGAGATCAGCGGACTGACGTGGGCGGTCACGATCGGGGTGATCGTGCTGTTGCTGGCGGTCGACCTCGTGCTCGCGGCGTGGCGGCCGCACCGGATCGGCTTCCGCGAGGCCACCCTGTGGTCGGTGTTCTACATCCTGGTCGCGGTCGGGTTCGGCGTGTGGTTCGCCATGGCGCACGGCGGTGAGTTCGGTGCCGAGTACTTCGCCGGCTACATCGTCGAGAAGAGCCTTTCGGTCGACAACCTGTTCGTGTTCGTGATCATCATGACCACGTTCCTGGTGCCGGAGGAGCACCAGCACAAGGTGCTGACGTTCGGCATCGTGCTGGCGTTGATCATGCGCGGCATCTTCATCGCGGTCGGCGCGACGCTGCTGTCGTTGTTCTCGTTCATGTTCCTGCTGTTCGGCCTGCTGCTGATCTTCACGGCCGTGCAGCTGTTCCGGCACCGCGACGAGGACCCGGACGTCGAGAACAACGTCGTGGTGAAGGCCGCCCGCAAGCTCCTGCCCGTCACGGACGACTACGTCGGCGGCAAGATCTTCACGCGGATCGACGGCAGGCGTCTCGCCACTCCCCTGTTCGTCGTGCTGGTGGCCATCGGCGGCGTCGACCTGCTGTTCGCGCTCGACTCGATCCCCGCGGTGTTCGGCGTGACCGCGGAGCCCTACATCGTGTTCACCGCCAACGCGTTCGCGCTGCTCGGCCTGCGCGCGTTGTTCTTCCTCGTCAAGGGACTGCTCGACCGGCTGGTGTACCTGTCGGCCGGCCTCGCGGTCATCCTGGCGTTCATCGGCGTCAAGCTGATCCTGCACTGGGGTCACGTCGACATCTCCTCCTCCATCCCGGAGGTGCCGACCCCGCTCAGCCTCGGCGTGATCATCGCGATCCTCGTGGTCGTCACCGCGGCGAGCCTGATCAAGACCCGCAACGACCCGTCGGCCAAGGCCCACCCCGGTTCGCTGCGCGGGCATCAGGAAGCTCCCGAACCAGAGTGACCAGTTGAGTAACAGTTGACTAATTAGTAACACGTGTGCACGATCTGGCGGCATGGATCTGCACGTGGACGAGCCTGCGCGCGACCGCCGCGTCCGTCGCACCCGCGCCGCCGTGCTGCAGGCCGCGATCGACCTGGTCAGCGCACGCGGCACCACGGCGGTCGCGCTGTCCGAGATCGCCGAGGCCGCCGACGTCAGCCGCAGGGTCGTCTACCAGCACTTCGGCGACCTCGACACGGTGCTGCTGGAAGCCGGGCTCGACCTCGCGCGGCGCGAGCTGCTGCCGCGCCTCGCCGGCCTCCGGCAACCGATGGACCCCCGCGAGGAAACCCTCGCCATGGCCCGGCACTTCGCCGAGCACAAGGTGTTCTACCGCGCCCTGTTCACCGGCTCCTGCGCCTACGCGCTGGACCGCGGGTTGATCAGCCTGCTGATCCCGGTCAACCGGCAGAGCGTCGAGCACCTGTTCGGCGACCGGGCCACCGGTGAGGCCGTCGACGACCTCACCGCCTTCATCACGGGTGGCGTCGGATCGTTCGTGACGGCCTGGGTGATCGACGGCGCGCACGATCCCGAGGCGTTCACCGACCGGTTGATCGCCGTAGTCTCCCTCTTCCTGGAGTCCCGATGATCAGCCGTCTCATCGAACGCAGGCTCAAGCTCTCACAGCCGTTGACGCGCAACGTCGTGGTGCAACGCAATCTGCGCGTGCCCATGCCCGACGGAGTGGAGCTGCTGGCGGACCGGTGGTTACCGCGCTCCGGCGGCGACGGGCTGCCGACCGCGCTCGTCCGCTCCCCCTACGGCCGCGGCATGTTCGGCCAGCTGATCGCCCGGCCGCTGGCCGAGCGCGGCTACCAGGTGCTGATCCAGAGCGTGCGCGGCGGGTTCGGTTCCGGCGGCACGTTCGACCCGATGCGCCAGGAACGCGAGGACGGCCTCGCGACGCTCGACTGGCTCGTGCGGCAGCCGTGGAGCGACGCGATCGTGCTGTACGGGCTGAGCTACCTGGGCCACGTGCAGTGGGCGGTCGCCGACCAGCTGCCGCCGCAGGTCAAGGCGATGATCCCGGTGGTGACGGAGTCCGCGCTCACGCTCGAGTTCCTGCGCCCGGACGGCCTGTCGCTGGAGACGCCGTTCGAGTGGGGCGTGCTCGTCGGCACCCAGCAACGCCCGCTGGCGATGCTGCGCAAACCGTTCCAGGACAGGAAGACCGCACGGGCGCTGCACACGCTTCCGTTGCGGGACGCCGACATCGCGGCGTTCGGTGAACGTTCCGCCTACATCCAGGACATCCTCACCCACGACGCCGGCTCGCCGCGCTGGGAGGGGCTCGACCACAGCCACCGGGTCGCGGACGTGCCGGTGCCGGTCAGCTCGATCGGCGGCTGGTACGACATCTTCCTGCCCGGTCAGCTGCGCGACTTCCAGGTGTTGCAGGACAAGGGACTTCCGGCGCGACTGACGATCGGGCCGTGGACGCACGCCGAGTTCAACTCCACGCCGATCGACGAGGCCGTCGAGTTCGGTCTGGCCCACGCCCGCGGTGAGCAGCCGCCGGGCCGCGCGCCCGTGCGGCTGTACGTGATGGGCGAGAACGCCTGGCGCGACTTCTCGTCGTGGCCGCCTGCCGGTTACCAGCCGCAACGCTTCCACCTCGGCCCGAACGGCACGTTGGGAACCGAACCTGTCGAGTCCTCGGTGGGCACCTACCGCTACGACCCCGCCGACCCCACTCCGGCCGCTGGTGGTGTGCGCCTGGAAAAGGGCGGGCGCGTCGACAACACCGCGCTGGAAGCCCGGCAGGACGTGCTCACCTGCACCACGCCCGCGCTGGCCGCGGAAGTCGAGGTGGTCGGCGAGGTGAGCGCGGAGATCTGGTTCTCCTCCAGCCTGCCGCACGCCGACGTGTTCGTGCGGCTGTGCGACGTCGACCCCGACGGGAAGTCGTGGAACGTGTGCGACGGCCTGGTGAGCCTGACCGGGGCGGACCAGCCGCAATGCGCCACCGTCCGGTTGTGGCCGACGGCGCACCGCTTCCGGCGCGGCCACCGCATCCGGGTGCAGGTGTCGAGCGGTGCTTTCCCGCGCTACGCCCGCAATCCGGGCACCGGCGAGCCGCGGGCCACCGCCACGACGTTGCTCGCCGCCGACCAGACCGTCCACTGCGGACCGGACCGGCCGTCCGCGATCATCCTTCCGCTGCGCTGATCACTTCTTCTTGCCCTTGCCCTTGCCCTGCTTGGCCTTCGGGTGCTCCTGGACCGGCTGCGGCACGGTGGTCTGGACGACCGGTTGCTCGACGACCGGCACCGGAGTCTGCTCGACGGTGCCCGGCTGCGTCGACACCGGGGACGCGGGAGGCGCCGACTCCACCGGGGTGTCCCGGTCGTGCAGCGCGAACCCGGTACCGATGGCGGCGATCAGCACGGCGGCCGACGCGGCGGCGAGCACCACGGGTGACCGCCGCCGCGCAACCGGTGCGACCCGAGTCGGCGGGTCCGCGGCGAGCAGGGCGTCAGCGCACTCCCGCGCGGTCGGCCGGCGTTCCGCGGACAAGGACGTCATCAACGACAGCAGCCGGACGAGGTCGAACGGCAGATCGTCCGGCACCACCGGTGACCGGTGCAGCCGGGCCACCGCCGCCTCGATCTCCGAGCCTTCGTACTCCCTGCGCCCGGTCAGGCACTCCAGCAGCACCAGCCCCAGCGCGTAGACGTCCACCGCGGAGGTGATCTCCCCGCCGCGCACCTGTTCCGGAGCCAGGTAGGCGGCCGTGCCGACGACCTGGTCGGCCCGCGTGAGCCGAGCGCCGTCCACGAGGCGCGCGAGGCCGAAGTCGGCGAGCCGCGGTACGCCGCCGGAGTCCAGCAGGATGTTGGACGGTTTGACGTCGCGGTGGATGAGCCCGCGGGAGTGCACGTACGCCAGTGCGTCGGCCAGGGCGGCCCCCAACCGGCGCACCTCGCCCACCTCCATCGGCCCGTTCGCGATGTGGTCGCGCAACGTGCGCCCCTCGACCAGCTCCAGCACCATGAACGGTGTGTCACCGGACGAGTCCGCGTCGTACACCGGCACCAGCCCCGGATGCGACAGGGCCGCGAGCGTGCGGACCTCGTTGTCGAACCGGCGCGTGTCGGCCGTCGGCCCGAACAACTTGACCGCGACGTCCCGCGCCAGCACGACGTCCCTGGCCCGGCGCACCTCCGCCACGCCACCCGTACCCAGCAGCTCGCCCACCAGGTAGCGGTCGGCGAGAAGACATCTGTCCGGCATGGCAGGGGATTCCCGCCCGCCAGACACCCTAACCACCAGTCGAGCACCGCGTTGATCTCATTTGGCCCCTAGCTCGGCTGATCAGCCCGTGGCTAATGTCGTGGCGCGGCCGCGAACTGCCATCGACAAAAACGAGGTGAAAACCGTGCGTGCAATTTCGACGTTCGTGCTGACGGCAGCCGCGATAGTGGCCACCGCGCTTCCGGCGGCAGCGGCACCGGTCAACGCGGCCGTGGCACTTCAGCCGCAGGGACGACTGGAGGCACGTGGCGCGGCGGTGTCCGTGCCGACGCGGGTGATGTGCCAGAACGGCGCCACCGCGTCGTTGTGGGTGCAGGTCACGCAGAACGTGCGCGGCGAACTCGCGATCGGCGAGAAATACACGGGAAGTGTTCCGTGCACCGGCGAATACCACAGGGTCGACGTGACCGTGGTGTCCCGCACGAAAGCGTTCCGGCAGGGCGTGGCGTTCACGTCGGCGTCGTTGAACGTCTACCTTCCGCCGGACAATTCGAACACGGTCGAAGATGCGCGAGAAATGGTTCTCGTCAGGTAGTTCACCGTTTGACGGCGCTCGACGCGCGGACCACGAGCTCCGGCTGGAACTTCACGTGCCGGTGCTCGTGGTCCGGCTCGTTCTCGGCCAGCAGCAACGTCGCGGCGGTGCGGCCGAGCTGCTCACGCGGCTGCCGCACCGACGTCAGCGGCACGGCGGCGGCCGCGGCGAACTCGATGTCGTCGTACCCCACGACGGCGAGGTCGCCGGGCACCTTGAGGCCCTGCTGCGTCATCGACTGCAGCAGGCCCAGCGCGAGCAGGTCGTTGGCGCAGAACGCCGCCGTCGGACGCCGTGACGCGGGCAGGCCCACCAGCCGCTCCCCCGCGCCGCGGCCTTCCGCCACCTGCAGGCCCCTCGTCTCCAGGAACGTGAGCGCGTCAGCCGGCAGACCGGCGTTCGCCAGCGCGCGCACGGCTCCCTCGCGCCGGTCGCGCACCTGCTGGATCGACAGCGGGCCGCCGATCATGGCGATGCGCCGGTGGCCGTTCTCGATCAGGTGGGTCACCGCGAGCTCACCGCCGAGCACGTCGTCGACCGCCACCGAGCAGTAGGTGCCGTTCGACTCGCGGTCGACCAGCACCACCGGCGTGCCGCGGTCGGTGAGCCGTTCCGCGTCGACCGGGGTGATCAGGATGCCCTCGACGCGCTGCTCGTGCAGCAGCTCCAGGTACTCGCGCTCGCGGCCGTCGTCGGACGCGCTGTTGCACAGGAACAGCGCGAGCCCCGCCTCCCGCGCCGCGTCCTCCACGCCGCGGGCCACGTCGGTGAAGAACGGGTTCGCCGCGTCGAGCACGACGTAGGCGATCACCCGGCTGCTGCCCGCTCTGAGCTGCCGCGCGGACTCGTTGCGGACGAACCCGAGCTCCTCGATCGCGGCCAGCACCCGTTGCCTCGTGGCCGGCGCGACGACGCCCGGCCGGTTCAGCACGTTCGAGACGGTCGCGTTCGACACGCCGGCGTGCCGCGCGACCTCGCGGATGCCCACTGACGGCTTCACCGGCGACTCCTTTGTTGAAACGTGACAAGCGACTGTACCGCCTGTCCCTTGACATGTGGCCATAACGCCCCCAGAGTGCACGTAACTCAGCCGTTAAAACGTTTCAACATCGAGGAGACGGACGTGGACCGACCTCCCGTGGTGGCGCTGGACGAGGTGAGCAAGTCCTTCGGCGCCGTCCGCGCGTTGTCCGGCGTGTCGCTGCAACTGCTGCCCGGCGAGGCCCACGCGCTGCTCGGGGAGAACGGGGCCGGCAAGTCGACGCTGATCAAGACCCTCGCCGGGGTGCACCGCCCGGACACCGGACAGGTGCTCGTCGACGGCGCCCCACAACGGTTCTCCGGACCCGCCGACGCGCTGGCCGCGGGCATCGCGATCATCTACCAGGAACCGACGCTCTTCGGTGACCTGTCGGTGGCCGAGAACGTGTTCATGGGCCGCCAGCCGCTCGGTTTCGGCCGTCGCATCGACGTCGCCGCGATGCACGCCCGCACCTCGGAGCTGTTCTCCCGGCTGGGCGTCCGCCTCGACCCGGCACGTCCGGCGCGCGGACTGTCCATTGCGGACCAGCAGCTCGTCGAGATCGCGAAGGCGCTGTCGTTCGACGCCCGCGTGATCGTGATGGACGAGCCGACCGCGGCCCTGTCCGCGCACGAGGTCCAACGGCTTTTCGGTGTGGTGCAGGCGTTGCGCGCACAGGACGCCGCCGTGCTGTTCGTGTCGCACCGGCTCGACGAGGTGTTCGAGCTGTGCCAGCGGGCCACGGTGCTGCGCGACGGCGAGTTCGTCTGGTCCGGCCCGTTGTCCGGCCAGACACCGGACTCCCTGGTGCGCCGCATGGTCGGCCGCGAGCTGTCGCAGCTCTTCCCCAAGCAGGAGACGGCCGCGGGCGAGGTCCTGCTCTCGGTGCGACGGCTGACCCGGGAGGGCGTGTTCACCGACGTGTCGTTCGACGTGCGGGCAGGCGAGATCGTGGCTCTCTCCGGGCTGGTCGGCGCGGGCCGCAGCGAGGTCGCACGGGCGGTGTTCGGCATCGACCGGCCCGACGGCGGCGCGGTCGTGGTGCGCGGCCGGCGGCTGAAGTGCGGCTCCCCCACCGCCGCGATGGCCGCGGGGATCGGGTTCGTGCCGGAGGACCGCCGTCAGCAGGGACTCGTGATGGACGCGTCCATCGAACGCAACGCCGCGCTGGCCTCGCTGGGCAGGCTGTCGACGTTCGGGTTGCTGCGCCGCCGTTCCGAACGCGCGCTCGCGCAGGACTGGGCGGTCAAGCTGCGGCTGAAGTTCGCCCGGCTCAGCGACCCGGTCGGCGTGCTGTCCGGCGGCAACCAGCAGAAGGTCGTGCTCGCGAAGTGGCTGGCGCGCAAGCCTTCCGTGCTGATCGTGGACGAGCCGACGCGCGGCATCGACGTCGGGACGAAGGCCGAGGTGCACCGGTTGTTGTCGGAGCTGGCCGGACAGGGCGTCGGGGTGCTGATGATCTCGTCGGAGCTGCCGGAGGTGCTCGGGATGGCCGACCGCGTGCTGGTCATGCACGAGGGCCGGTTGGTGGAGGAGCTCGCGCGGGCCGAGGCGACCGAGGAACGGGTGGCGCTCGCCGCGGCCGGGCAGGTGGCGCGATGACCGCCCTCGCACTGCGCGGCACCGCCGCCCGCCGCCTCTCCACCCGAGTGGGCCGAGTCCGCGAGCTCGGCATCGTCGTGGCCCTCGCGCTGGTCGTCATCCCGACGGCGATCGTGAACCCGAGGTTCGTCCAGCCCCAGAGCCTGCGCGACCTCCTGCTCAACGCCTCGATCGTCGCCCTGCTGGCCGTCGGCCAGACCCTGGTCGTCATCACCCGCAACGTCGACCTGTCCGTGGGCTCGGTCCTCGGCCTGTCGGCTTTCCTGACCGCACAACAGTTCGCCGACCACCCCGGCACGCCGGTCCTCGCGGGCATCGGGTTCGGCATCGGCATCGGTCTGGCCTGCGGGCTGCTCAACGGCCTGCTGGTGGCGCTGGGCAACGTCCCCAGCCTGGTCGTCACCCTCGGCACGCTCTACGTGTTCCGCGGCATCGACTACGCCCTCGCCCACGGCAGGCAGGTCAACGCCGCCAACCTCCCGGACGCGCTGCTCGACCTGGGCAGCAGCCGCGTCCTCGGCATCCCGGTGCTCGTCTGGGTCACGCTCGCCACAGTCGCGGTGGCCGCCGTCCACCTCCGCACCTACCGTTCCGGCCGCGAGCTGTACGCGCTCGGTTCCAACCCGGAGGCCGCCAAGCTCGCCGGCATCCCGGTCGCGAAACGCACGCTCACCACGTTCGTCCTGTCAGGACTGATCGCGGGCCTCGCGGGCGCGCTCTGGGTGGCCCGCTACGGCACGGTCGACGCGGCCGCGGGCACCGGGCTCGAACTCCAGGTCGTGGCGGCCGTCGTGGTCGGCGGTGTCGCGATCTTCGGCGGTTCGGGAACCGTGGCCGGTGCCGCGCTGGGCGCGCTGCTGCTGGGCACGATCACGAGCTGCCTGGTGGTGCTGCAGATCCCCGCGTTCTGGCAGCAGGCGATCTCGGGCGCGCTGCTGCTGAGCGCCATCTCCGTCGACCGGCTGCTCGCGCTGCGCCTCGCCAAAGCCCTGCGCACCACGGAAGGAATCTGAATGATCGTGTCAAGCCGCTGCGGCAGCGGGTTGTGGCGCGGTCGGTGTGAACTTCCGGCCGTCGCGCAGCAGCGCCCAGAGCA
>NZ_JBEXJN010000132.1:0-8538 GCF_040609115.1 Lentzea sp. NPDC004782
TTCCGTGATGAGGGTGGACTTCGCCGTCGATGAACGGCTCATTTGTCCACCTGAGGTGGACAAATGAGCCGTTCATCGAGCACTGGGCGGGTGGTCAGACAGCGCCGACGAGGTCGCGGCGCTCGCGCTTGACTGGCTGCGGTGACTTGCGGATGCGCCCCCACGGCTTGAACACCGACAGGATGTAGGCGGTCAGCAGCAACGTCGGCGCGACCACGACCGGGTGCAGCAGATCGGACGGGATCACCGCCGCCGGGTCGCCCGCCAGCAGGCGTGCACCGATGCGGGCCGCCTCCCGCACCCCCGGCCGCAGCGCGAACGCGATGAGCAACGACATGCCGACGTTCATGACCAGCTTGATGGCCACCCACCAGTACTTCACGAGCCCGTACTTGCTGCCCACGCCGAGGACCACGCCGGAGATCATGCACACGACGCTGGCGCCGAACATCGGCCAGATCGCGAACAGGTCGACCGCCTGAACCGCGATCCCGGCCGTGGTGGTGTCGCTTGTGGACAGTGCGAGCACGACGAGGATGCCCAGCGCCAGGTCGATGCCGAGCCACGCCGCCGCCGACAGGACGTGCACGAGCAGCACGACCTTGCGGGTGCGGCCGCTGAGCTTGCGGGTGGTGGTCATCGCGGATCGCTCCTTCCCTAGTGGTGTCGCGTCTTACTCTCGCGGCCACGAGGGCGGGCATCATCCGCTCACGCTCTGATCTCGCGTACGTCAGATTGCGTAGAGGCTATTTCGCGAAGGAGCGCACCGTGCGCGCTGCCACGGTGATCCAGGCGAGCACGAGAGCGCCGTAGAGCACCACGGCCACGCCGGTGAACATCGGCGACGGGAAGTGCGACGCCAGCGCGTTCGTGCCGGTCACCAACGTGCCCAGCGGGAACACGAAGCTCCACCACGTCAACGCGAACGGCAGGCCGCGGCGTGCGGTCCGCGCGGTCGCGACGGCGGCGATCACCAGCCAGAGGAGGGCGAATCCCCAGGTGACCGTGCCGTAGAGGAGGCCGAACGCGGTCTGGCCCGGCAGCACGGGCACGCCGGCCAGCAGGTTGGCGGCCGTGATCGACTGGCCCAGCGGGCCGAGCACGATCCACAGCGTCGGCACGGTGGAGGCGGCGCCCAGGCCGTGCTGGACGAGTCGCTGCCAGATCTGCGGCACGATCACGACCGTGGCGAACAGGCTGATGCCGAACAGGGCGTAGCAGACGAGCACCATCGCCTGCCGGAACTGGCCTTCCGGGAGGTGGTGGGCCAGCAGGGCGCCGGACGCGGCGGACACCATGGGCGGCACCACGGGCATCAGCCAGCCGCCGAACGCCCGTTCGCCGCTGCCGATCATCCGCAACGGCACCAGCACCGACGTCGCCAGGCCCAGCGCGGTGCCGAGCGTCCACAGCGTCCAGTCGACGGCCAGTGCGGCGGGCAGGCCGATCCAGTCGGAACCGAGCAGCAACGCGCCGGTGCCGACGGTCATCAGCGCCATCGGCGGGGCGCCCCAGAACTGGGCCATCACCGGGTCCGCGAGCTGGTCGCGGACGGTCGAGGGGGTCCAGCGCCGCAACGCGGACACGACGAGGAACGCCAGGAGCAGCGCGTCGAGCGCCCACACCAGCGTGGCCGGGGTGCGCAGGCCGGGCATCGCGGCACCGGCCGTGGCGACGATGCCGGTGCCCATCACGGAGGCGAAGAGGTTCGGGCCGAAGGGCGCCGCTCGTCGCACCTCGGGGGCACGGTGTGGGTGAGGTGCGAGAGCGGTCACGACACGACAATCCTCGTGCGCCGGCGACCTCGGTAGGCGCCGATGTCCGATGAGCACATAGGCTGCCCCTATGCCTCTGCCGTCCAGGGTCGCCGACCTGACCAGCTTCGACCTGCTGCTGAGCGTGGCCGAGCTGGGCAGCATCGGCCGGGCGGCGCAGGCGCACGGCATGTCGCAGCCCGCCGCGAGCGAACGCCTGCGCGTGCTCGAAGGCCGGGTCGGCGTGACGCTGCTCGACCGCACGCCGCGCGGCGCACGGCTCACGACGGCCGGTCAGCTCGTGGCCGGGTGGGCGGCTCCGGTGCTCGCGCGGGCCGTCGACCTCGACGCGGGCATCACCAGCCTGCGCGCGGACCGCCACGGCCAGCTGCGGGTCGCCGCGAGCCTCACCGTGGCCGAGTACCTGCTGCCCGCGTGGCTGATCGCGTTGCGGACGGTCAGCCCGGACACCGCGACCGTGCTGACGGCCGGCAACTCGGTGCACGTCGCCGAGCAGGTGCTGGCCGAGCGGGCCGATCTGGGGTTCATCGAGTCGACCGACGTGCCGTCCGGACTGGCCGGCCGGGTCGTGGCGAAGGACGAGCTGGTGCTGGTCGTCGCGCCGGGCCACCCGTGGGCCAGGCGCCGCAGGGTGACCGCGGTCAAAGCCGCCGCGACCCCGTTGGTGAGCCGGGAGTCCGGCTCGGGCACGCGGCAGGCGTGGGAGCACGCGCTCGGGGCGGCCGGAGTCGAGACGAGCGCGGAACCGTTGCTGGAGATGTCGTCCACGACGGCGATCAAGGCCGCGGCGATCGGCGGGATCGGGCCCGCGGTGCTGAGCGTGCACGCCGTGCAGGCCGATCTCGCGAGCCGCGCGCTGGTGCGCGTCGAGGTGAGCGACCTGGACCTGCACCGGGCGTTGCGGGCGGTGTGGCCGGCGGGCAGGACACCTCGGGGGCCCGCCTCCGACCTGTTGACCATCGCGACCCGTAGTCTCACGAACCGTGCCGACCGGAGGTAGCAGACAGGTTCGCGCGGCCCGCAAGCGCAAGAAGCGGATGGCGCGGGTCGTCCACGACCTCACCGACGCGCAGTGGGACGCGTTGAAGACGTCCTGGGCCGGTTGCGCCTACTGCGGTGCTCCCGCGACCTCGCTGCAGAAGGACTGCGTGCAGGCCATTTCGCGGGGCGGGCGGTACACGCTCGGCAACGTCGTGCCGGCCTGCGGGTCGTGCAACGCCAGCAAGTGCAACGCCGAGGTGACCGGGTGGCTGCGGCGCAAGAAGCTGGACGAGCGCGCGTTCCTGGTGCGGCACTACGAGATCTCGCGCGAGCTGACCGCGCGGTTCTCAGATGACGCCTGACCTGATCGCGAACGCCACCGCGTGCGTGCGGTTGCGCAGCTGGTACCGGGTGAGCACCTGCTGCACCACGCTCTTCACGGTTCGCTCCGAATAGGACAGTTTCCGCGCGACCTCGGCCGTGGTCCAGCCCTCGGAGAACAACCGCAGCACGTCCAGTTCACGCTCCGCCAGCTCGGCCGCCGCGAGACCGGCGGGCAGCTCGACGCGGCCCTCGTGCGCGGCCAGCACCGTCGACACCAGACTCTCGCAGGTGAGGTCCGCGCGCGGCAGGACGGCGACGACGCGGTGGTCGATCACCCGCGGCAGGTCCTGGGCGCGCAGGTCGTCGGTGATCAGCACGACGCGGGCGGCCGTCCGTTGCGCGATCACCCGCAGCTCGGCCGTCAGCCCGGCACCGCCGGCCGCGACGAGCACCACCTGCGCGTGCCTGGACGAGTGCTCGGCCAGCACCTGGACCTCCGGCCGCAGCCGCAGGTAGCCCGCGATGCCCCAGCGGGTGACCGAATCCTTCGCGTGGACCGCGACGCGCACTCGTTCCATGGACCGAGTCTTCGACGACTGACTCCATTCAGACTCCACGCCGTCTCCACGGCGCTGCCCGATCGGGCAGAGCGCGGCGGCAACCGGGGCGGTTTTCCCCAAACGGAGGCGGGCGTGTGCCTAGGGTCGCCCGGTCCCCGCCACCTGGAAGGCCTGTCGGTGTCCGCCACCATCGATGTCCTCGGCGAACTCGCCAAGCCCGAGCGTCGCAAAGACCCGTACCCGTTCCTGCACTGGCTGCGCGAACACGACCCCGTGCACCGCACGAGCTGCGGTTTCTACCTGCTGAGCAGCTACGACGACGTCGCCTACGCGCTGCAACGCCCGCACGCCTTCGCAGCACCGGACGAGGCCGCGATGTGGCGTGAGGTGGGTCACGGGAAACGGAGCCACCCGGCGGCCAGGAAGCGCGTCTCGGCGCTCACGGCGAAGAACCACCCCGGCTACGCCCGCCTGCGGTCGGTGATCGCCCGCGAGATGACGCCCGAGCGGGTGTCGCGGCTGCGGCCGCAGATCCTGGAACACCTCGGCAACCTCTTCGACGACCTCGGGCCGCGGCTCGTCGCCGGCGAGACCGTCGACCTGCACGCCGAGGTGTCCGTGCCGCTCACGCAGCACGTGTTCGCGGACCGGATCGGCGTGCCGGAGGAGGACCGCGCGTGGATCGGGGAGAGCTTCACGTTGATGACGCGGGCGTTGGCGTCCGACGACGAGAAGGTCGTGCTGGAGGCCGACCGGGCGAGCTACGCCGTCGAGGACCACCTCCGCGAGCTGGTGGCCAAGCGCCGGGAGTCCCCGCGGGACGACCTGATCACGCGGCTGGTCGAGGCGCACGACGAGGACGACCTGCCGATCGCGTTCCTGTGGATCATGTGGATGACCGGGTACGAGAGCACGGTCTCCGGCATCGACCGCGCCGTCCAGGCGTTCCTCGCGCATCCCGAGCACCGGACGTGGTGCGAGGACGACCCGTCACGGGTGCAGCGGTTCCTCGACGAGGCCCTGCGGCACGACGGCGTGCTGCTCTACCCGCCGGTGCCGCGCGTGGCCAGGGAGCCGGTCGCGCTGGGCGGTGTGACGATCCCCGCCGGGGCGCCGGTCCGGATGCTGATCGCCGGTGCCAACCGCGACCCCCGCGCGTTCTCCGATCCCGACACGTTCGACCCCGCGCGTGATCCGCGCCGGATGCTGACGACCGGCAACTGCTGCGGCACCACGCTGGGACGTGCGGAGATGGCGCACGTCGTGACGGGCCTGCGACAGCGGTTCCCGACCTTGGCCGCGGCCGGCGAGCCGACGTGGAGCTCGGCCGGCGTGGCCCGCCGGACCGTGGAGGCGCTGCCCGCCCGGCTGAACTGACCCGCGATGTCCGAACGGGCGGTGCGTGCGGCCGAACGGGCGCATACCCTGCCCGCATGGGCGAGCTGCGCGTCGACGTACTCGGTGAGCTGCGGATCACCGTCGACGGCAGGCACCTCGTGCCCTGCCAGCCCCGCCAGCGCGCGGTGCTCGCCGTGCTGGCCCTGCGGTCACCGCACCCCGTCTCGCGGGACGAGCTGATCGACGCGGTGTGGGGCGACGACCCGCCGTCCAGCGCCTCCGGCAGCCTGCACACCTACATCAGCGCGTTGCGGCGGCTGGTCGAGCCGGAGCTGCCGGCACGGGCGTCCGGGAACCTGATCATCACCACCGACAGCGGTTACGCCTGCCTGGTCGCACCGGCCGACCTGGGCGAGTTCGAGCGGCTGCGCCACAGTGGACGGTCCGGGGAACTGCGGCGGGCGTTGCGGATCTGGCGCGGGACGGCGTTGTCGGACGTGCCGGGGCCGTTCGCGGAACGGCAGCGCGCCCGGCTGGAGGAGGCCAGGCTGACCGCGGTCGAGGACTGGGCGGCGGCGGCGATCGAGGCCGGGGAGCACGCGGAGGTGGTCGACACGCTCACCCGTGCCGTGGCCGATCATCCGGTGCGGGAACGGCTCGTGCGGCTGCTGATGCTCGCGCTGAGCCGGTCGGGGCGGCAGGCCGAGGCCCTGGCGGCGTTCCGGAACGTCCGCACGGCGCTGGTGTCGCAGCTCGGGGTCGAACCCGGTCCCGAGCTGCAGGAGGAGCACGAGCGCATCCTCAAGGGCACTCCCGTCCCGCGGACCGTGCGGCCGGCGCAGACCACGCACGGCACGATCGGTTTCGTCGGCAGGGACGGCGAGATCGCCGAACTGTGCGCGCGGCTGAGCGGGTCCGAGCCGCGCACGGCCGCGATCTCGGTGATCGACGGCACCGGCGGCGTCGGCAAGACCGCGCTCGCCGTGCACGTGGCGCACCTGCTGGTGGACCGGTTCCCGGACGGGCAGCTGTTCATCGACCTGCAGGGGTTCTCGCCGAACAGCACACCCGTGCCGCCGGACGAGGCGCTGCGGCGGTTGCTCGCGGGGCTCGGCGTCGACCAGCAGAACCTGCCGCAGGACCTGGCCGCGACGTACCGCAGCGTGCTGGCCGACCGGCGCGTGCTCGTGGTGCTGGACAACGCCTTCAACGCCGAGCAGGTGCGTCCGCTGCTGCCGGGGAGATCGTCCGGCGCGGTGCTGGTGACGAGCCGCAACCGGTTGAGCGGGCTGGTCGTCTCCGGCGGCGCGCACCGGGTCACGCTCGGCGTGCTGCCAGAGGCAGAAGCGCTCGCGTTGCTGCGCTCGGTGATCGGGCACCGCGTCGACGCCGAACCCGAGGCCGCCCGCGAGCTCGTGCGGTTGTGCTGTGCGCTTCCGCTGGCGTTGCGGGTGGCCGCGGAACGGGTGAGCATCAGTCCGAACAGGACACTCGCCGCGTCGGTCGAGGAGCTCGCCTCCGAACGGCTGGACGTGCTGGAGGCAGACGAGACGACCGCCGTGCGGGCCACGTTCTCCTGGTCCTACCGGGCGTTGACGCCCGAGGCGGCGCGGATGTTCCGGTTGCTCGGCCTGCATCCCGGACCGGCACCGTCGCTCGGGGCGGCCGCCGCGCTGGCGGGCCTGTCCTCGCGGGACACGCGCAGGTTGCTGGACGTGTTGTGCGCGGGCCATCTCGTCGACGAGATCGCGTTGCGCCGGTACAGCTTCCACGACCTGCTGCGGACCTACGCGCACGAGAAGGCGATGGAGGACGAGCCGTCACCGGAGCAGGCCGTCGACCGGTTGCTGTCCTGGTACCTGCACAGCGCGGACGCGGCCGACCGGCTGCTGTTCCCCGCCAGGCGGCGGATGCCGTTGCCCGAGCTGCCGAAGGACGTGGTCCCGCAATCGTTCGAGGGTGCCGACGAGGCACGGGTGTGGCTGCGCGAGGAGTGCGCCAACGTGATCGCCGCGATCACGCACGCGTCCGGCACCGGCAACACCGAACTCGCGGCGCGCCTTCCGTTGGCGCTGATGAGCTTCTTCGAGTTCGACGCGCACTTCGACGACGGCATCGCCATGTACCTGCTGGGCCTGGACGCCGTCCGCACGTCCGGCAACCGGCGCGCGGAAGCCGTCCTGTGCAACAACCTCGGCATCCTGCACTCGGTCCGGCGCTCGTACGACGAGGGCGAACGCTGGTTCCAGCGCGCGCTGCCGGTGTGGCGCGAGATCGCCGACGAACACGGCGAGGGCCAGGCGCTGGTCAACCTGGCCGGCGTGTACGTCGGCCGCGGCACCGGTGACGCCGAGGCCGCGGAGGAACACCTGCTGCGCGCGCTGGACATCTTCGGCCGCCTCGGCAACCAGCTCGGCCGCGTCTTCGCGATGACCCACCTGACCACGGTCTACCAGCGGATGCACCGCCTCGACGACGCACTGGCCGTCGGCACCGAGGCCGCCGAGACCGCCCGAGCCCTGGGCGCCGAGGTGATCCACGCGGCCACGCTCGGCGACCTGGGCCGGTTGCACGAGGAACTGCGCGACTTCCCGGCCGCGCTCGCCTGCCACGAGGCGGCGCTGGCGATCCACCGCCGCACGAACAACTCGCTGCGCGAGGCGCGCGACCGGCTGTGCATCGCCTTCGTGTGCCGTGAGATCGGCGATTTCGCGCGCATGCGGCAGGAGTACACGCGCGGGTTCGCGATGCTGGAGGAGCTCAACCCCGGTGAGGTGGAGTCGGAACGGGCGAAATTCGGCCCAATGCCGGAGTGACTACGTCGTCGGGATCACCGGTACCGAACCGGTGTAGGGCAGCGGCACGATCTCGCCGGTCGACTGGAGCTTGAACGACATGGCGGGGTAGTGCTCGTCCAGGTACCGCGCGAAGTTTCCCGGCGGCGGCGCCACCACCCCGACCTGGACGCCCGAGCCGTCGACCTCCGGCCCGGCGGACGTGATCGAGATCCCGCGCCCCTTCCAGTACTGGGTGTCGTCCATGACCCGCTTGACGTACTCGCCCATCTCGGCGCGCGTGTACCTGGCGTCGCGGAACTCGATCCGCACGCCCGGCGCGACCTGGCGCACCTCGGCGTCCAGTGACGGGTCCGGCTTGCGGTAGACGACCATCATCGGCACGTCGTTGCGCATCTCCAGCCCGGCGTAGGTGCTCGCGAACTTGCTCTCCAGCAACGGCTGCACCACGTGTGCGGCCGCCGCCAGCGCCGGATCGTTCATCGGCGTGGTCTTCGGCTGCGCGGTCGACGTGAGGCAGAGCAACGTGTTGCCCTCGGACTGGTTCCTCCCGCAGGACGCCACGGCCACCAGCAACAACAACACCAAGACAACTCTGCGCATGACTCCCCCCAATGCTCGTCCCCGCGTAGGACGTACTTGGAGGCCTCGGAGGTTGCCCGAGTCGCTGAGCGCCTCGCCGGAGGTCTAGTCCGCACCCCGGCCTGCTGGGCAGTTACGTGGATGAAGGGCGCCTTCATCCACGTCAGGTGGATGAAGGCGCCC
>NZ_JBEXJN010000133.1:0-5965 GCF_040609115.1 Lentzea sp. NPDC004782
ATGAAGGGCTCCTTCCTCCACCTGGTGTGGAGGAAGGAGCCCTTCATCCACGTAACTGCCCGGCAGGCGGGTTGCGGGCAAGACCTCTGGCAAGGCGCTCAGTAGCGCGCCCAGTGGGATTCCGCCCTGTCCAACGCTTCCCGGATGCGCGCAGGCTCGCCGCTGCCCGTGGTCGGCAGCCGCAGCAGCGGCATCCCGTGTGCGCGCAGGATGTCGTTCTTGAGGGCGTCCCGCCTCAGCTGGGTGGGGTTGTTCTCGTGGAACGCGAAGCCGTCGACCTCGATGGCGAGCAGCGGCCGGTTGGTCACCCGGTTGTACACGACGAAGTCCAGTGACGCCCGCCTTTTCACATAGGCGGCCTGGTCCGGGGTGAGCAGGGAGAGGCCGGGCAGGAGGTTCTTGAGGAGCACCTGCGGAACCGCCGTCAGGTGCGCGTAGTCCGGCTCCGCGAACAGGTCGTGCAGCACGGTCCAGACGATGTCCTCCGACCGGTGCTTGAGCTCGTTGCGCAGCCGCGCGGCGAGTGGTCGCAGTCGCGCCGAGTACGCCTTGTACAGCAGGTCGAACACCGAGACCACGGTGCTGTCGGCCACCTCGTCGCCGGGGTTGTGGTAGCGGATGTAGCCGACCAGGTCCTGGATGTGCCGGCTGGCCGGCATCATGCCGTTGTTCGTCACGAGCACGAACCGCCGGATCGCCCTCGACACCGCGACGTTGATCAGCTGGGGGTCGTCGACGAACTTCAGCCCGGTGCGTCCTCGCCAGCTCTCGTCCAGGACGGTGGTCAGCACGACCGCCTGCTTCTGCCTGCCCTGGAACCGGTGGACGGTGTCGACCTCGATCTGGTCGAGCACGTCGCCGCCCTTGTCCGCCTGCAGGCGGTAGGGCGTGGTGACCCCGATCTCGGCGGCGGCGAAGCCCCGGCAGTGCCGCGGGATCACCTCCTGGCTGATCACGTCCAGCTCGCGCTGGTTCGAGCGGCCGCCCCCGCGGTGCTGACGCATGTGGTTGCCCTCGACGGTGCGCACGACGATCATCGGCCGCTCGCTGCCGCTGGTGGTGTACGGGATGAGGTCGTCCTCGTAGAACTTCTTGTTGCAGAAGCCGATGATGACCGGGTCGCACCGGTAGTGCTCGCGCAGCAGTGTGCTCGGGAGAGCGTCGCCGTACACCTCGGACAACGACGTCAGCAGGTTGTGGCGGCAGTCGTAGGCGGGCAGCGGCGGTGTGAGCTCGTCCGCGCCGTCGAGGGCGACCGGGGGCAGCTGCTTCTGGTCACCGACCACGACCACGTTGCGGGCACACGACATCGCCAGCCCGGCCAGCAGCAGGTTCACCTGGGACGCCTCGTCGATGATGAGGTAGTCGAGCAGGTGCCCGTCGGCGAGGCTGGTGCGCAACGAGTGGCAGGTGCTCAGCAACGCCGGGTAGTCGGCGAGGAAGCCCTCGAACTCCCGGCCGCGCCGGTAGGTGTCCGCGTCGTGCACGGTCCGGCCTCGTCCCCGGTACCGGCCGGCCAGCTCGGCGTGCAGGAACTGCGCCGACAACCGTTGGTGCTCCTGGGAGATCCCGTCGAAGTCGGCTCGGCGCAGCCTGTCCTCGACCTCGCTGATCTCCCGCTCCAGCTCGGCGATCCGGTTGGTGTAGTAGGCCAGCTGCAACCGGAGCACCACGGCGGTGTCGGCGGGGTCGAGTGCGCGCAGGGAGCCGTACCTGAAGTAGTTCCGGATCCGTCGCACCAGACCGGGGCGCGCCCCTTCCACCTCCATCTGGCTCTCGGCCAGGTAGTCGGCGATGCGGTCGGCCGACTTCCTCAGCAGTGCGAACTTCTCCAGGTCGGGCAGCTCTTCGGAGTCGAGGTGCGCCTCGAAGTGGCGCAGCTCCAGCCGGTGGGCGTCGAGCGACTGACGCCGGTCGGCACGGACGCGTTCGTCCTCCTGCAGCGCCCGCAGGCGGTGGTCGAGGTGCGCGAGCCGCCCCAGGTCAGGCGGTGGCGGTGCGGCGGCCACGAACCGGGTCACCGCGGCGTTGCGCTCCCCTTGTGCGGCAAAGAACTCCTCGCGTTTCTGCCGGCGGCCGAGGTTGCCGAGCAGGTGTCCGAACCCGAGCTCGTCGAGCTTGTCGCGGACGTTGTCGACGGCGGCGTTGCCGAACGAGACGATCGCCACCGTCTGGTGGTGCACCGCGACGATGGTGGCGATCAGGTTGAGGATCGTCTCGGTCTTGCCGGTGCCCGGCGGTCCCTCGATGACCGAGATCGACCGGGTCAGCGCGTTCTCGACGGCTCTGCGCTGGCTCAGGTTGCACCGGAACGGGAAGATCGGGGGAGCCTCCAGCGGACGCGCCCGGATCGGTGCCCCGGCCAGGTACGAGCTGAGAGCGCTTTCCGGGTGGACGAAGGTCAGCCGTTCGTACTCCGGTCGCAGCGGATCGTCGGCGCTGAGGCGCGACACGACCGCGCGCCAGTAGCGCAGGACGTCGGCCACGAACGGGATGGCCGTCCCGGACGTGAGGACGCGGACCCGTGCGGCGGGGTAGGTCCGGTACGACTCGGCGCCACGCGCCCGGTAGAAGATCCGCGTCCAGGCACCGTCCACTCCCTCGAAGGTGACGATCTCGGTCGCGCTCCCCCAGATCGTGCCGTCGACCTCGACCTGGTCCTCACCGGACAGCAGATGGGCCGAGGTGCGGCGCAGGATCCGCACCCGTTCAGGTCCGTAGTGGAAGACCTTGCCACCACGGGAAAACACGATCGCAATGCGCTGACCCTGAACCTGGTACCGGGCGATGTTCGCCGTCTCGTCCTCGAACACGCCGGTCCGCCGGTCGCGGAGCAGCACAGCCTCACCACGCGGGTCGATCACGCTTTCCCCCCAGGAACCCGTGCAGACGTCGTTTGGACACGTTACACACCGGCCCCGTGCGGAGAAATTCGGCTCGGCCGCGGTCACAGCCCAAGGCAGGAAACTTCTCCTTTCCGAAGCCGGCGCGAATCGTTCCGAAAAGCACCGCATTCGGTTTCGTCCGGACTCGAACCCCCGTCACGATGACGCGCAGATCCCCATCCGGAACTGAGAGTGAGGAAGTCTCGATGGCACGTTCGACGAGGACGAGGGTGCTCGGCCTGGCCGGCGCTTTGACCACGGCGCTGGCGACGATCACCCTGACGAGCGCTCCGGCGCAGGCGGCCGACTGCCGCGCCCCGCAGGGCGAGTCGTGCGTGCGGATCACCAACGCCACCCAGCAGATCCGCAGCCTGCGGGAGAACCGGAACGGGCGCTGCCTGACCGGCATCGAGCCCGGACAGACCCGCGAGTGGCCGAACATCTCGTTCAACTACTGGCGGCACCACCTGATGCTCACCGGTTACACCGGCCGCAACTGCGAGGGCAACACCCAGTTCAACGCCTGGGACGGGCAGTGGGACGGACCCGACTCCCGCAACTACTACTTCATGACCATCCGCAACAGGTGACCTGAGCCGGCGGTGCGGACCGGCGGGCCGCACCGCCTCCCCTTCTCCCGAACCTGGGGCAACTCCATGTCTGCCAACGGATTTCCGCGGCTGTGCCGGGCGGTTCTGCTCGCGGTCGCCATCTGCCTGCTCGGTGCCGGCACGGCCGAAGCGCACGTCACCGCCCACGTCTACGGCGCGGCCCCGGAAAAGGGCGGCGACGGCGCGATCGTGCTCAGGGTGCCGAACGAGGGCACGCAGCCGACGGTCCGGATCGAGGTGACCGTGCCTGCCGGGTACGACATCACCAGGGTGCGCACCAGACCGGTGCCCGGCTGGACCGCCGAGATCGGGCGGGCGGCCGGAGGCGTCGTCACCTCGATCACGTGGACCACGTCGGACCGCGCGATCCCGCCCGGTGACGAGCACTACGACGAGTTCTCGTTCACCGCGTCACCGCTGCCCTCGAACGTCGACCGGATCCTGTTGCCCACCAAGCAGATCTATGCCGACGGCACGCTCACGGACTGGGCGCAGGAGCAGACCGGGGACGCCGAACCGCAGTACCCGGCGCCGGTGGTCGCGCTCGCCGAACCGTCGGGCACCGCCCACGGGCACGGGCACACCCAGCCGACGAGCGGTCCGACCTGGCTGGTGGCGGTACCGCTCGGGAGCGCCCTGCTGATCATGGTCGTGTTCGGCGTGATCGCGCTGACCCGGCCGCGCCGGAGGAGTCCGAAGTGAAGAAGCTCTGCCTGATCGTCCTGGTCGCGCTGTTCGGCCTGGGCGGCGCCGTCCCGCCCGCCTCGGCCGCCGGGCAGCTGGTGTCGTCCACGCCGGCGGCCGGCGCGCGGCTGCTCAAGGCCCCCGAAACGGTCCGGCTCACCTTCGACCGGCCGGTGCTCGGCGGCGGCGCCAACGTCGTCACCGTCACCGGTCCGGACGGCAAACCGTGGAGCTCCGGCGCGATGGGCGTCGACGACAACGTCGTGACCGCCGTCCTGTCGCCGCAGCCGCCGCACGGCGACTACGTCGTCGACTACACGATCCGCCTCGGTGAGCCGTCCCCGCTGACCGGGCAGCTCAGGTTCACGGTCGCGGAGCCGGGGTCGTCCGGTGAGATGAGCTGGCAGACGTGGGCGGGTCTCGGCGCGATCGTCCTGGGCATCGCGGCGCTGCTGACGGCCGCGGGCATCCGGCAGGCGCGGGCGCGCCGGTGACGGTGCAGCACGAGCTGGGCGTCGTGCTGGCGGACGTCGGGGCGCTGTACCGGACCGCGGACGGACCGTCCGAACCGGACCTGACGAGGCTGCGCGAGCTCGGCATCGCTTGGGGGCGACGGAACCGGCCGCTCGCCCCGCTCGTGCTCGCCGTGCGGCGCCTCACCGAGTCGACCGTCGCCGCCATGATCATCGGCGCTGCCGACGGTGACGTGCCACAGCTCGTCGAGACGGTGCGCCGCACCGGGGTGGCGGCCGTGCGCGAGCTGGTGCGCGGCTTCGAGCAGGCGGCGACCGGCGAAGACGTGACGGCCGCGAACCTGTTGTGGGGCGGGCACGTGCCGCCCGAACCGGACTACGCGGTGATCGCCCTGCGCTGCGTCTCCAACCTCGGCCCGCGGATCGACGACGTGCTGACGGCTCGCGGCCGGGTCGGCGCCGTGCACCTGCTCTCGGACGGCGGCGGGTTCCTGCTGGCGCCCGCGCACGACGAGAAGGACGCCCTCCAGCTGTGCGAGGAGCTGTGCGAGGAGCTCGCGGATCCGATGTGGCTCGCGGTCGCCTGGCGGCCGAACACCGAGATCGAGGACGCCGGAGTGCAGGCGAGCGTCGTGCTGGACCTCGTCACGAACCTGGCCGAGCCACCGGGTGTCTACGACATCGAGGACGTGGTGGTGGAGTACGCGCTGATGCGCGACACCGAAGCGTTGGTGACCCTGCTCGCGCTCATCGCACCAGTGGTGCACCAGGAGCCGCTGCGCACCACGATCGAGGCCCTCGTCGCCACGGCCGGCAACCGAAGCAAGGCCGCGAGCACGCTGAACATCCACCGCAGCACGCTGGACTACCGGCTCAACCGCGTCGGTCAGCTGACCGGGTGCCTGCCGATGACCGCGCGCGGGCTGCAAACGCTGGCCACGGCGCTCACGTTGCACGGCGTGGTGCACCGCGCCGCGCAACGTCGTCGATGATGGGCTCCTTCATCCACCTGAGGTGCAATGCCTGGAACTCGAGGGCCTCGGGGCGGGTTGTGTCCTGCCGGTTGGTTGCCGCGCCGAAGGTGGCCGTGATGGTGGATGAAGGGCTCTTTGTTCCACCTGGGGTGGATGAAGGGCGCCTTCATCCACGTCACCACGCGCCTGGCGAGGCCTGATCGCACGGTGCGCGGCACTGCGGCAGATCCGGTACGCCCGGCGGGAACGGCGAACCCGACCGTGATGAACGGCGCATTTGTCCACCTGGGCCGACGCGACGACGCCCGACGAGCTGCCGAGCCAGGTGCTCGACGCCG
>NZ_JBEXJN010000133.1:5975-8403 GCF_040609115.1 Lentzea sp. NPDC004782
GCCGTTCATCGCGAACCTGCCCACGAGGGTGGGCGCAACGCGTCGCCCCTCAAGTTCCTGGCATTGCACGCCAGGTGGATGAAGGAGCCCTTCATCGACGACGGGCGCCGGGTGGTCAGGCGCACAGCGCGTACGCCATCGTGAGCACCTGCAGTCCCCGCACGGTCAGCGGGGAGTGCCCGGTCAGCTGCTCGATGCGCGCCAGCCGGTAGTCGATGGTGCTGCGGTGGATGATCAGCCGTTCCGCCGCGCCGGTCCGGTTGCCGCCCTCGGCGACCAGCGCGGCCAGGGTCGTGCGCAGCGAGTGGCTCTCCATGACCGGCGCGATCAACCGGCGCAGCGCCGCCGAGCTCTCCGGTGAGCGGGCCACCGCGTCCTCGATCGGCACGTCGGCGCGGCCGTAGACACCGCGCGGCAGGTCCAGCGCGGTCACGATGCCCAGCAGCCGCGCCGCGGCGGCGGGGCCGTCCGGTCCCGAGGCGACCGCCGCCCTGATCGACCGGTCCGGCAGCTTCGCGAGGACGACCTCGCACTCGCGCACCGCCGTCTGCTCGCTTCGCATCGGCAGCAGCACCTCGGCCCGGTCACCCTCCACCACGCACGCCACGTCCGGCCGCGCGCCTCGCTGGAACGCGGCCGCCACCACGTCGGCGGACCCGCCGTCGACCACGAACACCGCGGCCGTTCCCGCGGGCGTCTCGACCTGCTCGGGCTGTTCGGGTGCGGGCGGGCGAACACCGCGCACCAGCTCGACCGCGAGCCGGGCGCAGCCGTCGTACCGCGGCGCGCCGTTGCCGTCGAGCTCCGCCGCCATCGCGTTGAGCGCGCTCAGCAGGTCGTCCACCCGGCCGCCCGACCGCGCCCACAACGCGCCGATCTCCCGCACGCCCGCCACGACCTCGGTCTCGCCGTGATCCGCCCGCGCCAGGGCGGCCAGGCACACCGCCAGCACCTGACGAGCGCGTTCCCGTGCCGAGGTCACCACTGTTTCCACGGGTCCACTACATCGAACAAAAGGCACGTCTGGCGTTCCGAAAGAAGAGGAAACGAATCCGAAGGTCCCGAAAAATCCGATCGGGTGCCCGGCAGTGCGCGAATCGCTGATTCGGGCACCGGACACGAGATCACCTTTTCCGAACATCGTGGATGGACGATTACCGGACGAACGCCGCAAGATTTTCATCGTTCCGCCCTATCCATTTCGCGGCGTCTCGCCGTTTCGAGGGAGGGTTTTGTGGGATTTTTGACGAAAGCCGGTAAAACAGCCGTTCTCGGCACAGTCGCGGCGGCGGTGACGGCACTGCTCACCGCGGCGCCGGCCCAGGCTGCCAAGCACTGCGACTTCTCCACCAGCACGGGCCGGTACAGCTGCAGCGGCAGCGGTTCGGTGCGCAATCCGGGCGACGTGATTGGCGGGAAGCTGTTCACCGGCCTGGACTACTCCGGCGACTCGCTGACGATCTGGGTGCCGAGGCCGTGCCCCAAGAACGACCAGGTCGACTACTGGGTCGACCTCGGCAGCGACATGCGGAACAAGGTCAGCTCGGTCCAGGCCTGGTCGAGCTGCTGGGTGTGGCTCTACTTCGCCGACGGCCAGCGCGACGGGCCTTACAAGGGCAATGAACCGGACGTCGGTACGTGGGCCAACGACAGGGCCGTCACAGTCGGACTCAGCTGAAGCAAAGGGACAAGATGAACACGTTCGCACATCGGGTGGTCGCGATCGCGATCGCCGCTTTGACGGGCACGACCATCGCCATCGCCGCGCCGGGAACGGCCTCGGCCAACCACGAGGGCCAGCCGACCACCCGAGAGCTGCTGGACCTGTGCAACCAGGGTCGCACCGACAGCTGCGACTTCCGGCCCAGCGGCGGCATCTCGGTCTTCAACGGACCTCGCCAGCTCGCGGGCAGTTCGACGAACTGCACGAACTTCAACCAGACCAGGGTGATCAGGTACGAGGCGAGCCAGGGCACCTCGCACTCGTTCGGCGTCGACTTCTCGGCCGGATCGAAGATCGGCAAGTCGTTCGAGTGGTCGATCCAGACGTCGTACCGCCGCGAGTGGACGTGGAACGACACGACGTCCGACGAGCTCCGCCAGGACGTCGGGCCGAGGTCGCGGGTCCTCATCTACGCGTCGAAGGTGCGTTCGCGGGTCAGCGGCACCTACGAGCTGCACTTCGGGAACCGGTACAAGGGGCACTACTACTGGTACGTGAACGGCCAGGTCGAGGGCCAGACCCGCGGTCAGCCGTGGGACCTGGCGTCGGAGCAGGTGCGGGTGTCCTGCTGAGACACGGGTCGTGGGGGGGGGGGGGTGGGGCGGGCGGGGTGGGGGGGGCGGGGGCCGTTTGTGGGGGGGTGGTTTTGGGTTTTTTTGGGGCCCGGGGGGCGGGGCTGTTCGGGGTTTTTTTTTCACCCCCCCT
>NZ_JBEXJN010000134.1:0-8109 GCF_040609115.1 Lentzea sp. NPDC004782
TCTGCCCCGGCTCGCGGACTGGCGATGACGTGGATGATGGGCGCCTTCATCCACACCAGGTGGAGGAAGGCGCCCTTCATCCACCTGACGAGACGGCGAGTTGCGGACAAGTCGTCGTACTGGTTGTACAGACGCGGGGGGCGGTGCCCTGCTGAGCGTGGACCACCTCACCGGCCTTCCGGGTCTCAGCTCGTCACGCGCAGGATGGTCCAGCGGCCTTCCCTGCGCGGCGAGTAGCCGTAGTTGCGCTGCTCGCCACCGCAGTAGTCCTGGGTGTGGGAGGTGAGGATCGGGGTGGCCGAACCCTGGAGGTGGACGTCGGGGTGGTAGCCGGTCTGGCCGGGACGGTACAAGGTCAGGCACCTGCCGCCGCCGGCGCCGTCGGCGCGGAAGCTGTACGCGTCGCGGGTCCAGTTCTCGATGGCCAGGCAGTAGTAGCCGGAAGGCGCGTTGCAGCTCGGCGCGGCCGAGGCCGTGCCGGTGGTCACCGCGGTACCGGCGAGCGCCATCGCACCGGCCACCGCCGCCAGGACGATCCTGCGTGGGAGGTTCAACACCCGATCAGCTCCTCGTGGTCGTGGTCGATCACGAGGCAGCCTCGGGCAATCAGCCATCGGGTCACAACGGGAAGTCGCGCGGTTTCCGCGACTGCGCACCTTTTTCCCAATGCGGTCGTTCACACTCCGCGAAAGACGAACAGTTCTTCGCGTGGACGCGGGAAAGGCCGCGGCGGGTGCCGCGGCCTTTCCGTGCTCACGCGGTGGGTGCGAGGTACAGCAGCCGGTCGGGCGAGCCCAGCCCGGGGTTGCCGACCTTGCCCGGCGTCGACTGCCCGACCAGGTAGGCGGCGACCTGGTCCGGAGTGGCCGTCGGGTTCGTCGAGAGGTACCGGGCGGCCGCGCCCGCGACGTGCGGGGTCGCCATCGACGTGCCGGAGATGGTGTTCGTGGCGGTGTCGCTGGTGTTCCACGCCGAGGTGATGTTGCTGCCGGGCGCGAAGATGTCCAGCGCCGAACCGAAGTTGGAGTACGACGCGCGGGCGTCGGTGCGGTCGGTGGCGCCCACGGTGATCGCCTCGGTGACGCGGGCGGGAGACGCCGTCGACGCGTCGACGCTGGAGTTGCCGGCCGCGATCGCGAACGTCACACCTGCCGCGATCGCCCTGCGGACGGCGTCGTCGAGCGAGGAGCTCACGAGCCCGCCCAGGGACATGTTCGCCACGGCCGGCTTGACGGCGTTCTTCGCCACCCAGTCGATGCCGTCGATGACACCCTCGGTCGAGCCGGACCCGCCGTCGTCCAGCACGCGCACCGCGACGATCTTCGCGGCTTTCGCGACGCCGTACTGCGAGCCCGCGATGGTGCCCGCGACGTGCGTGCCGTGACCGTTGCCGTCCTGTGCGGGAAGCGTGCCGTCGACGGCGTCGTACCCGTCCACGGCGCGTCCGCCGAACGTGGAGTGGCTGACGCGCACGCCGGTGTCGATGACGTACACGTTCACCCCCGCGCCCGCCGAGGTGTAGCTGTAGGAGCTGTTCAGCGGCAGGTCGCGCTGGTCGGTGCGGTCCAGGCCCCACGACGGCGGGTTCGCCTGCGCGGCCTGCACGTGGACGACCTGGTTCGCCTCGACGTACTCGACCGCCGGGTCGGCGGCGAGTCTGCGCGCCTGCTTGTCGGTCAGCCGCGCGCTGAAGCCACCGAAGCCGGTGAAGTGCCGCGAGACCGCGGTGCCGAAGCGGGCGGCCACCGCGTCCGCGGCGCCGCCGGGCTTCAGCTTGACGATGAAGCTGCCGGGAATCCTCTCCGGCGCCTGCAGAGAGCGAACCTCTCCCTCGGCGGAGGCCGCCGGGGTCAGGAGAATCGACATCGCGAGCGTCACCGCGCCCGCGCCGGCCAGGAACTGGATCTTTCGCGCCATCTGACTTCCGTTCTGTGCAGGGGCACTTGAATGTTTGCGAAGCTAAGCTCCGAAACAGCGTGCTCCAAGCACTTCCTCGGAATCAGGAAATAATTCCAGCGCCGATGAGATAATTTGTTAACACGACCGAAAAAGATCGAAAAGCGATTTCACCCGCATTCACGCCTGGCCGTGCGGCGACCTGCCCTCCGCCGGGTCGTGCACGTCGAGCCGGCCGCACATGCCGAACCGCTGCGGCCCTTCCGCCCTGGTCACGTGGATGTCGGCGTCGGCGAGATGCCCGATGTCACCGTCGCGCAACCGGTCCAGGTGCTCGCCGGTGCGTTCGGCCGACGCCAGCGCACCCGCCCGCCACCGCTTCTCCCAGTCGTCCAGCACGCCCTGCTTCAGCCGCACGGCGGCGCGGTAGAACTCGTCCAGCGCGTTCTCGCCCGCCTCGGCGCGGCGCCGCAGTTCGAGGAACCCCTCCAGCGCGAGGTCACGGCGCCTGCGGGCGGACTCCTCGTCACCGGCCCGGGCGTGCGCGGCGTAGGTCTCCGCGTCGGCGAGCACCTCGGCGGGGAACGGGAACACCGCGTCCCCCGCCTCCGGCAGGCCGCTGTTCTGCATGATCACGATGATCCGCAGGCCGCCGCCGTTGACCAGGCGGTGGATCGTGCCCGGCGTGAACCACGCGACGGTGCCCTCGCGCAGCGGCGTCTCGGCGAACCCGCGACGGGTCAGCGTCTGGACCGAGCCCTCACCGGCGACGACGAAGTAGCACTCGGCGCAGGCGAGGTGGACGTGCGGCGACCCTCCGCACAGCCCGTCCACCGCCGGCCAGTCGTACACCCGCAGGCCGGAGATGCCGACCCCACCGGGGAACGGCGTCACCACGGGTGCGCCTCCACATAGGACTCCAGGCGCTCCCGGTCCCACCCGCCGTTCGCCACGACGAGCCGGTAGCGCAGGCTCAGCGACTCGCCGGACGCGACCTCGACGGTGTCGAAGAAGGCGAACGACGGGTTCACCGCCGCGAACGGGGTGCTGCGCACGAACCAGTGGGTGTTCTTGTTGTCCGGGTGGTCGACGAACAGCAGCGTGGACGCCCGGTCGACCTCGTCGTGCCGGCCGACGAACGCGAGCCACCTGGCCGACTTGCCCATCATCTCCTGGCCGGTGCCGCCGTCGGCCGCGATGACCTCTCCCTCGGTGAACGACCGCGGGCCGCGCCAGAAGAACCCGGTGTACCCGGCGAGCTCCCGGCCGTTCGTGGTCGGGCTGCCGAAGACCAGCGGCTCGGCGCGCAGGTTCGTCAGCGTGGTGGCGAACTCCAGCGTCCAGGCCTCGTCCTCGACGTCGCGCACGGTCAGCTCGCGCACCTCGTCGACCCAGTGCTGCCCGGCCTCGGTGAACCAGGACAGCAGCTCCTCGACGCGCACCTGCCCGTCCGGCGAGGTGACGGTGAAGTCCTCGTGCCGCATGGAACCCACGTTCGGCAGCGCCACATACCCCTGGTCGCGCACGTAGGTGTTGCCGCCCCAGAAGTTCTCGCCCGACACGTCGGTCGCGGTCATCTGCACGCCCTTGTGCCAGCGGTGGTCGTGCGGCCGGAACGCCGTCACCACGTCGCCGGCGAGCGTGCGCACGGGGTGCAGGTAGGGCTTCGGCCCCTCGAACGCCGGTGTCGAGGGCCGGTGCACGTAGCGGAACAGCTCGACGCCGCCCACCGACACGACGAGCGCCTCGTCGTCCTGCCGCGTGATCACCGGGCGTTCGCCCATGGGGCACCGATTCCTTCCATCGTCGCGTAGAACGGGTTGTCCGGGCCGATCTGGCCGGCCTTGACCGCGGTGCCGGTGAACGCCGAGGCGTACAGCGCCGCGATGAACTCCATGGTGGTGCGCGTGTCCGCCAGCGTCACCGGCGGCGTCTCACCGCGGTCCAGGGCGTCGAGGAACGCCGCCAGCTGGCACCGGTGGCTGCTCACCGTCGTGGACTGGTCCTCGCGCCACAGCCGCGCGACCTCGTCGTGGCCGGGTGCGGGCGTCACGGTCCAGTCGGCGTCGGTGTAGCCGTAGAGGTGCTCGACCTCGACGGTGGCACGCTCGAAGTCGAACCGCAGCTGCGAGGTCTCCCGCGGTGACAGCACCGAGTTGACCACCGAGGCCACCGTGCCGTCGGCGAAGGTCACCAGCGCCATGGACACGTCCTCGGTCGCCACGGCACGGGCCTGACGTGCCGCGACCGCCCGGATCTCCTGCCACGGCCCCAGCACCGACAGCATCAGGTCGAACTGGTGGATGCCGTGGCCCATCGTCGGGCCGCCGCCCTCGCTGTCCCACGACCCGCGCCACGGGACGTCGAAGTAGGCGCCGTCGCGGTACCAGAGCGTGTCGGACTTGGCCACCAGCGACCTGCCGAGCACCCCGTCCGCGACCATGCGCCGCAACCGGATCGCGGCAGGGCCGAACCGGTGCTGGAACACCGTCGCGACCCGGCCGGCCGACGTCCGTTCGGCCGCGATCAGCGTGTCGATCTCGCTCAACGACAACGCGGGCGGCTTCTCCACGAGCACGTGCACGTCCGCGGCGAGGGCTTCGAGCGCCAACGGCACGTGGGAACGCGGCGGGGTGCACACGAACACCACGTCCGGTTCCTCGGCGTCGAGCAGGGCCGTGAGCCCGGAGTACACGCCCGGCACGCCCCATTCCCGGGCGAACGTTGCCGCACGTGCCTCTTCCACGTCCACCACGGCGACGAGCTCGATGCGATCACCCTCCGCCCGCACCGCTTGGGCGTGGGAGGTCGCGATCGCGCCCGTGCCCACGATCGCCGCGCGCCTCACCTGTTCCACTCGATCACCCTCCACCAGCACGCGTGCCTCACCTGGCCGCGTCCACTTCGGACTGAACTTCCCTGATGAACGCCGCCGCGGCCGCTTCCGGCGTCGCCCGCCCGAACAGGACGTCCTCGGTGTGCCGCTTGAGGATCGCGTCGAGCGTGCTGCCGCCCTTCGGCGTGATCCTGGGCGGGTCGCTGACCGGGACGGTGTCGAGGTACTCCTTGGCCGCCTTGTCGGTCTCCTTGAGCTGGCCCGCGATCGCCTCGCGGATCTTCAGGTTGGCCGGCACGCCGCGTTCGGTGAGCAGCACCTTCGCCGCCTCCTCGTCGTTGGCCAGGAAGCTCACGAACGCCGCGGCCTCCGCGGGGTGCTTCGACCGCGACGACACCGACCAGAACATCGACGGCTTGTAGTAGGCACCCGGCTTGCCCTGCGACTCCCCCGGCAGCCGCAGGAGCTTCAGCTTGGCGCCGCTGGCGGCGGTCAGCGCGGTCAGCTGGGTGTTCCACCACAGTCCGAACGCGGCGGTGTTGGTCGCGGTCGCGGACATGTTGAGGCCGGCGGAGCCCTTCTCGATCGTCACCGACGGCGGCGGCGCGACGCCGGTCTTGGCTAGGTCGGAGATGTAGGTCCAGTACTGGGTCGCGATCTCGGGCGGCAGGACGACCTTGGCGTTCTGGTCGAACAACGCCTTGCCCTGCTGGCGGGCGCGGATGCTCAGCCCGGCCGTGTCGTTGATGCCGGGTGACTGCACGCCCCACACCGTGCCGCCGCTCGCCTTGGACACCTGGTCACCGATCTTCTTCAGGTCGTCCCACGACCACTTGGTGTCGTCGGGCAGCGGGACGTTGTACTTCGCCAGGAGGTCGGTGTTGGCCATGATCGAGTACATGCCGAGACCGACCGGGACGCCGTACTGCTTGCCGTCGATCGCGCCGGTGGCGAGCGCCTTCTGGTCGAAGTTCGCCGTGTCGAGGTGCTTCTTGGCCTCGTTGAGATCCAGCAGCGCGCCGCGTTCGGCGTAGGAGGCGATGTAGAGCTCGTCCATCTGCATGATGTCCGGCGCGTCGTTGGCCGCCATCGTCGTGGCGAGGCTGTCCCAGTAGCCGTTCCACTCCTTGAACTCACCCTTGATGGTGATGTTCGGGTGCTTCTTCTGGAACATCTCGATGACCTGCTGGGTGCGCTTGTGCCGGTCGTCCGCGCCCCACCAGCTGAACCGCAGCGTCACCGGCTCGGCGGTCAGCTCCCCGCCCGCGTCCGAGCCGGAACCGCACGCGACGAGCAGCGACGCGGTCAGGGACAGCAGGACCGTTAACGCGGTACGGCGATGTACCCCTTCGAACATGTCCAGTCCTTTCGGCTACTTGCCACCGGTCGTGGCGATCCCCTTGACGAGGTACCGCTGACCGACGAGGAAGGCGAGGAAGATCGGGACGAGCGACACGACGCTCATCGCGAACTGCGAGCCCCAGGAGGTGGCGACCGTCGAGTCCACGAACGAGCGCAGGGCGACGGGCACCGTGTACATGTCCGGGTCCGTCAGGTAGATCAGCTGGCCGAAGAAGTCGTTCCACGTCCAGATGAACGTGAAGATCGTGGTGGTGGCGAGCGCGGGTTTCATCAGCGGCAGGATGATCCGCAGGAAGATCCGCGGGTGGCCGCAGCCGTCGATGCGCGCCGCCTCGTCCAGCTCGCGCGGCAGGCCGCGGATGAACTGGACCATCAGGAACACGAAGAACGCGTCCGTGGCGAGCACCTTCGGCACGATCAGCGGCAGGAACGTGTTCACCCAGCCGATCTGGGAGAACAGCACGTACTGCGGCACGATGATCACGTGGATCGGCAGCATGATCGTGCCGAGCATGATCCCGAACCACCAGCGCTTGCCGCTGAAGTGCAGCCGGGCGAACGCGTAGGCCGCCATGGAGCACGACACCAGGTTGCCGGCGATGCAGCCCAGCACCAGGACCGTGGAGTTCAGCAGGTACGTCCCGAACGACGGGGTGAGCGCGTTCCAGCCCTCCGCGTAGTTCTCGGTCCGGAGGCTGTCGAGGATCAGGCCGGGGCTGCGGAAGATCTCGTCGTCCGGCCGCAACGAGCTCACGATCATCCACAGCACCGGGTACAGCATCACGAACCCGATCAGGACCAGGCCGAGGTGCTTCAGCCCAACGGTCAACCGGCGCCGGAGATCAGTCGTCATAGAACACCCAGTACCTCGCCGCCCAGAAGTTGATCGCGGTGAACGCCGCGATGATCAGGAGCAGGAACCACGCCAGCGCCGACGCGTAACCCATGTCGAACCGGCTGAAACCCTGCTGGTACAGGTAGAGCGTGTAGAACATGGTCGAGTCGGAGGGGCCGCCCGTGCCGCCGGAGACCACGAACGCCTGGGTGAACGACTGGAACGCGTGGATGATCTGCAGCACGAGGTTGAAGAACAGGATCGGCGAGAGCAGCGGCAGGGTGATCCGCCAGAACTGCGACCACCTGCTCGCCCCGTCGATGGCGGCGGCCTCGTAGTACACCGCCGGGATCTGCCGCAGCCCGGCCAGGAAGATGATCATCGGTGAGCCGAACGTCCAGACGTTCAGCACGATCAGCGTCGACAGCGCGGTGTCCGGGTCGGAGATCCAGCCCTTGCCCGCGACGCCGAAGACGCCCAGCACGCGGTTCACCAGGCCGTCGCTGCCGAAGACCTGGGTCCACAGCACCGCGATCGCCACGCTCGACCCGAGCAGCGAGGGCAGGTAGAAGGCCGAGCGGTAGAACGCGAGCCCGCGCAGGCCGCGGTCGAGCAGCAGCGCGACACCCAGCGCGCACGCCAGCTGGAGCGGTACCGAGACCAGCACGTAGGTGAACGTCACCCGCAGGGCGTTGTGCAGCCGCTCGTCACTGAGGATGCGTTCGAAGTTGGCCAGCCCGATGAACTTCGGCGGCTGGATCAGGTTGTACTTGGTGAAGCCCAGCCCGAAGGACGCGAGCACCGGGCCGACGGTGATGAAGAGGAGTCCGGCGAACCAGGGGGCGAGGAACCAGAACGCCGCCTTGTTGTCGCGCTTGCGCACCTGGACGCCGCCGTGCCGTAGCTGACGCAGTTCGTCCAACGCGCTCATGAACCCATGCCCCCGTCGCCTGGAAAACGCTTTCCGGAGTCTGCATCGGGGCTTCGCGAGCGTCAAGCGAGGTCGTCGAACGCAGTCGAACGGCGGCGTCGAACATCGACGCCGCCGTTCGATGGCAGTCCTTTGTGGACCGCCTTCTGCACCGCCGAAAAGCAGCGCCCTCGCTGTGGAGTTTTGGGGAGGGGGACCGCGGCGCTGGGGGTTGAGTGGCCCGGATCTGACCCCCGCGGGGGGGGCGCG
>NZ_JBEXJN010000135.1:0-8064 GCF_040609115.1 Lentzea sp. NPDC004782
AACCCCCCACCCAACGGCACCCACAAAAAATCCAACGAAGGATCAAGCTCAACACCCATCACCCCACCCCCCACAACAACAACCCACCACCCGGCACACAAACCCACCGGACAACAACACCGACACCACACCGAAAAAACGACAGAAACCCTCATCATGTGAGGTCAGATCCCGGTCAACGATTGCGGGGCGGTCATACTGGATCAGGCTCGCTACTGCGGTTGAACGGTCAAGGTGTGACATCGGCGTGTCGCCTCGGTTGTTTGCCGCAAGATGGGCCGGAAGCGGCCTCATCCCGGCTACCGGTCCGTCGTGACACCCCGATGGTTCAACCTCAGTAGTGCCATCGCGAGGCAGCGATGCAGGCACGATCACTTCCACGACCCATCCGCCGATCTTCCGCCAGTATTTCGCCTTCGCCTGCTCGAGTGCCATAGGTGGATGACGGAAGCATCACACCAACCCTCCGTGGCCAAAGGGCAGTACAACAACCATGGACTGGATATCCAACCCGGATGGACGGATAAGCACCTCAGGTGAAACTCAGGTTACCCTCACGCACCCGAGTTGCTTGTTCTTGTGAGCTGTTCGGCGGAGTAGCGCGGCTGTCGGCGAGCGTCGCGGACCGATCGGTACCAGCAAGATGCGTGTTGGCACTCGACCGAGCAGCGCGGAGGCGAGGTCCACGGGACACGGTTGGATCGGGATCATCACCGACACCGCTCGGGGGTGTGCGGAGGACACGATCTGGCCAGAGGTGAGGGAATTGGAGTCCGGCGTGGCCCCGCTCGGGCCTGTCCGTCGGTGAGGCGGCGGTCGTGAACCCGTCACGGTCACCGATTGGTCTGCTCATAGCGTTGCTGGAGTTGGTGGACCCGGACGGCCAGCTCGCACAGGTCTCCAACCGGTCGTGGGTTCCGTCTGCGGTCTCACCGCCGCCCGCAGCCACGACATCTGCCGACAAGCCGTCCTGCAACTCGTTGCAGGACCGCGGCCATATCGGCGCCGGCGACAGCGTCCACCGGCCCTGCAAACGCAACGACAACGAGTTTCACCTCAGGCCGACCCGCCACCACCCGCTACCTGGTCGAACGCGGCCGCAACGCTGAAGAGCTGGCGCGTCCACACCCGAATCCACGAGAGCCCACACAGAATCACTACTACGCCCACGCTGTCCTCGCCCCTTGAACAACGCACGTGTCAATGAGGTTGACAAGACCGGTACTTGCAGGCCTAACGGAGAGTCACCAAGTCCCTGCCGTTTCGGATATGACTTCAAGCTGAGCGCTTAGCCTGAATCCACCGACGGTTGGTCGGTGATTCTTCATCCGCGCTGCGAGATCGACCAGCAACCGGCGTGCCACCGCGTCCAGCTGCCGGGTGTGGCCATGGGTGAACGCCCGCGGGAACGAGCCCAGCGCCGACGACACGTACGCGGCCGGCCGCCATCCCTGCGACGATCGAGCTGATCTCGCCCTCCGGATTGGCCCCGGCCGAGGCGATCGGCCAATTCGTGATCATCACATGTTTGGTGATCAAAACTGACAGCTCGACGCTCTCGGCGAACGCCATCGCCGGAACCAGCCCGGCACACGACACGAGGTTCTCGTCATCGAACCGCACCGCCGCGCCACCGCCTATGCGACAATTTCACGGAAAGCGCCTTCCACGAGCTACGACGTGAGACCTTCGACAAGCCTCATTACCGCAGCTCAGAAGGCACTTTCGCGGTCAAGGCGCCGCTCCCGGACACCGAACCGTCGGTGGATTCAGGCTTAGTACTCCACCCACAGCTGGACGTAGTCAGGAACTTCACCGCTGCAGTCGTAATTGCGGCCCGGGTAGTTCTGCGATGCGGTGAGGTGACAGGCGATTTTCGCGGCAGCGGCTTCCTCGGGCCCCCTCGCCAACCACGACTGGACGTACACCCAGATTCCGGCGGCCTGGGCCGCCGCGGGGACCAGTGCGGCAGTACCGGCAAAAACGGAAAACGCCACGACGACGCTGGTAATGGATTTCCGCAGCATTCAAACCTTCCCAAATGGTTGAGATCAACGAGTGTCAGGACCCGGAATCTAGCAGCGCTCTTGGCGAGCAAAGTCGAACCGGATACGTTCGGGCAGGATTGCTGCCCGAGTGTCTGGCGACCAGGCACTGCAGTGCGGAGATCGACAGCGTGCCTCCAGCCCGGTCGCCCTCGCGCCGTCTGACCCAGGTTGCGCCGGGCGCCTCAGCAGCACCGGGAGAGCCGTGCCTCAGAAGCTGTTCCACCACTCCTCGCTGTCGCGGACCGCCGGCACGACGAAGTCGGAAACGCTGCGGTCAATTCGTGTCAAAATCCCGAACGTCGGCCACCCGCAGCGACCAGGTAGTGCTTGAACAACGCTTACCACCCGTCAGCCGACACGCCTTCGACGTGGATGCGTCCTCAGAGCGGGAGATGTTCCGGGCACCGGGCCACCTCGAACATGTGGTAGCAATTCGAGCGCAGCAACTTGACGATTCCGAGATGCACGGAGAAAGTGAGCCTTTCATCCTGTGCTGGAAGTGTAGATCGGCGTGACGCGAGCTCAACCCAGAACAACTGGCACTGGCGGCGCTGATGCACCCACGCAAAGGCGAGACATCACCGATCTCGACACCGGATTCACGGCCTCAGCTACGACCTGCTGACGCTACGTCAGCGAAACCGCCAAACCACTGGCCCGGCAGTCCATCCACGTCCTGCACAACTACAAGGTCACCGCAGGATGAAAAAGTTCATCGCGGACCATTGTTACAGAACTCAACTGGCCCGTAAGAGCCGTGGACGACGCGGGGACTGCACGACATTGAGCGACGAGGTGGTCAAAGGAGTCCTCGCCGCAGGGCATAGGCCACGGCGTGCGTCCTGTTGCGGAGATCGAGTCTGTTGAGCAAGTTGTGTAAAACGTTCTTCACGGTTCGTTCTGAGTAGATGAGTTTCTCGGCGATCTCAGCGGTGTCGAGGCCCTCGGCGAGGAGCCGGAGCATTTCGGTCTCTCGTGGCGAGAGTTCCGGGAGGGAGGGACCGTCCGGCCGAAGGCTTTTCTCGTGCAACTGCTGCAGGCTCCGCCGCAAGGTGCCCTCGGGTACGGGGACAAGGTCACTACAGCAGTCGTGGACGTCGTTAATGGCACACAGCAGGCGTGCCTGCTGTGTCGCCTCCGTACGCGGCACCAGCGCTATCGGGCCCAGCTCGACAGCGTCAGGAAGGCCGAGCGCGCACGCATCGTCCACAATGAGGACGAAGCGGAGGCCGCTGTGCACGTGGACTACCGGCAGGGACGAGTCGACGACGGCCACCACTACTTCAGCCACGTTCGGTTTCGCGACGAGTTCGACGCAGGAAATAGACTGAAGTGTGGCGACGAGGCCAGATGTGACAAGTGGGTCGGCCGAGTGGACCGCGATGCGGATGCTTTTGCAACGCGCTTGGGAAGCTGTTGAGGATCGCTGACCTCGCTGAACTGGGCGTGAGGTCATAGTTCGACAGAATCGCACGGGGTCAACTCATCTCCAGTTTTGTTGAGTGACGGCTTTCCGATGGAGACTGACCTCCCGATTGGGTGTACTTGTGCCGCTGAAACGTGGACAGCGACGACTGAGGGATTTAATATCCCGTAACCGCCGCTGTTATCCGCGAATTGATGTCAGTTGGACTCCACCCAGAGGTAGGTCTGAGGGCCCGGTGCCGGCGTCTCGTAGTAGCAGCTGAACCAGCGGCCCTGGTCGATTCCCGCCTGGCAAGCATCTCGAGCGGCCTCGAACGTGGGGTAGACGCCACCGAAGTTCACGGTGCTCGCAGACGCGGCAGGGGCAGCGACAGCAAGTGCGGCGCAAGCCAGCGTGGCGCCGATGAAGAGCTTCTTCAACATACGGAATCCTTTCGTCAGTTAATCCGAGATTGCAGAGGCCCGCGCGGTGACAGAAACGACACACAGAGGTATCAATTACAGACTCAGGCAGCGGAGTGCGATACTTCAGGAATCGCAGGCTGATACTGCCCGCAGAGCTGACAGCAGTCAACACGAATGCCCTATCAGGCAACCTTGACTTCCTGAAAACGCCGATTCTGCGAACTGTGGGCGAATGGAAGTCACTTCAGCGGGCTGGGGACGTTCGAAGGACATGATCGGGCTGCCGCTCATCCCACGGTCCGCAGTGCCGCCTGTGAGCACAACCATGACGAGCGCGTTCGCGTCTCGCTCGTCACCCGTTGCCGACGGGTGTGGTGTGGCGCTGAGAATCCGCATTCATCGGTGAGCACTTGACTACAGGAGGTACAGGTGGCAACCGTCGGCCCCGCCCCTGCCGACGCGCACAGCCAGGGGATTCCCGCAAAGGCCGCTCTCCGTCTGGGCGCTTTGCGGGCTGTCCTTGTGCAAGCGCAAGATCAGCCGATACCCAGCACGTTCCGAACTGGATACGAGAGGTCAGGATCCGGATGAGAGACCGCTTGGTGTTCTGATCGGCAGGACGGTGGCTGCCCTGGTCAGTCCAGGTCCATCTGCCAGTGGCGCGCAGTGCTGCGACCGACGTAACGGACCTTGTGGTCGGCGGGCCCTCACCCACCCATGTGCATTCCTTGTGCGCCGAAGGTTCCTGAGTGCGCGCACAGCATGCCCAAGGGGGCCACCCCGCTGAACCTGGCCCATCGGTAGCAGGTACCGCGTCCTCCCGAGATAGGAGCGGTGAAAGGTCGCAGAATCCGTGCCGGTGGCCGAGGGGCCCGAACACCCGCGCCCGCCGCACGGCGCATGCGGCCAGATACGCCACGGTGCTCGTACTCGTGGCTGACCCCGCGCATCATCCGCGCCTGATCCGGCGCCAGGCTCCGGCGCGGTAGAACAGCACGTGAAGCCGCCGGCATCCGCACAACGATCTTGGCCGGAAGCTCTGACACCAGAGGCTTCGCCGCATCCAGGTGCTGACGCGCCGATGCTCATCAAACCTGTCATTCCACAAGAAGCCTCGCCCGCCAACGCCTCCACACCAGGATGAAAGGCTCATTGGGTCTGCCGCACCGTTAGATGCGGCAGACCCGCCACGGGCAGTAGCCACCGTCTCCAAGCGCCCCGGTTCGAGCCGGAGATCCACGCCACGAGTCACCCCTCCGTCACTGCCGACGCTCTTGCCTCCGCAGTTCCGTCAGACGCGCTTCCGCTCGCGCCACCAGAAGACCTGAATCTCGGGTCACATCGCTTGCGACTTGTTCCACGAACGTCATCAGCGAAGAGTTCGCAAGTTCATCGGTCCTCCCGCTTTCAGCTCTCTCGGTCACATCAACCCCTCCGCTCGGTACTTGACAGATTGCCCAACCAAGCGGGTTCGACGAAGCCCCGGGCCGGATGTTGCCCCGAAACACGAGAAAAACTGCACGAAATACCCCTCCGACTGCCATCGCTCAAGCACTTCGTGCACGTTGGTGCACAAAACTCTGCACCAACGACGGGCGACTGGCGAAACAGCAGGGAAGCATCTAATCTCGGCGCGATAACTGAACATTTATTCCACACTTCGGAGAAGATTTGTCAGCGCCACGAAGAACGACCACCGCTTCGGCGATCTTTCTTCTCGCCATCTTTGCGCTCACCGGCTGCGGCCAGCAGAAAGGCCGTTCCGAGGTCCTGAACCACAGCACGGAAGGCCATCTCAGCATAGGGATCACCTACGATCAGCCCGGCCTGGGGCAGCACCTTGCCGACGACACCGTGAGAGGGTTCGATGTCGACGTCGCGAAATACATAGCTCAACGATTGAATGTCCCAGAAAACGGGATCAGCTGGAAGCAGGTTCCTCTCGCGGACCGCGAGATCGCGATCGAACGAGGCGAGGTCGACTTCATCGCTGCTGCCTACTCCATCACCGCGCAACGCCAGCAGCGGGTGACGTTTGCCGGCCCTTACTACATCGCCGCTCAGGACCTGCTCGTCCGTGAGGACGAAAAGTCCATCAACGGGCCGGGCGAGCTCACCGGCCGGCGGCTCTGCAGCGTCAAGGGCACCACCTCAGCCGAACGAGTGCGCCAGCAGTACGCGGCCAACGTGCAACTGGTCGAGTACCCGCAGTTCGACCGGTGCATCACCGCCTTGCTGGCGGCCCAGGTCGATGCGGTGACGACCGACGACGTGATCCTGGCCGGCTACTTGGCGAAAAATCCCGAACTGTTGCGGCTCGTCGGACGCAAGTTCGGCGAGGAGCGCTACGGCATCGGCCTGCGAAAGGGCGACGACGAGGGCCGGACACGCATCAACGCGGCGATCCAGCAGATGATCTCGTCAGGCGCCTGGAACGCCGCACTGACCAGGAATTTCCCGAGTCCGGAGTTCCAGCCGAATCCGCCGCCACAGGTCGGACAGGAATGACCTCCACGATGAGGAGGAAGAAACCCGCCAAACACCTCACCTGCCTGGTCATCTCAGGTGCGCAGCGGCTGCGCCTTCCGCTGTTTGCGCTCTGCGCCGGTGCCGTGCTGGTGCTGGTCGGCTTTGGTCTCGCAGCCGTCAAGGCCTCGTCTGGTGCTGTCACCCATCCGTCCAGCGCAGGGTCGGCGAACCAGGAATCGTCATCCCACTGTCGTTCGACAAACAACGTCCGTGGAGCTGACCGCCAGTTCAACCTCCACCCCGAGCAATGAGCCACGGCGAACCACCATCTCTTCGGCGACCCGCAGGACAACGACGCTGGTAGCTCCCACTCCCGTCGCACCACCAACGCCGCCGGCGCCCCTTCCCGACGGCCACGTCGTCGCTCACCGGCTCCAGTGCGTCCTCGAGCAGCTCCGCGTCGCCTTCCAGGACGACGCGAACGGGTGGCCAAGAGGTCATCGACTCACAGAGCGTGGACCTCACGCGATGTCGGCGAATCCAGCCAGGACATCGATGCGGGAAAGAAGATCAAGGGACATAGGCGGCACATCACCGCCGATGCGCTGGGCCTCCTGCGCGTCGCGATCGTCACTGCCGCACCAATCCAAGATTCCCTTGGCGAGCAACAGGTTCTCGATGATCTCGCTGCTGACCACCCGACCCGTGTCGAAGGCGTGAGTGGACGGTGGCTACGACAACGCGGCGGTCAGCCACGGAGCAAGGGATTTCACGTGCTGCCCCGTCGCTGGGCGGTCAAGCGCAGCTTGAGGTGGCTGGTGCAGCATCGACGACTTGCGCGCGACTACCAGTCGCTACCGCAACGCTCGCGCACGATGATCCACTGGGGCGACGACTAACATCATGAGCCGCCGTTTGACCGAAGAATCCACCCAAGCCCAGCGAAGCGATCTACGCAAATCTGACATCTCGATCTAAACCTAGATCAGTTGCCCTTTGCGCAGGCGAACTCACCACACCGGACCGAGCCTGGGGACCCGGCGACAGGGCTCACTCCGTGACGACGGTGCGCACGTACCGGAGGTCGTCGATGAGCAGAATCTCCATGCCCCGTGAGCCTCGCCAGGCGACGAGTATGAGATCCCGTGTGGTGGCGTCGTCAAGCAGACGCCGTTTCTGCGGTGGTGTGATGGCTTGGGTGACCAAGCCGTCCGCAGTGACGTGGATCAGCGCCACGGATGGGGAGAGCCAGTCCAATCGTGCGGCAGTGCTGGCTGGACGTAACGCGGACGCGTCAAACGCGGCGAATCTCGGCATGAGCTAACCCTAGCCACCCGTGGTGGTGATCATCGGCACGGTGTCAGGCAGCCGACATCCCCCTCGTTGGTGTTGCACGGCGAGCGGACATGCCCCGCGGAATGCCGGTTCGCCGGAGCGGCAGCAACGGCCGACTTCCAAGAGATACGCTGCTCTCGCCGTCATTTAATTCAAGTTTCGCCCCGTTGCACATCTTGGTCCGGCGCGACACCGCGGAGAGTTGACCACCTCAAGGCTTTGACGTTGAACCTGGACGGAAAGCACGAGGCACTGAAGTCGTCCGTGGACTGGCGACGGCTGCCAGTGAACCTTTTTCATCCTGGTCTGGATGCCTTGGCGGACAAGGGTTTTCTGTTGTGACTGGTTGACGCGGTCGCGGCGTGTCGGACCCTGGACATGG
>NZ_JBEXJN010000136.1:0-8062 GCF_040609115.1 Lentzea sp. NPDC004782
AAGGGCGCCTTCATCGACCTCAGGTGGATGAAGGCGCCCTTCATCCACCACGACGAAGCCGGGACGAGTGCTCCGAACGCAGTCTTGACCACCAGAGCACGCATCTGGATTCTGGGAGCGCTCCCAGAAGCCTTCACGAGGACGTGATGCGCATGCAACGCCGCCGGCTCCTTCTGGTCATCACGCTCGTCGTGGCGTGCCTGCCCGGCGTGGCGTCCGCCGAACCGGACGCGACGGTCCTGGTCAACGCGCGGGCGGGGCTGGCCACCGTGCCGGACACGGGGCTCGGCGTGAACCACGCGGTCTGGGACAGCCAGCTCGGCACGAACGCGGTGTCCGACCTGCTCGGCGACGCCGGTGTGCGGATGATGCGCTACCCCGGCGGGTCGTACGGCGACATCTACCACTGGAAGGACCACACGGCGCCCGGTGGTTACGTCGCGCCGAACACGGACTTCGACACGTTCATGGCGGGCGTGCGCAGGGCGAACGCGCAGCCGATCATCATCGCGAACTACGGCACCGGAACGGCGCAGGAAGCCGCCGACTGGGTGCACTCGGCCAACGTCGTCAAGGGCTACGGCGTGAAGTACTGGGAGATCGGCAACGAGCTCTACGGCAACGGGCACTACGGCTCCAACTGGGAAGCCGACAACCACCCCGACAAGAGCCCGGCCGGTTACGCGCGGGAGACCGTCGAGTACGCCAAGGCGATGAAGGCCGCCGACCCGACGATCAAGGTCGGCGCGGTGCTCACCACGCCCGCGAACTGGCCGGACGCGATCGTCGGCACCGGTGACGCGGCGAGCTGGAACCAGACCGTGCTGTCGATCGCGGGCCCGTACGTGGACTTCGTCATCGTGCACTGGTACCCGGAGTCGGTCGCGAGCGCGGAGCAGGTGCCGGACCTGATGTACCTGCTGCGTCAGCAGATCAGCCGGTTCGCCGGGCCGGACTCGGGACGCCTCGGCATCGCCGTGACCGAGCTGAACGCGACGTACGGCCGCAACACCCAGCCCGGCGCGCTGTTCGCCGCCGAGGCCTACACCTCGTTGCTGGAGAACGGCGTCTTCAACGTCGACTGGTGGAACGTCCACAACGGACCCGGCAAGGCGTCCACCGTGGCCGGTCAGCCCGACTACGACGACTTCGGCCTGCTCTCCAGCGCCGGATGCCTGTCCGACGGCGTCTGCGAACCGCCGTTGAACACGCCCTTCGCGCCGTACCACGCGGTGCGGATGCTGAGCCTGTTCGCGCGTCCCGGCGACCAGCTGGTCCGCGCGGGCTCCGCCTCCACGGTGCGGGCGCACGCGGCACGACGGCCCAACGGCGACCTCGCCGTGCTGCTGCTCAACACCGACCCGGACAACACGCGCACGGTCACCATCGACTACGCCGGCTACACGCCGTCCGCGGACGCGCCGACCGTGCACACGTTCACCAACGGCGCGGGCGCGATCACGACGTCGGTCGGCGGCAGCGCGCGCAGCCGGACGCTGCCGCCGTACTCGATCACCACGCTCGTTCTGCACTCGACGGCCGCGAACCACCCCGCGGCGCCGGGGCAACCGGTGCTGGGCGCGGTCACCGACCGGACCGCGACGATCACCTGGCCCGCCGTTCCCGGGGCCGTGAAGTACGAGGTGCACCGCCAGCTCGGCGCGGTCGGCGAGCAGTGGGGCGAGACGCCCGGAACGTCGTTCACCGCCGGGAACCTCAACCCCGGCAGCAGGTACACGGTCAACGTGCTGGCGCGGGACGCCGCGGGCGCGGTGTCGTGGTCCTCTCCCCCGCTGACGCTCACCACCGGCGCCCCGGCGTCGAGCACCTGCGCGGTCCGGCTGTCCGACGTGAACGACTGGAGCAGCGGGTTCGTGGGCTCGATCGACGTCACCAACACCGGTACGCAGGCCCTCGAAGGATGGACGCTCGCGTTCGACTGGCCCACGAGCCGCCAGAAGGTGAACTCCGGCTGGAACGGGACGTGGACCCAGAACGGCACCACGGTCACCGTCACCGGATCGCCCCGCGCCGAGCCGAACGCGACCGTCAGCGTCGGGTTCGTCGGCGGCTACACCGGGCCGAACATCCCACCGGGGGTCTTCACCCTGAACGGAACGCCCTGCCGCACCCAGACCGGTTGAACCACCGGAAAGTCCCGTCGACGAGGACGGAGAACCTCACCACATGAAATCGCAACCCCCACGCCTGCTCGCCGCCGCCCTGCTCACGGCGCTCACCGCGTCGATGTTCCCGGCGGCGGGCACCGCAGAGGCTGCGGAGTACGAACGCGTGCTCAACGGGAAGTTCGACAGCGGCGCCGCCGATCCCTGGTGGAGCAGCGCCGGTGTGACCAACCGGGTGACCGGTGGCGAGCTGTGCGCCGCCGTCACCGGGGGAACGACCAACCCGTGGGACGCCCTGATCGGTCAGAACGGCGTGCCGTTCGAGAGCGGTCAGTCCTACACGTTCTCGTTCGACGCGCACGCCACCACCGCGCAGACCATCGCCGCCGCGGCGGGCGAGAGCGTGAGCCCCTACCGCGGCATCGCCAAGCAGGAGTTCGCGGTCACCACGGCCAAACAGCACTTCACGTTCACGTTCACGTCCACTTTGGACTTCCCGGACGCGGGCAACGGCCAGGTCGCCTTCCAGCTGGGCGGTCAGGCCGCGGACAACACGATCTGCGTGGACAACGTCTCGCTGGTCGGCGGGGTCAAACCGCCCGGCGGCGTGACCCCCAACCCCACCAAGAAGGTCCAGGTCGACCTGGTGGCGTACGCGCCGGGCCTGCCCAAGCGCGCGACGCTGGTCTCCACCGCGACGACGCCGCAGACGTGGACGCTCAAGAACTCCGCGGGTGCGACGGTGGCCACCGGACAGACCACGCCGAAGGGTGCCGACGCGGCGTCCGGCGACTCGGTGCACCTGATCGACTTCTCGTCGTTCGACACGCCGGGCACCGGCTACACCCTGTCCGTCGGCGCGGACAGCAGCTTCCCGTTCGACATCTCCGCCGACCCGATCAAGAAGCTGCGCTACGACTCGCTGGCGTTCTTCTACCACCAGCGCAGCGGAATCCCGATCGACGCGCAGTACGTCGGCACCGAGTACGCGCGTCCCGCCGGCCACGTGAACGTCGCGCCCAACCAGGGCGACAACAACGTGCCGTGCCGCGCGGACCTCGCGTGCGGCTACACGCTGGACGTGCGCGGCGGCTGGTACGACGCGGGCGACCAGGGCAAGTACGTCGTCAACGGCGGCATCGCGGCCTGGCAGCTGCTCAACTCCTACGAGCGCGCGGTGCGCGTCGGTGACGCCTCGGCGTTCCGCGACGGCACGCTCGCCATCCCGGAGAAGGCCAACGGCGTGCCGGACCTGCTCGACGAGGCCCGGTGGGAGGTCGACTTCCTGCTGAAGATGCAGGCGCCGGACGGCATGGCGCACCACAAGGTGCACGACGCCGCCTGGACGGCCCTGCCGACCCGGCCGGAGCTGGACGACCAGCCGCGCCGGCTGTCCGCCACGAGCACCGCGGCGACGCTGAACCTGGCCGCCGTGGCGGCACAGGCGTCCCGGCTCTGGCGCGGCATCGACGCCGCGTACTCCGCGAAGCTGCTCGCGGCGGCCCGCAAGGCCTACGCGGCGGCCAAGGCGAACCCGGCCAAGCTCGCCGACCCCAACGACAACGTCGGCGGCGGCGCGTACGACGACAAGACCGTGACGGACGAGTTCTACTGGGCCGCGGCGGAGCTGTACGCGACCACCGGCGACACCGCCTACCGCGCCGACGTGACCTCCTCGCCGCACTACAAGGCGGCGAGCCTCACCAGGGCGGGCTTCTACTGGGGCGGCACGGCACCGCTCGGTGACATCACGCTCGCCCTCGTCCCGAACGGCCTGCCCGCCGCGGACGTCGCGGCGATCAAGTCCGCGTTCGCCACCGTGGCGGACCAGCACCTGACCGCCATGGCGCAGATGGGCTACGCCACGCCGTACGACAACAGCACCGACGGCTACGTCTGGGGCTCGAACTCGACGGTCCTCAACAACGCCCAGGTGCTCGCGCTGGCGTACGACTTCACCGGCACGGCCAAGTACCGCGACGGCGTGTTCGAGGCGCTGCACTACCTCCTCGGCCGCAACCCGCTGAGCACCTCGTACGTGGCGGGCTACGGCGACCAGGCCGTGCACAACGTGCACCACCGCTTCTGGGCGCACCAGAACGACGCGAGCCTGCCGACCGCACCGCCCGGCGCGTTGTCCGGTGGCCCGAACAGCGGCCTGCAGGACCCGGTGACGCAGCGGTTGCTCGTCGGCTGCCCGCAGCAGAAGTGCTGGGTGGACGACATCGGCGCCTACTCGGTCAACGAGGTGGCGGTGAACTGGAACTCCGCGCTGGCCTGGGTTTCGGGCTGGGCGGCGGAGAAGTCCGGCAAGTCCACCCCGGCGTCGGACTGCGCGGTCGGTTACGACGCCAACAAGTGGCAGGGCGGGCTGTCGGCGCACGTGACGCTCACCAACACCGGCACCACCGCGTGGACGTCGTGGAAGCTCGGGTTCGCGTTCCCCGGCACCCAGCGCATCACCACGGGCTGGTCGGCGAACTGGAGCCAGAACGGCAAGGACGTGACGGCGACCAACCTGCCGTGGAACGGCACGGTCGAGCCCGGCAAGTCCGTCTACCTCGGATTCAACGCCTCCGGTGGCGGGGCTGATCCGAGCGCGTTCACGATCAACGGGAAGGCCTGCAAGACCGGCTGACCGAGGTGGTGGGTGTCTGACCGCACAGACACCCACCATCTCACCCCGCCGTCAACCTCTCCCGCACCACCGCCGCCTCCGGCATGCCCAGCTCGTCGAAGATGACCAGGGCCTCCGCCCACAGGCGCTGTGCCTCGGCGGCGTCACCGGTGCGCTCCCGCACGGCCGCCATCCCGTCCAGCGACCGGGCCTCCTGCTCGCGGTCGGAGATCTCCCGCGCCTGCCCCAGCGCCCGCTCGTGGCACACCAGCGCTTCGGCCACCCGGCCGGACGCGCGGGCCGCGCGGCCACGTCCGTTCAACGCCGCGCACTCCAGCTGCCGGTCGCCGAGCTTCGCGGCGAGCGCCTCGGCCTGCTGGTGCAGATCGGCCGCCTCGCGGTGACGTCCCATCCGTTCGTGGGCGGTGCCGAGGTCGATGAGCACCTCCGTCTCGCCGACGGGGTCACCGATCTCGCGGAACACCGTGATCGCCTGCCGGTGGTGTTCCAGTGCTTCGGCGTGGCGGCCCCACCGCGAGCAGATCCGGCCGAGTTCGGTGTGCGCCACCGACTCGGCCGCGCGATCGCCCACCTCGTGCAGGATGCGCAGCGCCTGCTGGTGGTGTTCGTGGGCCTCGTCGAGCCGGCCCTGGCTCTGCAGCGCGCTGCCGAGGTCGTTGAGGATGCGGCCCTGCCCCACCCGCTTGCCGATCTCCGCGTAGATCTCGGCCGCCTGCCGGTAGCACTCGACGGCCTCGTCGCGCCGGCCGAGGCTGTGCTGCACCTGTCCGATGCTGGCCAGTGCAACGGCTTCCTGGCCGCGGTCGCCCGTCTTCCGGCCCAGCGCCAGCGCCTGGCCGTAGCTGGCGAGAGCGTCGTGGTAGCGGCGCAGCCGACTTTCGTGGTGGCCCAGCTCCTGCAACGTCCTGGCTTCCCCCGGCAGGTCACCGAGCCGCCGGAACAGCCGCAGCGCCCGGACGTAGTGCTCCTCGGCCTCGCTGTAGGCGCCGGAACGGGCGTGGGCCCGCCCGAGCTCCAGCAGGGCGCGGGCCTGGTCGCCGAGGTCCTCCGCCTCCGCGAGTGCGCGCTGGTGCACCGAGAACGCGTCGGTGTTGTGGTAGCCGACGGTCAGGTGGCCCGCGATCGCCTGGGCGAGCCTGACGGCGTGCTCACCGGACGCCGTGCGCGTGATCGCGACGAGGGTGGCCCGTTCGGTGTCCAGCCAGGTCTTCGCGGCGGCGGCCGTGAGCGGGGAACCGGCGCCGTCACTCCGCTTCACGTCCGGGTAAAGAACCTCCGTGGCCTCCAGGGCACCGTTGAGGTAGTGCTCGTGGAGGTTCTTCAACGCGGCCTGGCGGTCGGACTCGGTGAGCCGCTGCTCGGCGCGTTCCCGGGCGAAGACGCGCAGGAGGTCGTGCATGGTCCAGCGGCCCGTGTCCGACCGCTCGACGAGATGGGCGCCGTGCAGGACGTCGAGCAACGACCGGGCGTCCGCGCCGGCGAGCGCGGAGACGGCGGCGGTGTCGGTGTCGCGGCCGGGATGCAGGCCCAGCAACCAGAACAACCGGTTCGCCGGCGGCGGCAGGTGTCGTTCGGACCAGGAGAACACCGCGCGCACGGCCGTGTCGGCGTCGGCACCGGCCTCCAGGCTGTCCAGCCTCCTGCGCTCGTCGGCCAGGTCGTCAAGACCGACGCGGCCGCGGCGAGCGACGAGCTCCGCCGCGATGCGCAGCGCCAGCGGAAGCCGGGCGCACTGCTCCGCGAGGCCGTCGAGCTCCGCCGGGGTGGCCACCCGGTCGCCGATCAGCAGGCGCAGCAGGGCGACCGCCTCCGCGTGACCGAGCACGTCCAGCCCGACGCGGCCGGCCCCGTCGCGCGCCACCAGCCCGACGAGGTCGTCGCGGCTCGTGACCACGACCGTGCTGCCCGGCTCGGCCGGCAGCAGCGGACGGACGTGCGCGGCATCCCGCGCGTTGTCCAGCACCACGAGGATCCGCCTGCCCGCGGTCAGGCTGCGGAAGAGCGCGACCTGGGCCTGCGCGGAATCGGGGATCTGGTCGGCGCCGGCACCGAGAGCGGTCAGGAACCCGTGCAGCGCCTCCTCCGGCGGCAGCGCGCCCGCGGGGTCGAAGCCGCGCAGGTTGACGTAGAGCTGCCCGTCGGGGAACCGGTCGGCGACGTGATGGGCCCAGCGCACGGCCAGCGCCGTCTTGCCCACGCCCGCCGTGCCGCAGACCGCGACCACGGCGACCGTGCCTTCTCTCGCGGCGGCGACGGCGTCCAGGGCCGCGAGCTCGGCCTGCCGTCCGGTGAACCCCGCCACCACGGGCGGCAGCTGCGCCGGGCGCGGAGCAGCCGCCACGGGCGCGGCCAGCAGCCGGGTGTCGTGCGCGAGGACCGCTTCCTGGATGCCCGTCAGCACCGGTGACGGTTCCACGCCGGCGTGCTCGACGAGCCCGCGCCGGGCCCGCTGGAACGCCTCCAGGGCGTCGGACTGGCGGCCCGCGCGGTACAGGGCCGTCATCAGCTGTCCCCACAGCCGTTCGTTGCCCGGATGCGCGGCGGTGAGGTCCGTCAGCTCGGTGACCAGCTCCGCTCCCGCCCCGGCGGCCAGCTCGGCGTCGACCCGGCCCTGCACGGCGTCGAGACGCACGCCGTCGAGCCGGGTCCGCTCCGCCTCGAGCGCGGCGACACCGTCGAACTCGTGGTACGCCGTCCCCCGCCACAGCCGCAATGCGGCGGTCAACCGCTCGTGCGCGAGAGAGATGGCGCCGTCCGCCAGCGCCGCGTGCCCTTCCCTGGCGAGCCGCTGGAACCGGACCGCGTCGACGACCTCCGGTTCCAGCAGCACGTACCCCGGTGCGCGGGTGACGATCAGCTCGGCCAGCGGTCCCACGCCCCTGCGCAGCCTGGAGACGTAGGTGCGGACGGTCCGTTCCGCGTCGGACGGCGGCACCGGCCCCCACAGCTGCGACACGAACATCGCCACGCTCACCGGACGGCCCGCGTACGCCGCGAGCAGCGCGAGCATCGCCCGCAACCGCGGCCCGCCGGGATCCAGCGCGAGGCCGCCCGCCTCCACCTCGAGCGGCCCCAGCACTCCGAGCACGACGTCAGGCGCCCGCTGCCCCGCCATCCAGTCCCTGTTCCACCGCACCGAGAAAGACCCACCGGTTCGCCAGACCCCTCGCTGACGCCGGCGATCCGGTGATCGTAGCGGTGTGGTGAAACCCGTTGCGGCGCAGGCTGATCCGTCCGGTCACCGTGCTCCGGTCGGCGCAGTCGAAGCCGTCGTGCGGGGCGGGGGGGGGGGGGGCCG
>NZ_JBEXJN010000137.1:0-8040 GCF_040609115.1 Lentzea sp. NPDC004782
GGATGAAGGGCGCTTTCCTCCACCTGGTGTGGATGAAGGCGCCCTTCATCCACGTCATCGCCAGTCCGCGAGCCGGGGCAGCAGGTGGTCGGCGGACTCCCACAGCCGCGCTCGCACCGCTTCGAGGTCCACGTCGACGAGGGCGTGGTCGCGTTTGCGCCACTGCCCGGCGACCATGACCGCCTCGATGTCACCGGGGGTCGAGTACAACGCCACCGCGATCGGGTCGTGCGTCGGCACGAGGCGCGGAGCGGAGTCGATGACGAGGAGGTCGGCCTGCAGGCCCGCCTCCAGCCGGCCGACGTGGCCGTCGAGGCCGAGAGCGCGGGCGCCTTCGACCGTCGCCCAGGCCAGCGCCTGCTTGGCGGTGATCGTCGCGGTGAGCGAGAACGCCCCGGTCTCCCGCCGGTGGTGGTCGTGGTCGCGGCCCCGCTGGTGGGCCAGCGCGATCCGGGCGGCGGAGAGCACGTCGCCGGGTGCGACGGCGTCGGTGTCGGTGCCCAGCGACGGCGCGGCGCCCAGCCGGAGCAGTTCTCCGGTGACGGGGGAGCCGTGGCCCTGCCCGAGCTCGTTCTCGGGGGTGCACGTGATGCTCGCGCCCGCGTCGACCAGCGTCCTGATCCACTCGTCGGTGAGCCCCGCGCCGTGCACGACGTTGGTGCCGGGACTCAGCAACCCCGCGTCCCGCACTGCCTCCCACCCCGGCCCCGGTGCTCCGCCGCTCTGGTGCGTCGACACCACGACTCCGCGCTCCGCCGCGGCGCGGAAGTCGGTGACCGCGACGTCCGGAGTGGACAGTTGCGGACCGCGGACGGCCATGCCGAACGTGAGCAGCGCGTGGGTGCCGGTCCGGCCGTCGAGCAGCCGGTCGACCTCGCTCACGGGATGGGCGAGATCGGCGGCGGAGTACGGGGTGCCGTGCAGGAACACCCCGCGGATGCCGGACGCGCGAAGGCCTTCGACCGCCGCGTCGGTGTGCTCCGACGTCGGGGTGTTGTGACACCAGTCGCCGAGGGTGGTGGTGCCGCGGTCGAGCTGGCTCAGCGCGCCCGCGAGCGTGCCGATCCGCATGTCCTCCGGGCGGTAGTGCCGGGCCACGGCACCGTGCATGCGGCCCAGGTAGTCCGCCAGCGTCCAGTTCGCCCCCACCCCGAGCAGCGCGGTCTGCCAGGTGTGCAGGTGGGCGTTGACCAGGCCCGGCATGACGATCCTGCCCGTGACGTCGACGACCTCGGCGCCCGTCTCTCCGAGACCTTCGCCGATCGCGGCGATCTGGTCGTCCTCGACGAGGACGTCGACGAGCTCGGCGTCCGGCCGGTGCGCCGCCATGGTGATCACCTGCGCGCCGCGCAGCAGGACGCGCTTCATCGCGTCACCGGCGTCATCGCGCGGGCGGCGGCACTGGCCGAGCCGAGGAAGTCGCGGGTCGCGATGTGCCCGATGTAGCCGTCGGGCCGGATGAGCAGCAAGGTGTCTCCGTCGAGTCCGTAGCTGTGGCGGAAGTTGTGCCGGGGGTCGGTGAGCGCGTCGACGGTGACGCGCCGCAGTGGCGCTCCCGCGTCCGGCCAGTCCAGCTCGTTGCTCGCCATGGCGGCGTTCTGGCCGTACGCGACAACGGTGAAGTGCGGACCCCGGTAGGCGTCGAACAGCCGGACCGCCGTCCCGTCCGCGTCGAGCAGTTCCGCGTCCGGCGCACGGTCGCCGGCCTGCAGCGTTTTCGTGCGGTCACCGCCAACGGGCGCGAGCGGGCCGCCGTAGTAGGTCAGGGACAGCTGCTGCTCGTCGTTGCCACGGCGCAGGCTCGACGGGTCGAGCTTCGCGAGGCCCTCGTACTTCCGCGTGGACAGCCCGAGCACAGCCGCGGCGATCGGCAGGCGTTCGGCCTCGTAGCTGTCCAGCAGCCGCGGGTCGGCGCCGGCGAGGACCTGGCCGAGCTTCCAACCGAGGTTGTAGGCGTCCTGGACACCGGTGTTGAGCCCCTGCGCGCCGGCCGGGGTGTGCACGTGCGCGGCGTCGCCCGCGAGGAAGACCCGCCCGCGGCGGTACGCCTCCGCCAGGCGGATGTTGGGCCGGAACACCGACCGCCAGCGGATCTCGCTCAGCTCGACGTGCCGGTTGCGGGTCTGCCGCTGAATTCGCCGGGTGATCGCCTCCGCTCCCTCCGGCGGTTCCTCGTCGGGGGAGAGCCGGACCATCCACTGGAAGAGATCGTCCGTGTGCGGCAACGGACACGCACCCGCGAAGCGCCCCTTCACCCCCGGCCACACGTGCCAGCGGTCGCGGGACAGGCCGGTGGTGACGGCGTCGACGATGAGCATCCGGTCCTGCTCGTCGGTGTCGCCGAGGAAACCCACACCGAGATGCCGGCGCACGGCGCTCGAACCGCCTTCCGCTCCCACGAGATAGCGCGCGGTGATCGTTTCGCCGGTCGTCCTGACCGCGACCGACGTGCTGTCCTGGACGAAGCCGACGAGTTCCACGCCGTACTCGACCCTTCCGCCCAGCTGCTCCAGCCGGTCGTGCAGCACGCGGTCGGTGCGGTACTGGGGTATCAGCCGGGTGTTCGGGTACGGGACGTCGGTGCTGCGCTCGCGGTGGGAGAACATGCGCCACGGAGCGGCGACCGGTCCCAGGTGGATGCCCAGCCGGGGGTAGTCGCTGCTGCCGTCGAGGACGTCGCCGAGCACGCCGAGGTCGTCGAACACCTCCAGCGTCCGCGGCTGGACGCCCTTGGCGCGCGAGCCCTCGAAGGAGTGCTGGGCCTTGTCGATGATCCGGACGTTCAGGCCGCGGCGGACGAGGTCGATCGCCAGCGTGGTGCCGGTCGGGCCGGCACCGGCGATCAGGACGTCGACGATCTCCGGGTGGTTCACGGTTCGAGCCGATCTGACTGGGGAACGGCGAACGACGCGAGCAGGTCGCCGACGTCGTCAGGCCGTTCGAACGGGGCCATGTGGCCGCACTGCGGGATCACATGGGTCTGTCGTGGACGGAGGAGCGCGCGGACCGCGTCCAGCTGGGTGATCGGGGTGACCCGGTCGTCGTCACCCCACACCAGCAGCGCCGGGATGCCCAGATCACCGGTCCTGCGGAACAGCTCCTGCCGTTCGTGCAGCGGGAAGTCGCGCAGCGTCCGGAAGAACGCGTAGAGCGAGCCCTCGAACCGGTAGGCGTCGCGCACCATCGCGACCAGTTCGGCGGACAGGCCGGGATCGCGGACGTTGTGCCCGAGGTGCCCTTCCAGCAGCCCGCGGCCGAACCGCCTGGCGACGAAGCTTCCCACGAAGTTGTTGCGCAGCAACCGTTGCGGCGCCGGACGCGCGCTCAGTCCGGCCGGACCGACGACGGCGAGCGTGGCCGTGTTCCCGGGGTACCGGTTCGCGTAGGCCATCGCGACCAGGGCACCCATCGAGGTTCCGACCACGTGCCACGGTGGCGTGAGGTCCAGTGCCGAGGTCAGCTCGGCCAGTTGCCGGACGAACAACGCCTCGTCGTAGGGGCCGTCGATCCGGTCGGAACCGCCGCGGCCGTAACCGCTGCAGGCCAACGTGCGCAGGCCGCGGGCGTGCAGCCGTTCGGCGGTCCGGTCCCAGTAGGACAACGGGATCGTGATGCCGCCGACCAGCACGACGAGCGCGCCGTCCTCGGGTCCGGCCAGCTCGTAGTGCGTCACACCGTCGGAGAGCGCGACGAAATCGCCGCGCGACGTGCGCCGCGCCGCCGGGTCGAGCCGACGGTCCTCGTCGGACGCGACGAAGTACCTCATCGCCGCTCCTCGTGCAGAAACTCGGTGATCGCCGCGGCGACCCACTCCGGGTCCTCCTCCGGCAGCAGGTGCCCGCCCTCCGGGTGCACCCGCTCCTGGGCATCCGTGATGTCGCGGGCGAAGTGCTGCCCGTCGACGCCGGCACTGCGCAGGACCAGTGTCGGCACGGAGATCCGCCTGATCTCGCCGCTGCGGTCGGGTTGGTCGGTGTTGGCGAAGTCGACGAACGCCGACCGGTTCCCGGGCAGGCCGGTCAGCGCGTGCACCCGGTCGACCATGGCGTCGTCCACGATCGCCGAGCCCGCGCCGACCGCGTCCCGCAGCCCGCGTTCGGTCGCGCCGCGCGGGAGCCATCGCCGCAACACGGGGCGCAGCAACGGGTTTCGGGCCAGCCGCAACCCCGCGGGCAGGGTCTTCTCCGGATAACCGGTGGCGTTGACCAGCACCAGGCCGTCGACCCGCTCCGGCGCGTCCAGGGTGAGGTTCCACGCGATGTTGCCGCCGAGCGAGTTGCCCACCACCGCGAAGCGCGGCAGTTGCAGCGCGGTCATGAAGCGGGCGATCGTCGCCGCGTACGTCCGGACGCGGTAGTCGCGGTCGGGCCGCGGCCCCGTCCGCCCGAAGCCGGGCAGGTCCGGGCGGATCACGTCGAAGGACGCCGACAGCAGCTCCGCCACCCGCTCGAAGCCCTCCAGCGACGACCCGCTGCCGTGCAGCAGCAAAACCGCCGGTCCCCGGCCCGAACGCGCGTAGTGCACGCGCAGGCCGTCCACGGAGACGACCCGGATGTCATTGGTCTTCATAATGGCAACAGTGTTGCCGTTATTGTCGGGGGTGTCAACCGGAGGTCATACTCACGGCGTGACCAGTTCGTCCTCCTCCGCCCGGCGGTCTCGCGGCCGCCCCGCCGTCCCGCTGGACCGGATCCTCGCCACCGCGCTGCAGATCGTCGACGAGGAAGGCGCCGAGGCGCTGTCGATGCGGACCCTCGCGCAACGGCTCGCGTCGGGGACGGCCACGCTGTACCGCCACTTCGACAACCGCGCGGCCCTGATCACCTGCGTGATCGACCGCGTGTTCGGCGAGGTCGAGCTCGACCGGGCGACGTTGGCGGAGATGGGCTGGGAGCAGGCCTGCCAGGCCGTCGCCAGGACCATGTTCGACACGCTGGGCAGGCATCCGAACATCGCGCCTTTGCTGATCGAGCAGACGCCGGTCGGGCCGAACGCGATGGTGCTGCGCGAACGCTGCCTGGCCGTCCTGCTCGCCGGCGGGTTTCCGCCGAGCGCCGCGGCACGCGCCTACGCCACGCTCGCGCGCTACGTCCTGGGCTTCGCCATCCAGCTCACCGGACCGGGCAACGACGTCGAGCGCGAGCGGATGTCGGCCCACCTGCACGGCTTGTCGCCCGCCGACTTCCCGGCCACGCTCGCCGTCGCGGACTCGTTGCCGGTGCCGCTGCAGGACGAGTTCGCCTTCGGTCTGAAGCTGATCGTCGACGGTCTTCGCCAGTTGCGGGCGTGAACCTCAGGTTTTCCTCAAGTTCCTGTCGCACCGCCAGGGGCCTGCGGTAGTAGAAAGCCATGTTGCTGCGGACAGGTCTGGCTCTGTTGCTCACCGCGGTGTCTCTGACACCTGTCGCCCACGCCGACACCGGTGCCGCGCCACGGGTTCCCGAAGCGACCGGGAACGGCGGCGCGGTGTCCAGTGTGGACCCCGACGCCTCGCAGGTCGGCATCGACGTGTTGCGGCGAGGTGGCAACGCGGTGGACGCCGCCGTCGCCACCGCGGCGGCTCTCGGGGTGACCGACCCGTTCTCCGCGGGCATCGGCGGTGGAGGGTACTTCGTCTACTACGACGCCCGCACCGGCCGTGTGTCCACGTTGGATGGACGCGAGACGGCGCCGCGGGCGGCGGACGAGAACCTGTTCGTGGAGAACGGCAAGCCGCTGCCGTTCGCCGAGGCCATGACCAGCGGCCTGGCCGTGGGCGTGCCCGGCGCGCCCAGGACCTGGCAGCAGGCGCTGAACAGGTGGGGCACGATCGGCCTGCGTGACGCGATGGCGCCCGCGGAAGCGCTGGCACGGCGTGGGTTCGTCGTCGACCAGACCTTCAACACCCAGATCACCAACAACGCCGCGCGGTTCGCCGACTTCACCTCCACGCGCGAGCTGTTCCTCCCCGGCGGGAAGCCGCCCGCGGTCGGCAGCGTGTTCCGCAACCCGCAGCTCGCCGACACCTACCGCGAGCTGGCGGACACCGGACTGCTGTCCCTGCACGGCGGCGCGATCGGCCAGGACGTCGTCCGCACCGTGCAGCACCCACCGGTCGTGCCGGGCTCCACCCGCAACGTGCGCCCCGGCAAGATGGGCCTCCTCGACCTGGTGCGCTACCGCGTCGAGGAACGCGAACCGACCCGCGTCGGCTACCGCGGCCTGGACGTGTACAGCGCGGGCCCGTCGTCGGGCGGCGGCACCACCGTCGGTGAGGCCCTGAACATCCTGGAGTCGGCCGACCTGTCGAAGGTCTCCGACGTGCAGCACCTGCACCGGTTCATCGAGTCGACGAAGCTGGCCTTCGCCGACCGCAACCGCTGGGTCGGCGACCCCCGCTACTCGGACGTGCCGACCGCCGGACTGCTGTCCCAGCGCTTCGCCGACAGCCGGGCGTGCCTGATCAAGCCGAACGCCGTGCTGCCCGCGCCGGTCGCGGCCGGCGACCCGCGCAACCCGCGGCCGTGCGCGACCGCCGCCCAGGCCTCGCCCACCCGCCAGGACGTGGAGAACACCACGCACCTCGTGGTCACCGACCGCTGGGGCAACGCGGTGAGCTACACCTACACCATCGAGGCGGAGGGCGGCAGCGCCATCGTCGTGCCCGGTCGCGGCTTCCTGCTCAACAACGAGCTGACCGACTTCAGCTTCGTCCCCGTCACTCCCGGCGTGCCGGACCCCAACCTGCCCGGCCCCGGCAAGCGGTCCCGGTCCTCGATGGCACCGACCATCGTCCTCGACCACGGCAAGCTGGCCTTCGTCGTCGGCTCACCCGGCGGCGCGACGATCATCACCACCGTCGCCCAGATCCTCACGCTGCACATCGACCGCAAGCTGTCGCTGCTCGACGCGATCAAGGCACCGCGGGTCTCGCAGCGCAACGCCGCGGTGACACCCGCTGAGGCGGCGTTCCTCGCCTCGGCGCAGGCCGAGGGCCTGCGGGGGATCGGTCACCAGTTCAGCCAGGTGGCCGACATCGGCGCGGCGACCGCGATCGAACGCCTCCCCGACGGCCGCTGGCGCGCGCTCGCCGAGCCGGTCCGGCGTGGCGGCGGCGCGGCCCGCGTCGTCCACGTGGGCTGACCCGATCGTGTCGCGGCAGGCGGTCGACGCCGAGGTCCCGCCTGCCGCGGCATTCGAACAGTCGAATTCCTGGTCGAATTCGCGCGAAATTCGACGGCCTTGTCAAGCTCGCTAAAGTGTGGCTGAGCAATTGACCTCTCGCAGTTTCCGCCCGCTGCGTTGTGAGCACACAGCGATTTGAGGGAGAAACCGTGCGCACCAAACTCCTCGTCACCGCGGCGATGCTGGCCGCGAGCGTCGCCACCGCGGTCCCGGCACAGGCCGCCGCCTGCTCGGGGTACGTCGGGCTCACGTTCGACGACGGCCCGTCGTCCACGACGCAGAACCTGCTCAACGCCCTCAGGCAGAACGGCCTGCGCGCCACGACGTTCAACGTGGGCAAGAACGCCGCGTCGTCCCCGGCGCTGGTCCGCGCACAGGTCAGCGCCGGCATGTGGGTGGGCAACCACAGCTACACGCACCCGCACCTGACCCAGCTGAGCCGGGCGCAGGTCGACTCGGAGATCTCCCGCACCCAGCAGGCGATCGCGGCCGCCGGCGGCGGCACGCCGAAGCTCTTCCGGCCGCCCTACGGCGAGACCAACTCGACCGTGCAGTCCGTCGCGTCCCAGTACGGGCTGCGGCAGATCATCTGGGACGTCGACTCGCAGGACTGGAACAACGCGAGCGTCGACGCGATCGTGCAGGCGAACGGCAGGCTTACCAACGGCCAGGTCATCCTCATGCACGACTGGCCCGCGAACACGATCGCCGCGATCCCGGGCATCGCGCGGGTGCTGGCGAGCCACGGCCTGTGCGCGGGCATGATCTCCCCGCAGACCGGCAGGGCCGTGGCGCCGAGCTGATCTCGTCCGCCGGGTGCTCGATGAACGGCGCATTTGTCCACGTGAGGTGGACAAATGCGCCGTTCATAGAGAC
>NZ_JBEXJN010000138.1:0-7795 GCF_040609115.1 Lentzea sp. NPDC004782
CCGCCCGCTGGGGGGGGGCGCTGGGGGGGCTGGGGGAGGCGGCGTGAGGTTGGTTCGCAACTCGCCGTCCGGTGAGGTGGATGATGGGCTCCTTCCTCCACCTGACGTGGAGGAAGGAGCCCTTCATCCACGTAGCAGTTCCGGTTCGGCACCACCGGTCGCCGTGCCCGTCGTCAACGCCCCTGAGGAGGCAGCCTGATGTCCGAGAAGACCGGGGTCTTCGCCACGTTGCGGGTGACCCCCACCCCCGTCCGCTACCTCCTCGGCGGCGTGCTGATCAACCAGCTCGGCGCGTTCGTCCAGACGTTCATCCTGCTGTACCTGACTTTCCGCGGTGACGCGGTCGGCATCGCCGGCCTGTGCCTCGCCGCCTACAGCGTCGGGTCGATCTTCGGCACGCTGCTCGGCGGCGAGCTCACACACCGGTTCGGGCCGCGCACGACGATCACCGCCGCCATGCTGGCGTCCGCGCCGCTGGTGGCGTCGATCCCGTTCGTGGCCAAGATGCCGGTGGTGCTGTTCGTCGTGGTGGGCCTCGCGGGCCTGGTGACGCAGGCGTACCGGCCGGCCGCGGCGGTGCTGCTCAGCGACCTGATGCCGGAAGAGCACCAGGTGATGGCGTTCTCGATGATGCGGATCGCGCTGAACACCGGCGCCGCGCTCGCCCCGCTCATCGCCGCGGGCCTGATCCTCGTCGACTGGGACCTGCTCTTCTACCTCGACGGCGCCACCGCGCTGCTCTACGCGCTGCTGGCGTACGCGCTGCTGCCGCGTGTCGAGGCGCCGGAGGAGCACACGGAGAAGTCCACAGCAGACGCACGAGACGCGTACGCGAAGATGGCGGGCGACCGCAGGTACCTCGCCTACCTGGCGGCGGTGTTCCTCGGCACGATCGCGTACGCGCAGTCCACCACGGCGCTGCCGCTGGAGATCGTCGCGGACAAGTACCCGACCAGCCTCTACAGCGCGGTGCTCACGGTCTCTTCGCTGGTGCTCATCACCTGCGAGCTGAAGATCACCTCGTACATCGTCAAGATCCCGGCGCACGTGGCCGTGCTCGCCGGGCACCTGGTGAACTCGCTCGGCTTCGTCCTCTACGCCCTCGCCGTGCAGTCCGGGACGTTCGTGATCCTCGGCGCGGTGTTCGCGGTGAGCGGGCTGATGATCGCCGGGCCGACCATGTTCGCGCACCCGGCGAAGTTCCCCGCGGAGCACAAGTCCCGTTACATCGGCACGATGCAGGCGGTGGTCGGGCTCGCGTCCGCCATCGGGCCGCTGTTCGGCGTGTTCACGTTCAACTCGCTGGGCGGGGCGTTCTGGATCGTGATCGCGCTGGTCAACGGCGTCGCCGGGCTGCTCGCGGTGTACGGCGTCCGCGTGGTGGAGGAGCGCGTCGAGGCAGGTGCGGCGTGAAGCCCGTCATCGTCGTCGGCTTCGTCGGCGTCACGATCGGCCTGGTCGCCGAGTTCCAGCCGGACGACTCGGTGATCTACGTCGAGGAACCGGACGTGGTGCGCAAGCGGCACGTGCGCGACCAGATCGAGGGCGTCGGGTTCGTCCGCGGCCTGATCGAGTGGGAGTACCTCACGCCGGGCAAGGCCGACGAGTTCTTCCACGCCCACCGCGACCTCGACCCCGCGGCGATCATCCCGGCGATCGAGTACGCCACCCCGTTCGCCGCCCGTCTCGCCGAACGCTATGGCCTGCCCGGCGCGACGTCCGGCGCGGCGCAGATCATGCGGGACAAGGCGTTGCTGCGCCGCGTCACGGCGGCAGCCGGCATCCCGAACCCGGCCAGCGTCCGCGTCACGAGCCCGGCCGACGTCGTGGCGTTCCTGCGCGGCAGGCCGGTCGTGCTCAAACCGTCGAACCGGCAGGCGTCGGTGGGCACGCAGGTGATCCACGACCCGGACGAGGTCGAAGAGGCGTGGGCGCACTGCACGGCGCAGGACGAGGGCATCTTCGTCCCGGACCGGCCGATGGAGCTCTCCATGCTCGCCGAGGAGTTCGTGGAGGGCGAGGAGTTCAGCGTCGAGATGCTGGTTCGGAGCGGAAAACCGCTGTGGGCCAACGTTACCGGCAAACAGCTCGTCCCAGGTCCGCGTCCGGTCGAGCTCGCGCACGTCGTGCCGGCGGACATCCCTCCGGAGCTCGACGAGCTCCTCAAGGACGAGACCGCGCGGGTGATCGGCGCGACCGGGTTCCGCGACGGCATCGTGCATTGCGAGTGGATCGTCTCCGACGGCGTCCCGCACCTCGTCGAGTGTGCGGGAAGGTTGGCGGGGGACGGCATCCTGGACGTCATCCAGCTCGCCTATCCCGTCGAGCTGTTGCGCTGTTACTACGCCGTGCTCAAGGGCGAGGACCCGCCGAGCGACCTGCCCGTGAAGGCCAAAACCGGCGCGGCCGTGCGGTTCCTGACGATCGAACGCGGCGTCGTCGAGAGCATCGGGGGCGTGGACGAGGCACGGCAGCTGGACGGCGTGCACCTGCTGCAGGTGACCGTCGCACCGGGGGAGCGGTTCGACGGCCTGCGCAGCTCCTGGGACCGCGCGGGCATCGTCATGGCCACCGGCGACACGGCCGCGGACGCCCTGCGGCGCGCGGAGAACGCGGCGGCGACCGTCCACATCGAAGTCCGCTAATTCCCGGCCGGTCGGGAACGGTTCCTCTTCTTCTCGGGGAACTTCGTTGTCTAGCTTCGTTTTCGGCCGCGAAACCATCGAGGGGGCACTGTGACTGACCGAGAAGTCGGCGTTCTGGCGATCGGCGCGGGACCGGCGAACCTGGCGCTCGCCGTCGCGATCGAGGAGTCCGAGTCGGACCTGGCGGAGCACACCCTCCTGCTGGAGCAGAGCCCGGACGTCAAGTGGCAGCGCAACCTGCTCATGCCGTGGGCGCGCAGCCAGGTCTCGTTCCTCAAGGACCTGGTGACGTTGCGCAACCCGCGCAGCCGCTTCTCGTTCCTCAACTTCCTGCACTCCCAGGGACGGCTCGACGAGTTCTGCAACCTCGGCACCTTCAGCCCGTTCCGCTGGGAGCTGTCGGACTACCTGCAGTGGGCCGCGAAGTCGCTGGAACGAGTGCAGATCCGCTACGACTCCCGAGCGCAGAGCATCGAGCCGACCCGGTCCGATGACGGCTCGATCACCGGCTGGGAAGTGTCCCTCGTGGACGGTGACCGGATCCGCTGCCGCGACCTGGTCGTCGGTGGCGGCCGCGACCCCCGCATCCCGGACGTGTTCGGCGAGCTGCCGGCCGAACGCATCGTGCACAGCGCCCAGTACCGCACCAGAATCGCGCAGATCCCCAAGGACCGGCCGTTGCGCGCGGTGGTCGTGGGCGGGGCGCAGAGCGCGGCCGAGATGTTCTACGCGCTGCACCAGAACCTGCCCGAGAGCCAGGTGACCATGGTCGTCCGGTCGATCGGGCTGCAGAACTACCAGCACAGCAAGTTCGTGAACGAGCTGTTCTACCCGTCGTTCGTCGACGAGTTCTACGACAGCCCGCCCGAGGTGCGCCGGCAGATCCTCGACGAGATGCGCCTGACGAACTACGCGGGCCTCGCGCCCGAGTTCCTCGACAACCTCTACACGATGCTCTACCAGCAGAAGACGCTCGGCCCGCAGCGCTCGTGGGTGCGGCCGATGACCGAGGTCGTCGCCGCCCGCGTCGAGAACGACGAGGTGGTCCTCGACCTGCGCGACCGCATGAGCGGCAAGGTCGAGCCGTTGCACTGCGACCTCGTGCTGCTGGGCACCGGCTACGACCCGCGCATGCCGTGGCTCGTCCGCGACCTGGCCGAACGGGCGGGCCTCGACGAGATCAACGTCAGCCGCTGCTACCGCGTCGACCTCGGCGACTCCGCGTGGGGCGCCATGTACCTGCAGGGCGTGAACGAGGAGACGCACGGCATCGCCGACTCGCTGATCAGCGTCATCGCGCACCGCTCGCAGGACATCCTCACCGACCTCCTCGCCCGCCGCACTGGAGTGAAGGCATGAGCAACCCGGCAATCCTCGTCATCGGCAGCGGCCTCAAGGTCTACCGCGAGTACCTCGTCGCCCCGATCGCCCGGCGCGCCAAGGCCGCCGGCATCGACCTCGTCCTGATCAACAACCTCAAGCCCACCTGGCAGCGCCAGTACTTCGACGAGATCGTCGTCGCGAACGTCTTCGACTCGGAGATCATGGGCAAGGCCGCCCGCGAGGTCGTGGCCCGCCGCACCGTCGTCGGCCTGATGTGCTGGGACGAACCGCTGGTGCTCGACGCGGGCCTGCTCGCCGCCGAGTTCGGCGTGCCGGGTCTGTCCGCGGCGGGCGTGCGCGGCTGCCGCGACAAGGAACGCACCCGTGCCGTGCTCACCGCCGCCGGCCTGCACCAGCCCGGTTTCGAGCTCACGACCACCGTCGAGCAGGCCCGCGCCGCGGCGGACCGCATCGGCTACCCGGTCGTGATCAAGCCGCGTGCGATGGGCGCCAGCATCGGCGTCGTCTTCGCCACCGACGAGGCCGAGCTCGACGAGGCGTTCCACACCGCGTTGTCGGCGAGCGAGGTCGACCCCGGCCCGTACCGGGCGAGCGCGATCGTCGAACGCTACGCGCCCGGCCCCGAGATCAGCGTCGACGGCGCCGTCCACAAGGGCGAGTACCTGCCGATGTTCGTGGCGCGCAAGCACTCCAGCGACCACCCGTACTTCGAGGAGGTCGGGCACGTCGTCGACGCGAACGACCCGTTGCTCGACGACCAGGAACTCATGCGGCACCTTGCGGAGGCACATCAGGCGCTGGGCATCGAGAACGGCATCACCCACAGCGAGGTGCGGCTGACCGACCGCGGCCCGCTGATCATCGAGATCAACGGCAGGCTCGGCGGCGACCTCATCCCGTTCCTGGGCCGCACCGCCACCGGCATCGAGCCCGGCGAGGTGCTGTTCGACGTCACGACCGGGCAGCGGCCGGACATCACGCCGACGCACCGCCGCGTCGCGGGCATCCGCTTTGGCATCCCGGAGCAGGACTGCCTGCTGAAGTCGATCAAGCTGCCGTCCGAGGCGCCCGGCCTGGTCGCGACCTCGCCGATGTGCGAGCCGGGAACGGTGCTGCGCCTGCCTCCCGGCGGCTACCTGGCGCGGCACTCGTTCGTCGTGTGCGAGGCCGACGACATGCAGACGTGCCTGGAACGGCTGGAAACCGCCGCCGCCCTGGTGGAGCTGGAGACCGAACCGGTCGGACCTGCCGACCCCGACGCGCCTTTCGCGATGCCCGCGGGGCTTTTGGACGTGGACGAATGACGAGCCTCAGGAGCGAGAACATGACCACGGTGGCCGACGAGCCCCGCACGGCGACCGAGATCATCGCCCGCGCGAAGGCCCTCGCGCCGGTGCTGCGCGAGCGGTCCGCCGAGATCGAGGCGGCCGGGCAGCTCCCGGCCGACGTCGTCGAGCTGCTGCGCGGCACCGGTGTGCACCGCATGTGCTTCCGCCGTGAGTGGGGTGGCCCCGAGCTCACGTCGATGGAGCAGACGCAGGTCGCCGAGGCGCTCGCGTACGGCGACGCGTCCGCCGCGTGGTGCGGCATCATCGGCGCGAACACCGGGCTGCTGGCGAACTTCCTCGAACCGGCCGTCGTGCGCGAGGTCTACCCGCGGCTGGACATGGTCACCGCCGGCGTGCTGGCCCCTGCCGGGCGCGCCGACAAGGTGCCCGGAGGGTTCCGGCTGAGCGGCCAGTGGTCGTTCGGCAGCACCGTCCACCACGCCGACTGGGTGATGTCCGGTGCGTTCGTCTTCTCCGACGGCGAACCGTACGCGAGCCCGGACGGCAGCAACCCGCACGAGTCGCGCCAGTTCCTGGTGCCGCGGAGCCAGGTCGAGATCCTGGACAACTGGGACACCACGGGCCTGCGCGGCACCGGCAGCTCGGACTACCGGATCACGGACGTGTTCGTGCCGGAGGAGCACACCCTGACGTTCGACAACCCGCGCTGCGAGCCGCATCCGCTGGCACAGCCCGAATCCTTCATGCGCAGCCTGTGCGGTGTCCCGCTCGGCGTCGCACGTGCGGCGCTGGACTACGCCCGTGAGACCGTGTTGCAGCGGGTCGACCGGATGACCGGCACGGACTGGGCGGACATCTGGCGCGTCCAGGTCACGCTCGCCGAGTGCGAGGCCGACTTCAACGCCACCCGCAACGGCGTCTACTCCGCGATGACGCGGCAGTGGGAGGTCCTGTCGTCCGGCGGCACGCTGGACGACCTCACGATGAACGAACGCGCCGCGTCGCCGATCGCGTGGCTGCACGCGTTCCGCACGTCGCGCTCGATCGTCAACCGCCTGTTCGACCTGTTGCAGACGTGGTCGATCCACCGGTCCTCGCCGATGGACCGGTGGCTGCGCGACACCGCGACCATGTGCCAGAACCTCTCGGCGCAGGACGCGATCCTCGAGTCCGCGGGCGCGTACCTGCTCGGTCGCCGGCCCAAGTTCCGCATCTGCCTCGGCATCGTCAAGTAGGGGGAGTTCAGGGTGACCATGACGAGGACGCCCGCGGCCCGGACCGCGGCAGAGCTCATCGAGCGCGCCAAGGCGCTGGCACCGTCGCTGCGCGAACGGTCCGCCGAGATCGAGCGGCTGCGGCACCTGCCGCAGGACATCGTGGACACGTTGCGCGACAACGGAGTCTTCCGCATGTGCTTCGGAAAGCACTGGGGCGGACTGGAACTGACCTCGATGGAGCAGCTGGAGGTCGTCGAGGCGCTGTCCTACGGGGACGCTTCCGTCGGCTGGTGCTCCATGATCGGGTCGAACACCGGCATCTACGCCGAGTTCATCGACCCGGTGGTGGCGAAGGAGATGTTCCCGAACCCCGACCAGATCGTCGCCGGCCTGCTGCAACCCTCCGGCCGCGCCGAGAAGGTGCCCGGCGGCTACCGGCTGAGCGGGCGCTGGCCGTTCGGCAGCGGCATCGGCCACGCCGACTGGGTGATCTCCGGCGGCTTCGTCTACCAGGACGGGAAGAAGTACGCGAGCCCGGACGGCAGCAACCCGCACGAGTCGCGCCAGTTCCTCGTGCCGCGCGGCCAGGTCGAGGTGATCGACAACTGGGACACCACCGGCCTGCGCGGCAGCGGCAGCTGCGACTACACGATGAGCGACGTTTTCGTGCCGGAGGAGCACTCGTTCAGCTTCGACAACGTGCGCGGCCGCCGCGGGCCGCTCGCCCAGCCCGACGCGTTCACCCGCACGATGTGCGGCGTCTCGCTCGGCGTCGCGCGGGCCGCGCTGGACTACGCCCGGGAAAGCGTGCTGCAGCGCGTTGACCGCATGACGGGCACGGACTGGGCGGACATCTGGCGCGTGCAGGTGACGCTGGCGGCGTGCGAGGCGGACTTCAACGCCACCCGCGCGGGCGTCTACGGCGCGCTGGAACGCCAGTGGGAAGTGCTCGCCGCCGGTGGCACGCTCGACGACCTGGACCCGATCGACCGCGCCGCCTGCCCGCTGTCGTGGGTGCACGCGTTCCGCATGTCGCGCTCGATCGTGAACCGCCTGTTCGACCTGCTGCAGACGTGGTCGATCCACCGCTCCTCACCGATGGACCGGTGGCTGCGCGACACCGCCACGATCTGCCAGCACCTCGCCGCCCAGGACCGGATCCTCCAGTCCGCCGGCGCCTACCTCCTGAACGCCAAGCCCGAGTTCGGCATCGCCCTCGGCATCGTCTGAGCGGGCCCGACACGCCCGGCTCGGAAGGTCGATGAACGGCGCTTTTGTCCACCTCAGGTGGACAAAAGCG
>NZ_JBEXJN010000139.1:0-6971 GCF_040609115.1 Lentzea sp. NPDC004782
GGCTGTTTCCCCGCCCCCAACACCCACCTCCTGAGCGACGGAAACCCCTGCATCTCAACCTACTCGGCGCCACCGACGATTCCGGGCTGCAACGGCAGCAGCGGTGCGACGATGCGGGCGAACGGGCCGCTGCGGACCACCCCGCCGCCGACCGGCCCGAGGAACGGCGCCTGCGTGTCCAGTGTGTCGGGCAGCCGCGCGTAGGCCGCCCACCGCTCGTCCCAGGCCTGGATCACGTCGAGGTGCCCGCCGGGCAGGAACCGGGTCAGGTGCACCCCTGCGACCTGCCCGGTGTTCCCCAGCAGCGGTAACAGGCGGAAGCCGCCTTCCCGCCGCAGCCTCTCGATCAGCTCCGCGCTGTCCATCTCATCTCGCCGCCAGCTCACGACTGGTGCGGTAGGCCTCGACCGCCGCGTCGCGTTCGGCGGCCGACCACCCCAGCGGTCCGGCGATCAGGTCGGCCACCCGGTCCGCCACCGAGGCGCCGAAGTCCAGGTGCTCCATCGCGATGCGGGTGCGCCGCGCCAGCACGTCCTCCAGGTCCAGAGCGCCCTCGTGCGTGACCGCGTAGACGATCTCCGCCGCCAGGTAGCCGGCGACCGGCTCTGCCAGCGAGGAATCCTGCGCCATCAGGGCGAGCACGTCCGAGACGGCCGAGCCGTAGCGCTGCAGCAGACGCTCCACGGTGGACGTGGGCAGGCCGGACTCGGCGGCGACTCGAGCCCGGTCCGCCCACAGCTCGTGGTAGCCGACCGCACCGCACAACGGCAGCCGGGCGGTCAGCGAAGGTGCGACCGCGCGACCGAGACCGGCCACCGCGGAGTTCACGACGTCCGCGGCCATCACCCGGTAGGTCGTGTACTTGCCGCCGGCGATCACGAAGAAGCCCGGCTCCGGTTGCGCCACGGCGTGTTCACGGGACAGCTTCGCCGTGTCGCCGGAAGCGCCGTCGAGCAACGGCCGCAGACCCGCATAAGTACCAACGACGTCATCAACGGACAGCGGAGTGCGCAGCACCGCGTTGACGTGGTCGAGGATGTAGGAAACGTCTTCAGAAGTAGCAGCGACGGCAGCGGGATCGCCGTCATAAGGCGTGTCCGTCGTGCCGATGATCCAGTAGGCGCCCCACGGGATCACGAACAGCACCGACTTCTCGGTCCGCGTGATCAGCCCGCCGTCCAGGTCGATCTTCGAGCGGTCGACGAGCACGTGCACGCCCTTGGACATCCGCACGTGGAACGGCGGAGTGCCGGGCGACATCGAGTTCAGCGAGTCGGTCCACACCCCGGTCGCGCTGATCACCCGCTTCGCGCGCACCTCGACCGTCTGGCCGTCGACCTCGACCAGCGCGCCGCTCACCCGGCCGCCGGACCGCACCAGCGAGGTCACCCGAGCCCGCGACACCACGGTGGCGCCGTGCTGGGCGGCGGTGCGCACCAGCGTCAGGACCAGCCGGGCGTCGTCCATCTGCGCGTCGTAGTACCGGATCGCGCCGGCGAACTTCGTGACGTCGAGCGACGGCCCGACCTGAGCCATCCGGTTGCGGGACAGGTGCCGGTGCATCGGCACCGCACCGGCGCCACCCATCGTGTCGTACAACAACACACCAGCGCCGACGTAGGCGCGTTCCCACTGCTTCGAAAGCGGGAAGAGGAACGGCACCGGCCGCACCAGGTGGGGTGCGAGCCGGCGCAACAGCAGCCCGCGTTCCTTCAGAGCTTCCCGGACCAGCTTGAACTCCAGCTGTTCCAGGTACCGCAGCCCGCCGTGGACGAGCTTGCTGGACCGGCTCGACGTGCCCGCCGCCCAGTCGTGTGCCTCGACCAGCGCGACGGAGAGGCCTCTCGACGCGGCGTCCAGAGCAGCGCCCGCGCCGACCACACCACCTCCGACCACCAGCACGTCGAACTCCGCGGAGCCCAACGAACGCACCGAGTCAGCACGCCGAGCCGGATCCAGCCTCGCGAACAACTTCAGCTCCTAAGAAAGAAGAACCAGCTCAACGAACGTCGGCTTTTATCGGACATCGGCGTCGACCCAGTCGAACGACTTGGTGACGGCCTTCTTCCAGTTGCGGTACTCGCGCTCGCGCTCCTCGGCGGGCAGCGACGGCGTCCAGCGCTTGTCCTCGGCCCAGTTGGCGCGCAGCTCGTCCAAAGAGGACCAGTAGCCGACGGCCAGACCGGCGGCGTACGCGGCACCGAGCGCGGTCGTCTCGGCGACGACCGGGCGGACCACCGGCACGTCCAGCACGTCCGCCTGGAACTGCATCAGCAGCTCGTTGGCGACCATGCCGCCGTCGACCTTCAGCTCGGTCAGCGGCACGCCGGAGTCGGCGTTCATCGCGTCCAGGACCTCGCGGGTCTGGAACGCGGTCGCCTCCAGCACGGCGCGGGCCAGGTGGCCCTTGTTGACGAACCGGGTCAGGCCGACGACCGCGCCGCGCGCGTCCGCCCGCCAGTACGGCGCGAACAGGCCGGAGAACGCGGGCACGAAGTACGCGCCGCCGTTGTCCTCGACCGAGCGGGCCAGCGTCTCGATCTCCGGTGCGGAGCCGATGATGCCGAGGTTGTCGCGCAGCCACTGCACCAGCGAGCCGGTGACCGCGATCGAGCCCTCCAGGGCGTAGACCGGGGCCTCGTCGCCGATCTTGTAGCAGACCGTCGTCAGCAGGCCGTTCTTCGACGCGACCTTCTCCGTGCCCGTGTTGAGGAGCATGAAGTTGCCGGTGCCGTAGGTGTTCTTCGCGGTGCCGGGCTCGTAGCAGGCCTGGCCGAACGTGGCGGCCTGCTGGTCGCCGAGGATGCCCGCGATCGGCACCCCCTTGAGCACCCCGCCGGGGCCGCCGTTGCCGTAGACCTCCGAGGAGGACCGGATCTCCGGGAGCATGGACAGCGGAATGCCCATCTCGGCGGCGATCTCGGCGTCCCACTGCAGCGTGTCGAGGTCCATCAGCATGGTCCGCGACGCGTTGGTCACGTCGGTGGCGTGCACACCGCCGTTGGGGCCGCCGGTGAGGTTCCACAGCGTCCACGTGTCGGTGTTGCCGAACAGCAGGTCGCCGGCCTCGGCGCGCTCACGGGCGCCTTCGACGTTGTCGAGGATCCAGCGGATCTTCGGGCCGGAGAAGTAGGTCGCGAGCGGCAGACCGACCTTGGTCTTGTACCGCTCGGCACCGCCGCCGAGCGCGCCCAGCTCCTCGACGATCGCCTGGGTGCGGGTGTCCTGCCACACGATCGCGTTGTAGACGGGCTCGCCGGTGTTGCGGTCCCACACCACCGCGGTCTCGCGCTGGTTGGTGATGCCGACGGCGGCGAGGTCACCGGTGTTGAGGTCGGCGGCGGCGAGCGCCTGGCCGATCACGAACCGGGTGTTCTCGGAGATCTCGACCGGGTTGTGCTCGACCCAGCCGGCCCGCGGGAAGATCTGCTCGTGCTCCTTCTGGCCCACGGCGACGATGGAGCCGCTGTGGTCGAAGATGATGGCCCTCGTGCTGGTCGTGCCCTGGTCGACGGCGAGAACGTACTGCGTCATCGAAGTTTGTCCTTTCGGGATGGTCAGAACACGCGTCAGAACACGAGCGAGGCGACGACGCCGGCGATGGCACCGCCGACGAGCGGGCCGACGACCGGGATCCACGAGTAGCCCCAGTCGGAGTCCTTCTTGCCGATGGCCTCACCGTCGGTGCCCTTGTAAGAGAGCGGCAGCAGGGCGTGCGCGATGCGCGGACCGAGGTCGCGAGCCGGGTTGATCGCGTAGCCGGTGGGGCCACCGAGCGAGGCGCCGATGCCGACGACCAGCAGCGCCGCGGCCAGCGGGCCGATCTGGGTCGGGGTCTTGCCGAACGCGAGGATCACGAAGACCAGGACGAACGTGCCGATGACCTCGCACACGAGGTTCCAGGTGTAGCTGCGGATCGCCGGGCCGGTGGAGAAGACGGCGAGCTTGAGGCCCTCGTCGGGCGTCTCGTCGAAGTGCGGCTTGTAGGCGAGCCACGCGAGCACCGCACCGAGGAACGCGCCGAGGAACTCACCGGCGAAGTACACGATCGTGGAGCCCGCGCTGACCGGAACACCAGGGGCGTACTCAGCGGCGCCACTGGTCAGGATGCCGACGGTCACCGCCGGGTTGAGGTGCGCGCCCGACTTGTAGGCGACGTACACACCGGCGAAGACACCGAGGCCCCAGCCGAAGTTGATCAACAGCCATCCGCCGTCGAGCCCCTTCGACTTGGCGAGCAGCACGTTGGCCACCACGCCCGCACCCAGCAACAGCAGGACGCCCGTACCGAGCACCTCGCTGAGGAACACTGACCCGAGACCCACGCTGGCCTCCCATTCGTCCTTGAACGGCTGATCACCCGCTGGTGATTGACGCGGAACGTAATGACCGGCGTCACGCCTGCTCAACGGGTGCGTTTCGACAATGTCGACACCAGGTGGGTGCACCGTTGTGACCACTCGGTCACTCTGCGCGAAAACGTCGCTCTTCCAGCGGTTTTCCGCCGGTTCTCCAGGTCAGGCGACGCGGGGAGCTGTTCGACATTGCCGACACGGGTCGTCTCAATTACGTTTGCCGCCGTGCCGGGACCCATCCAGTCGATCGAACGAGCCGCAGCCGTGCTGCGGCTCCTGGCGCGTGGCTCCGGCCATCACGGCCTCACGGAGATAGCCGATTCGCTCGGTCTCGCGCGCGGCACCGCGCACGGGATTCTCCGCACGCTGCAACGGGTCGAGTTCGTCGAGCAGGACCCGGCGACGGGCCGCTACCGGCTCGGCGCGGCCCTGCTGCACCTGGGCACGTCCTATCTCGACGCGAACGAGCTGCGCTCCCGCTCGATCAACTGGGCCGACACGCTGGCCGCCCGCAGCGGCCAGGAGGTCCGGATCGGCATGCACCACGACGGCGCCGTCCTCGTCGTGCACCACGTGTTCCGCCCGGACGACTCGGTGCAAACGCTCGGGATCGGTGCGATGCTGCCGTTGCACGCGACGGCACTGGGCAAGGTGCTGCTCGCCTACGACCCGGACCTGTCGGCGGCCGCACGCCGGCGGGAGCTGACGTCGTTGACGCGCAGGACGATCACGCGCGCCCAGGCGCTGGAACGGGTGCTGACCGAGGTGCGCGCGCAGGGCTGGGCGGGTGAGGCCGAGGAGTACATGCCGGGCGAGGCGAGCATCGCCGCGCCCATCCGGATCCCCGGCGGCCTCGTCGTCGGCGCCATCGGGATCTCCGGTGCCGTGGACCGGTTGTGCGAGCCCTCCGGCCGTCCGCGCGCCACCCTTGTCCGCCAAGTCCTCCAAGCCGCCGAATCGGTGACCGGCGCACTAGTGGAAGAGTCCTGATGGCTCAGCGCTTCGTGATGGCGATCGACCAGGGCACCACGTCGACCCGCTGCATCCTGTTCGACCAGAACGCCCGTCTGGTCGCGGTCGCGCAACGCGAGCACCGGCAGTACCACCCGCGGCCGGGCTGGGTGGAGCAGGACGCCGTGGAGATCTGGCGCAACGTCGACCGGATCATGCCGCAGGCGTTGCGGCAGGCGGGGATCACCGCCGAGCAGGTCGTCGCGCTCGGGATCACGAACCAGCGCGAGACGTTCGTGCTGTGGGACCGCCACACCGGTGTCCCGGTCGGCCGCGCGATCGTGTGGGAGGACATCCGCACCGAGGACCTCGTTGCCTCCCTTGAGAAGCAGCCGGGCATCGAGGAGGTGCGCGAACGCTGCGGCCTGCCGCTCGCGACCTACTTCTCGGCGCCGTCGTTGCGGTGGATGCTGGACAACGTGGCCGGGCTGCGGTCGCGGGCCGAGCGCGGCGACGTCCTGTTCGGCACCATGGACACCTGGCTGATCTGGAACCTCACCGGCGGCGTGAACGGCGGTCTGCACGTCACCGACGTGACCAACGCGTCGCGGACCATGCTGATGAACCTCGGCACGCGGCAGTGGGACCCGATGCTGCTGGAGTTCTTCGGCGTGCCCGCGGCGATGCTGCCGGAGATCCGGCCCTCGACCGAGATCTCGGGGCGCACCACGCGGGTCGTGCCGGGCATCTCGATCACGGCGGCGCTGGGCGACCAGCACGCGGCGCTGTTCGGGCAGACGTGCTTCGAGAAGGGCTCGATCAAGGGCACCTACGGCACCGGCGGTTTCCTGTTGATGAACACCGGCACCGAGCTGGTGCGGTCCAAGCACGGGTTGCTGACGACGATCGGCTACCAGATCGGCGGCGAACCCGCGTACGCGCTGGAGGGCTCGATCGCCGTCGCCGGGTCGCTGGTGCAGTGGTTCCGCGACAACCTCGGGCTGATCCACAGCGCGCCGGAGATCGAGACGCTGGCGCGCACGGTGAAGGACAACGGCGGCTGCTACATCGTGCCGGCGTTCTCCGGGCTCTTCGCGCCGCACTGGCTCGCGCAGGCCCGCGGGCTCGTCGTCGGGCTCACCTCGTACATCAACAAGGGGCACCTGGCGCGGGCGGTGCTGGAGGCGACCGGGTGGCAGACGCGGGAGGTCGTCGACGCGATGAACGCCGACCTCGGCGCGCCCACACCGGTGTTGAAGGTGGACGGCGGGATGACCGCCGACCACCTGTTGATGCAGTTCATCGCGGACGTGCTGGACATCCCGGTGATGCGGCCGCTGGTCGCGGAGACCGTGTCGCTGGGCGCCGCCTACGCCGCGGGCCTCGCCGCCGGGTACTGGCCGGACCTGGAGGGACTGCGCCGCAACTGGCACCTGGCCGCGCGGTGGAACCCGTCGATGGACCCCCAGCACCGCGAGAACGAGTACGCGAACTGGAAGCGGGCCGTGGAACTCACCTTCGCCTGGGCCCGCTCCACCCCGTCCTGATCTCGATGAACGGCGCATTTGTGCACCTGGTGTTTTAACGTCAGGTGAGTTTCCTTAGCGGGCCGTCGTGTCAGCGGCGGCCCGTTTCTTGTTGTGTGTCTTGGGTTTGGGTGAGCTG
>NZ_JBEXJN010000140.1:0-6831 GCF_040609115.1 Lentzea sp. NPDC004782
GTCCAGGGTCCGACACGCCGCGACCGCGTCAACCAGTCACAACAGAAAACCCTTGTCCGCCAAGGCATCCAGACCAGGATGAAAAAGGTTCACTGTAGCGCCACCACAACCCCCACATTTCGACCGATGCCGGACCATGCTCCCCTTTTTACGCCCGTGCCCCTTGAGACACTTGGTCGTTCCGCAGCACAGGGCAACTTCGACGCCATTGACTCGAACCCAAAGCGCGTGAGCGCGGTTTCGCACGGATATCCATCAGCGAAAGCTTCCGAACTTCGTTTTCCTGCGGGCCAGCCTCACCGGGCGACCCTGGAGCGAATTGACATCGACGCGACAAGGATATGAGCGAACATTGAACCGTTGACCCGCCGATATTTCGTCCACCTCGTGACACAGTCCACCAAGCGAGACGAAGCCCAAGCAGGAGGTAATCTAAGGATGATTTAGGGCAGAGTCGGCTGTACGTCCCGCCAGGAGACCTGGGGAAATCTTGTTTCACAGGCCCACATTTGTTCTACTGGGCCCGTGCCTGCACCTCACAAGACGAATGGCCGACTACCGAAATGCGCCACCCAGCCAGTCCTGCGGGTAGCACATCGAGCAGGTACCGCGGCCATTTTTTACTTGGCGCGTCCGGTGTCCAAAATCCTTCGGGTTCGCGGTGTTGGCGTGCGTTTTCCTGCTCACTGGGCGTGGCCTGCGCGGCGCGGTCGGGTGGCGTGATGGATGTCCATCTTGATCCTGCGTTGAATGCGTTGTGGGTGCCGTTGGGGGGAAATGTGGCGCCGCGGGTGTCGGTGCCGCTGGTGCGGGGGCTGCGGGGTGGGTGGGGCCGGGTTGGAGGGTTGTTGCGGGAGTTGGAGGTGGAGCTGGAGGAGGTGGGGTGGTTGGTGGAGCAGGTGGTGGGGGGTGAGGCGGGTAATGCGTTGCGGTCGGGAGTGTCGAGGGCGGCGGGTGGGCTGGACGGGCTGGCAGTACTGGCGGATCGGCAGGCGGAGGGGTTGCGGGAGCTGGCGTTGCAGGTGGAGCACGGCACGTATTCGATGGTGATCGAGATGTCGTATTTCGCGTCGACGATCGTGTGGGCGATCGCGAGTCCGTTCACCGCGCCATTGGTGCCGTCGTTGGTGGCGGCGGCGCGGGTGGCGGTGCATGCGATCGTGCGGTCGTTGCATTGGTCGGTGCGGCTGCTGGCGAAGGCGTTGGAGGAGGGGGTGGAGGACCTGGTGAGGGATCTGGGCGCGCAGGGCGCGCAGATGGCGGAAAACACCAGAGGCTGGGCGGATTGGCAGCAGGCGGGGGTCTCCTCCGGGTGGGGCGGGCAGGCCGGTCTGGTGATAGGCGGTCTGCACGTGGGGGTGGGGCGGTTTGCTCCGCGGCTGGTGCACACGGCGGGGTTTCATGGTGCCAGCGAGGCGGTGGCGGAGCTGGCGGTGGGAGCTACCGCGGCGGGGGTTTTTGGCACGGACGCGGACGGTCTGTGGACCGGGATGGTCAACGGGTTGGTCAGCGGTCATCTGGGGGTCAGGGCGGCGGTCGCCGGGTACAGGATCCGGGGCGTGCTGGACCGGATCGGTTACGGCGGCTCGGCACGCACCGGCATGCTCGACAGCAAGGATGTTGTTGCCGGGCCCGGCGATCACCAGCCCCGTGATCAGAAGCCTGGTGGTCCTGTCTCTGGTGATCGCGGGGACGGTGGTGTTGGTCGGGGTGGTTCAGGGGATGAGACGGCCGCGGCGGTGGTGTCTGCTGGGGCCACGCCGGTGCGGCCGGCCGCGGCCGTGTCGCCCGATGCAGGCATGCCAGGCCGTGAACCGGCCGAGCCACGGCAGCCGCGGCCTGAACCGCCTTCCGGCGTCTCCGTCGGATCCGCACGGCACACTCCGGCTGGGCCGTCCCCTGTTCAGGACCTGTCTGCGGCCGTGGCGCGGCGTTCCACTGTGCGGCCGGGCGTGCTGCTGCCGACCGAGCCGCGGGGGGTGGGGTTGCCGGTGCTGGAGGGGGCTGGTTCGCAGCAGTCGGTGCGGGTGCCACCGCGGCCTGAGCCGTCGCCGGTCCAGGCCCCGCCGCCGGCCCAGGTGCAGCCGGGCCCCGCCGGCCAGCCGGACAACCTGAACAGCCAGGCAGGCCCGAACGGTCTTGGTGATCGCCATGAGGTGCGGCCCGCTGTTCGTGGTGGGGATGACGGCGTGGCCGGAACCTCCTCCTTACTGGTTGCGGCCAGTGGCGGCGAGGCTGACGTGCCGTCGGGAGCGGTCATCGCCGGCTTGACGGGTGGGCCGCGGCCGGACGAATCAGCAGGGCACGACTTCCGGATCGCCGATGAGGGAGCAGGCTCTGCCGGAGCTGCCGGTGCCGTGGCGGGTGGTGCCGTCGCCGGCCGCGGGGATCTCTCCGTCGCCAGCGACCAGGCCGTCACGCCGTCGATCACTTCGACCGCCGGGCACACGCCGGACGTGACCGGCACACACCACGAGCCCACTGACCGCCACGACGAGTTTTCGCCTTATTCCTCCGACACGGATTCCGTGTTCAGCGTGGAACCGCTGAGGGAGTGGGATTCCGATGCGGAGTCGGTGACCGATTCGACGGCTGACTCGGTGCCTGAAGTGGAGCGGTCGGCGTTCGAGATGCGCCAGGCACGGCTGTCGCACGGCGTCACCGCCGCGGCTCGGCCGACAGGGGTCGTGCAGCGGGAAAGTGCGTTGTCCGGCAACTCCGAGGCGGCGAGGCGGGTTGTCAAGGGCCATGCCGGTTCCGGTTCGGCGACGGAGCGGCGGGTGACGGCGGCGACGCCGTTGACTCACCTGGCTGACGCGGACCTGCTGGCGCAGGCGTCCGCCAAGGCCTCCGCTGCCCGGCTGACACAGCTGCGTGACCAGGCGCGAGCGATCATGGCTCCCCACGGAGGCCCGCTGCTGGTGCTCGACCGCTCAGGCCAGCCGGAGCAGGCTGTCCACGACACGGTGGTGGATCTGGTCGCATGGCGGCTCTACCAACTCGAACGGGGCTTGCTCGGACCAGAACACGACGCCACCACCGACCTCGCACGCGACCTGATGGCCGAGGCCACATGGACACCACCACGAGGACAGCCCCAGGGCCCTCAGCCAGGCAGGCTCCGCGGCGGCACACCACCCACAAGCCTCACCATCAGAGCAGCACAACCCACACCCGGCTCATCATCGACAACACCACCGCCACCACTGGTCACAGTGCACGAACTGACCGGAGCCGGACTGGTCGCCGGCGGCGCCGTCATCATCGACTCGATCACCCCACCCGCCGGCTGGATCCACTCCATGTTCACCGGCTTCATCGGAGGCCTGACAGGACAGGACCCGAACAACACCACCAGTGCCTACTACATCTTCCTGCAAGCAGCCGGAGCCGGCTCGGTGGTGACGCGCGACGGTGATGTGGCCGCGCGGGACGCCGCTGAGGCCGTGCGTGGCGTGCTGGGTTTTCCGGCCGACCCCGCCGTGGAGATCCGGCTCGTCGTGCACGGACCTGACGCCCAGGCATTGGCCACCCGGCTCGCGGGCCTGCTACGAGGCGCCGGCCCCCACCGGCACGTCACCGCGGCACTACTCGCGACCGACCCCGCGTCCACCACGATCGCCCCGCTGCATCGCGGCGACTTCCAGGTCGTGTCCGCGCAGGTGATCGAGCAGGGTCACGGCGCCTTCCAGCTGACCTCCGACCACGCGGTGACCGCGGGCTGGCCGGAACGTCTGCTGACCTCGATGGTGGCGAGCACTCCTCGCTGGCTGACGGGCTCTGATGCCCAGCAGGCCAATCATGTGGTCCTGGAAGTCGACGTGCGCGGGGTGCTGTCCGGGACGGGCGTGGTAAGTCCTCAGGACGCGGCCGCCGCAGTACGGGCACACCCCAGCTTCTCACTGGCAGCCCCCCGAAGCAGCGTGTGGATCGCCGTTCACACCCGCACCACAACGGTGCAGGGTTGGCACATCGCCAATGAGTTCGCGGAAGCCTTGCGCGGCAATGGCCCGTACCGGCCGATGGCGGCCGCATCACGAGCACAAGACGTCACCACCGGCAAGCCGATCGAGCTCGCCCCGAGTTTCACCGACTACTGCCAGGTCGCACCGCCGGGGCCCGAGGACCTCGCGCTGAAACCGGTCACCAGCGCCGACGGCCAACTGCAAGGGTTCGAACTGGACACGAGCGGGTATTACGAAAAACTTCTCAAAGACCACTCGGTCGAGATGCTGAAGTGGGCGTTCGAGTGGGATCTCAACGGCCGCCGCCGAGTGGTGCCGATGCCGTGGCGGGAAGCAATGGAACCAGGGCGCACTCCCCCGGTGTGGCTGTTCCTCGGCGAGGACGGGCGAACGCCGTTCAAAGGCGGAGCCGACAACATCCTGCCAACGAAAGACACCACCGCACTCCTGGTGCGCAACAGCCACTTCCGTGCCCGCACCGAGGGCAGGGTCCGACCACCACTGGTGATCCTGCAAACACACATGGGACCGCAGCACCACGAGATCGCCGGGAGCCTGGCCGAACACTTGCGAAAACGCGGGAAGGCGTGGCAGATCCACGTCCTTTCTGGGGCCTTCCCGCTGGGGTGGTTCCCCAAAGAGGTCGTGCCCATGCTGAGCGTGGGCTATGGTGTGAAGCTCCAGCGCGACGAGTTGCCTCACGATAAGACGTGGAAGTTCCGCTCGGGACCGGTGTTCGGGTTCCGGAGCTCCGACCAGCACTGGTCGCAAACCGCGCAGCAGTTCGCCGACGGTGTCGCGAACGGCACGATCAAGCTACGCGGCCCCTGGGGCGCGCGCCAGCCGGTGATCTTCATCGCGCCTGGCGTCGCCGACAGCGCCGCACTCGCCGAACGAACCGGCATGAGCACCGCCTTCGAGGTAGAAGGCCAATGGTCAGCCGAAGATCACCTGCTCGATCCGGACTTCGTTCAAATGCTGGCCTCCCACCCGCTGGTGATCCTCGTCCCCGGCAGCGGCGACCGCCCCAGTTTCGGCGGATTCGGATTCGACTTCGTCACCGGCCTGCACACAGCCGGCCTCTTCCCCGACACCTACGCCCAAATCGGACACGCCGAACTCCCCGGACCCGCTGACACGGCAACCCTGACATTCGCACACGTATCCGCCTTCAGAGCCGGCGACCTCCGTCTGAGCCTGATCCGCGACCCAGACCACAACATCCGCATGGTCGTCGTCCGCGCCCCCGGCGACGACGCCCGGCTCGCCCTCTACTCCGACTGGGCCCGCGAATCGTTCCGGACCAAGGACTACAACCACGCCACACTGCCCAACGGCACCAGAACCATCACCGGATGGGGCACCAGCACCACACCCCCCGTCTTCATCGTCGGCGAACGCACCCCCACCGGATACCGCGGCATCAGACCCGCCTACCCCACAGGCAGCACCGAAGCCGAGCACGACGCGCACACCCTGACGCAGACCCTCCGCGACGACGACGACCTGCGTCTGGCACTGGGCCGCGACCCAGCCGAAATCCCCTCGGTGGTGCTCGCCACCCTCACCGACGGGGCGCTCGACCCAGACCAAATCCAGCGAGGACTCGCCTCGGGCGGATACGCGCGCACCCTCTACTGGTCCGACGGCCCTTTCACCTTCAACCCAGACGGAACAGTAGCCATCACCACCATCCCGGCACACGGCACCGCCATCGGCCGCACACCACGCCCCACCCCGACCCCGGCAGAAATCATCTCCCGCCCGCTGACCAACCCCGAACTAGGTGAATTCGGCCGGCACTTCCCGAGCAAAGAAAGCGATCTGATCTACGATACGACCTGGGCGTTGACATACCGCCAGAATCTCGAGTTCGCCAACCGCTTCTACCTCACAACACCCGCCAACGAGGTCCACGTCAGCCCCGTCGCCGGAACCCGGCACTGGGTTAGCACCGGACATGCCAACGCCCAATCCATGGTCGGGGCCTGGAAGACCGGTCGCCTGGACCAACTCGGCGACCAAGAGCAGTTGGACCATCACCGCGCAGCGGCGGTACTCCACGCCAACACCGTCTTCGAAGGCGCCCACCACGACCAGAGCCCGCCAATGCTGATGGTTTCATGCAGCATCAACGCGCCCACCGGCGGAACTGCACCCACCTTTGCCCAGAAAATCATGCAGGAATGGAATCACAGGTGGCCCGACCGGCCCATCAAGCGACTCATAGCAGCCAGCGGCCTGCTCGGTACTCGCTTGCGCAACGCTAAGTATACTTTTTCGGTGGCTGACGGCGTGCTCAATCACGTTGTGATGCCCGGCGAGACCGCGCCCGCACCGATCCGGCTCCGCGACCTCGTCGACCCCGGCAACTCATTCCGGGTGACTTTCACAAACGGCAATGCCGATGACCACGCGGACAGAGCAGGACAACGGATCGCGGACGCGCTGGCATGGCGGCAGAAGCGCGGCATCCCGATCGGCCCCATCACGATCACCGGGAACGATCCTCAGACCACCGCCTGGGTGCGCGACCGAGTGCTGGCCGCGATCCGGGCCCGAGCCGACTACCTCAAGTGGATCGAACTTCCGCTGGATGTCGACGCGCTCACCTTCAAACTGCGGGCCGCCCCTGCCCACGGCGCGAACCCCGACGAAGTCCTCATCCAACCCGGACTGACGACACAACCAGAAGAAATCGCCGCCCTCAACTCCAACGACTACCAAAAACTGCGCGACACCTTTGACATCACCACCAGCGGAGGTAATCCGTGAGCCTTTTTCATCCTGCGGTGATCTCGTAGTTCTGTAGGACGTGGATGGCTTTGGCCAGTCGGCCGGCGCGGCGGGGGCAGCAGCGGAGTTT
>NZ_JBEXJN010000141.1:0-6358 GCF_040609115.1 Lentzea sp. NPDC004782
CTTCATCCACCCCAGGTGGATGAAGGCGCCCATCATCCACGGCAGGGCTGCCCGGGGTCCCGGAAAGATCTTCGAAGAAGATTGTCGGATCAGGGTTGTGGTGTTCGTAGCAGTGGTGAGCGGCCACGAGAGAGGATCTGCGGATGCGCTACCTGGTTTCTGTGATCGACGACAAGGACAACCCCGGCAGCACGGACCGGCAGCCCGCCATCAGCGAGTTCAACGACCGGCTGATCGAGCAGGGCCACTGGGTCTTCGCGGGCGGGCTCGCGGACACCGCCACGGCCACGGTGGTCGACAACCGCGGTGAGCAGGCGGTGTTCAGCGACGGACCGTTCGTGGAGTCGAAGGAGTACCTCATCGGCGTGTGGGTGTGGGAGGCCCCCGACCTGGACGTGGCGCTCAAGCTCGCCGCCGAGGCGTCGAAGGTGTGCGATCGCAAGATCGAGGTGCGGCCGTTTCTGTGATCGACGCCCAGGAAGCGGTCGCCCTCGCCCATCGCGAGGAGTGGGCCAGGGTGGTCGCCGCGCTCACCCGGCGCTTCGGTGACCTCGACATCGCCGAGGAGGCGGCGGCCGAGGCGTTCGCGACCGCCGTCGAGCGGTGGCCTGCCGACGGCGTGCCGCCCAACCCCGGTGCCTGGCTGACCACCACCGCCACCCGCAAGGCCATCGACCGGATCCGGCGCGAGAACAAGCGCGACGACAAGCAGAAGGAGGCTCAAATGGCGTGCGACCCACCGGAGCCTCTCGGCGTCATCGACGACGACCGGCTGCGGTTGATCTTCACTTGCTGCCACCCGGCGCTGGCGATGGAGTCGAGGCTGGCGTTGACGCTGCGGATGGTCGGCGGGCTCACCGTGCCCGAGATCGCCCGCGCGTTCCTGGTGAACGAAGGTGCCGTGGGCCAGCGGATCACCCGCGCGAAGGCCAAGATCAAGGCGGCGCGCATCCCGTACCGCGTGCCGTCCGCCGAGGACCTGCCCACCCGCGTCACCGGGGTGCTCGCCGCGCTCTTCCTCGTGTTCAACGAGGGCTACCTGGCCACCGGGCCGGACACCGACCCCGTGCGGCAGGACCTGACCACCGAGGCGATCCGGCTCACCCGGCTGATCCACGCGCTGCTGCCGGACGACGGTGAGGTGACCGGGCTGCTGGCGCTGATGCTGCTCACCGAGGCACGGCGGCCCGCCCGCGTCTCGAACGGCGAGCTGGTCGCCCTCGACGAGCAGGACCGCGGTGCCTGGGACACGGCGCTGATCGCCGAGGGGCACCGGCTGGTGCGCGAACGGCTCGCCTCCGGGGTGGCACCGGGCCGCTACCAGGTGCTCGCCGCGATCAACGCCGTGCACACCTCCGCCCGCGACATCCGCGACACCGACTGGTCGCAGATCCTCGCGCTCTACGACCAGTTCGTCCGCCTCGACCCGTCCCCGATCGTCGCCCTCAACCGGGCCATCGCGCTCGCCGAGCTCGACGGCCCGGAGGTGGCGCTGGCCGCCGTCGACCGGGTGGCGGACCGGCTGGCCGGCTACCACCCGTTCCACGTCACCCGCGCCGACCTGCTGCGGCGGCTCGGCCGCAGCCAGGAGTCGCGCGCGGCCTACGACCGGGCCATCGAGCTGGCGGACAACACCGCCGAGACCGCCTGTCTGATCCGCCGCCGCGACCAGCTGCGGTGACGGTCAGGGCCGCGCGGGGGTGTTCCCGGTCACGTCACCGTCAGGACAACAGGTCCCGTGCCGCGTGACTGAGGGTGCGCAGGTCCTCCGCGAACCGTTCGCGGTGCGCCTCGGGCACCGGTTCGACGAAGTAGCGCCTGATGTTCTCGATGTGCACCCGAGAAGCCCGCACCACCGTCTCCTCCCCCACCGCGGTCAGCCGGACGAGCCGCCCGCGCCGGTCAGCGGGGTCCGCGGTCCGTTCCACCAGCCCGGCCGCCTCCATCCGGTCCACCAGCCGCGTCACGCCGCCGCTGCTGAGCACCTGCTCCCTGGCGATCACGCCCATCGGCAGCCCCGGTTCGCCCGCGCGGCCGAGGATCAGCAGCACCTCGTACATCAGGTGGCTGATCCCGCACTCCGCCTCGATCGCCCGGCCCAGCAGGTGCTCCAGCCGGTTGGCCGCGCCCTGCAGCCGGCCGAAGGCGAGGATCAGCTCGTGCCGGGCCGCCTCCGCCGCCGTCGAGATCGGAGCCTCGTCCACCACGCGCGTCTCCCGTCCGTCGCCTCGCCGCCGCCGACTGGATCATCGTCGATGCGACGGCCCCTGTCGCGTGGCCACCAGTAGGTTGTGCGCCATGACCTCGCAACCCTCCCTGCAGGAAGTCGCACCCGGTGTGCACGCGTGGATCCAGCCGGACGGCACGTGGTGGATCAACAACGCGGGCGCCGTCCACTCCGGAGGCGAAGTCGTCCTCGTCGACACGTGCGCGACCGCTCGCCGCACGCGGCTCTTCCTCGACGCGGTCGACGCGGCCACGGGTGGGGCGCCCGTGCGGCTCGCGGTGAACACGCATCTGCACGGCGACCACGTGTACGGCAACGCTTTGCTGCCGGACTCCACCGTGATCGTGGCGCACGAGCACACCCGGCAGGGCGTCCTGCAGGACTTCATCCTCGCCGCCACGCCACCGGTGTGGTCGCCGGTGCCGGAGTGGGGTGTCGACGCGGTCCGCGCCCCGACGCTGTCGTTCCGCGACGAGGTCACCCTGTACGCGGGGACGAAGCCGGTCGTGGTGCGGCATCCCGGCCATCCAGCGCACACCGTCGGCGACGCGGTGGCCTGGCTGCCGGAGGAACGCGTGCTGTTCGCCGGTGACCTGGTGTTCCACCGCGTCACGCCGATGATCGCGATGGGTTCGCTGGACGGCGCGCTGCGGTCGCTCGACTGGCTGGCCGCCTTCGAACCGGCCGTGGTGGTGCCCGGCCACGGACCGCTCATGGCCGGGGCGGACTTCGCCGAGGTGCTCGGCGAGCACCGGCGGTACTACGAGTTCGTGCGCGACACCGCGGTGACGGGACGCGAGAAGGGCTGGACGCCGCTGGAGGCCGCGCGGGAAGCCGATCTCGGCGAGTTCGCGGATCTGCCGGACACCGAACGGCTGGTGCTCAACCTGCACCGCGCCTACGCCGACGCGGACGGGGTGGAGATCAACGTCGCCGCCGCGCTCGGTGACGCGATCGCCTACAACGGCGGCCCGCTGGCGTGCTCGGTGTAGGCGCTCACACCGCCTGGGAGAACCGGAAGAAGCGGTCCGGGTCGTAGCGGCGCTTCACCTCGGCCAGCCTGGCGAGGTTCGGTCCGTGGTAGGCCTGCCGCCAGTCGGTCAGGTCCGGGTCGGTGAAGTTCAGGTAGGACGCGTTGTCGGTGTGCTCGGCGATGTCCTCGTGCAGCGCCGTCAGCCACGCCAGGTTGTCGCGCACCACCTGCGGGCCGTCCGACGACGTCCACGAGGTGTCCAGCGAGACCAGGAACAACGCGTCGCGGTGCGGGAACGCGGTCTCCGTCACGCCGACCGCGTTGATCGCGCCGCCCCAGCCGAACAGGGCCGCGCCGCCGCCGTCGGGGTTGCCGCTGCCGGGCCACTTCCCGACGGCCGTGACGAGCGTGCGCACGGCTTCTTCCGGCAGTGGAACGGAGGTCGTGCGGGTGCGGCCCGCGAACGCGCCACCGGCCGTCTCGTGGTGCACGTACTCCACGGCCTCCCAGTACGTGCGGTCCTCGATGTCGCAACGGAACGGACGGGTCGCGGTCAACGGGCCGAGCAGCGCCCGCAGCTCGTCCGCCGAGCCCAGGTGCCAGCCGACCACGGACACCACGCCGCCGCTGGTGAGGCCGATGCGCAACGACAGCGCGTCCGGGGCGGTGCGCTGGATCTCCTGCGCTACCAGCAACACGTCGACCGCGTGGTCCCAGTCCCACAGCAGCAGGCAGGTCGCGCTGTCCACGACCGGCCGGGCCTGGAACGTGAACGACGTGTTGACGCCGAAGTTGCCGCCGCCACCGCCGCGGCACGCCCAGAACAGGTCGGGGTTCTCGGTGGCCGAGCAGGTGACCGTGCTGCCGTCGGCGAGCACGACATCGGTGCTGACGAGCGCGTCGCAGGTCAGGCCGAACGCCCGGGACACCGCCGCCACTCCCCCGCCGAGGGTGAGGCCGCCGATGGCGACCTCGTCCGAGTTGCCCAGCGGGAACGTGATGTCGTGCGGCCGCAACGCCTCGTACAGCGCGCGCATCCGCGTTCCTCCGCCGACCGTGACCAGGGCCGTGTCCGGGTCGGCGTGGACGTCCGCGAGTGCGCGCAGGTCCAGGACCAGCCCGGTGTTGACGGACGTGCCGGCGTAGCTGTGGCCGCCGCCGCGGGCGACGAGCGGCACGTCGTTCTCCCGTGCCCACTTGATGGCCGTGCCGACGTCGTCCGCGGAGGCGACGGACAGCACCGCCGCCGGGACGATGTCGGCGTAGCGGTCGTTGAACGGCTTGCTGCTCGACGTGAAGGCGTCGTCGCCGGGCAGCAGCACCCGGCCGCGGACCCGGTCCGCAAGGCTGTCGAACTTCACCGGACCACCCCCGCCAGCTGGGCCTCGCGCAGGATCTCCTCGCGTTCCCGCCAGTGCGACCAGAACGCGCCTTTGTAGCCGAGGCTGGTCAGGCCGATGAGGAACGGGTTGTCGGCGTAGTTGTTCTCCGACTCGCTCATGCCCGCGAGCGTCGGCAGCATCACGCGGTGGTGGTCGGCCGGATCGACGAGCGACCACAGGTACTCGACCGTGCGCGACCAGCGGCCGTTCGGGTCGGTGTTCGTGCCCGCGTCCTCCAGCAGGTCCGGCGAGAAGTAGCAGACCAGGCGGAACTCGCCGCGCTCGTCGAACATGAACTGCCGCTCGTACTCGACCAGGTTCGCGCACATCGACAACGGCTTGAGGATGATCGGGCCGGTCGCGGTGTTCGACTGCAGGCCGGGCATCGTGCGGACGCCGGCGCACTGCTCGGCGAGCGAGATGCCGAGCGGGTGGTGCGGGAAGAGCCGCAGTCCCAGCGAGAACGCGGTCACGGTCGCGTCCAGCGCCATGAACGCCCGCACGCAGTCGCGCATCGTTTCCCAGGTCTCGCCCGGCATGGCGAACAACGCCTCGACCATGGTCTTGATCCCGCGCTCACGGCACAGCCGCACGAGCCGTTCGGTGTCCTCGAACGTGTAGTACGTCGTGCCCTTGCCGGTGACCTTCCAGTTGGCGAGCACGTCCGCGCGGATGTGGTCGCTGCCGACGTTCACGCCCTGACAGCCCGCCGCGGCCAGCAGGTCCGCGAACTCCTCGTCGAACGGCGAAGGCTGGCAGTACACCCACAACCGCAGGTCGTTGAGCGGGTTGGCGGCACTGGCGTGCTTGCGGCGCACGATCTCGCGCAGCACGTTCTTGGCGTGCTGGATCGAGAGGTTGAACTCGCTGTCGGTGGTGTGCTGGTCGAGGATCCCCTGCGCGGCAAGGGACTGCATCTCGTCCACGACGGCGGCGACGTCCCGGCGCGCCACCGCACCGCCCTTGGCGTCGGGCTCGACGCAGTGCGCGCACCGGTACACGCAGCCGGACTTGGTCAGGATGCCCGCGAGCCCACCGCGCCGGTAGTACTCACCGTTGTCCACTTTGTACTTGTCGCCGGATCGCCTGATGTACGTGCCGGCGCCGTCGACCTGCCACGTCTTGACCACGGTCGGCCCGACGAGCGGACGCGGCGTGAGGATGCCGGACGTGCGGACGATCCCGTCCGGGGTGTTGCGGATCAGTCCGTCCACAGTGGCCGGGTCACGGCCGGTGGCCAGGGCGTCGGCGAGGTCGACGACGATCACCTCGCCCGGCCCCTTCACGCCGAAGTCGACGCCGAAGTAGTCGACGAGCGCGAACGGCATCGTGGAGAAGCCGATGCCGCCCGCGACCAGCGGCGCGTCCGTCAGCCGGGTGATCTCGGTGATGATCTCCTTGTGCTCACCGACGAAAGGACGCTGCTCGAACGCGTACACGGTGTCGGTGTTGCGCACCGTGATGCCGACCAGCATCGGTTCGCGCGTGGTGAAGTACTCCGTCAGGAACGTCTTCCAGTCGTCGCGGTGGAACGTCAGGTCCACCACCTCGACCTCGAACCCGGCGCTCTCCAACGACGTGGTGAGCACGTCGAGCGCGTAAGGCGCGATCGGCGGATGCACCTTGTTCGGGTTGACCAGTGTTACCAGGCCTCTGCTCATCGAATCTCCCCCGCTGGTCGGCCCACTGGTGCCGACGGCGTCTGCGATCACGGATTTGGGATGAACGGCGCTTTTGTCCACCTGAGGGGGTAAAAAGCGCGGGTCGTCGGCCGTC
>NZ_JBEXJN010000142.1:0-6254 GCF_040609115.1 Lentzea sp. NPDC004782
TATGATGGGCGCCTTCTTCCACCTGAGGTGGATGAAGGCGCCCTTCATCCACCACGGGGGAGGCCGGAACGGACAGGTACGGGGACGCTTGGCTCCATAAAGGACGGTTAGCCGCCGAACTCGGGAAGCGTCATCGCGGAGTGCTCGGGCCGTCCCTGCGCGGCGGGCATGGTCGTGAGCTCGCGCAGGGCGGCGTTGCGCGCGGCGAGTGCCTCGGCGGTGCCGGGGAACATCTCCGCGCGGCCTTCCTCGACGAGGTCCTGGTTCGCCTCGGCGAACGGGCGGGTCTGGCGTTCGTACGACTCGAACGCCGCCATGTGGTCCGGCGCCGTGGCCAGGTGACCCGCCAGCACGTAGGCGCCGACGAGCGCGAGGCTCGATCCCTGCCCGGTGAGGAACGACGGCGCGTAGGCGGCGTCACCGACCAGGGCGACGCGGCCGGACGACCAGCGCGGCAGGCGGATCTGGCTGACCGTGTCGAAGAAGAGGTCGTCGGCCGCGCGCATCGCCTCGACCAGCTTCGGCACCTCCCAGCCGTCCTCGGCGAACACCGACGCCACCAGCTCGCGCTGGGCCTGCGGATCGCGGAACGCGTGGAACGGGGCCGTGGCGCGGGTGAAGCACAGGAAGCCGTGCACGCTCTCGCCCGAACCGACCGCGTACAGCACGGCGGCACGGCCGGGTTCGTTCCACATCAGGCCTTCCTGTCGCAGCCCGAGGTGGTTGGGCATGGTGAAACCGGCGAAGCAGTAGCCGAGGTAGCGGTGGAACTGCTCTTCCGGGCCTAACGTCAGCGCGCGCACCGCCGAGTGCAGCCCATCCGCGCCGATCACGTGGTCGTAGGTGCGTTGGAGGCCGCTGCGGAACGTCACGTCCACGCCGCCGTTGTGGTCGGCCATCGCGACGATGCTGTTGTCGAAGAGGAACTCGACGTCGTCGCGCACGGTGCCGTAGAGGATCTCGGCGAGGTCGCCGCGCCGGACCTCCAGGTCGCGGTTGCCGCTGCGGGTGAGGGACTCCGGGCGCATCGACGTGATGGCGTCGCCGCCGGCGTCGAGGAACGTGAGCCGGCGGGTGTCGACGTGGACCTCGCGCAACCGGGGGAGCAGGCCCATCCGTTCGACCACGCCGAGCGCGGTGCCGCGGATGTCGATGGGGTAGCCCCCGCCGCGCAGGGTGTGCGACCTCTCGACGACGGTGACGTCGAAGCCGTGTCGCCGCAGCCAGAACGCGAGTGCGGGACCGGCGATGCTGGCGCCGGAGATCAGGACGCTGCTCATGTGATGCCTCCACTAGCTAACTTAGGTATCCTTCTCGACCGCAAGATGATCGCCGCGAGTACGGGGCGATGAGACAACCATATACCTAAGTTAGGTAAGTGACAATGAGTGAGGCCCTGAACCCCGAGGCGGTGCTGCCGCACCTGATGCAGCTGAGCACCGTGCTCAACCGCAGCCAGCTGGTCGAGCGGGCGATGGAGCACGCCGGCCTCCCGCTGGACCGCCCCGGCATGACGGTGCTCATCACCCTGCACCTGGCCCGTCAGCCGCTGAGGGTGGGGGAGATCGCCGCACGGATGCAGGTCGTCGGCCCGCACGTGACGCGACTGCTGCACGAACTGGAGCGCGGTGGCCTCGTCCAGCGCGTGGTCGACCCGAACGACCAGCGCGCACGCCTGATCGAGCTGACGGGCAAGGGCTCGGCGGCGGCCGGGCGCTACCTGGAGGCGATCCTCGGCTGGTTCACCGGCGCGGTGGCCGACTGGTCCGAAGAGGACCGGCGCACGTTCGGCCGCCTGCTCATGCGGTTCGTGGAGGACCTCCAGGCGAAGGTCGCCGACCTCGACTGATCATCGCGGTGCCGTGGCAGGATTCAGACGTGCCCGATGCCGTCTCGCACTACGCCGCGATGCTGGCCAACAGGACGTTGCCGTCGGACGCGCTGTGCCTCACCGCGGTCCGCGGCCTGTCCGTCGACGAGGCTCTGGCCCGCTTCGACGCCGCACCCCGCACGCGCGCGACGACGTTCACTGAAGCCGGCCAGGCCTCGATCAGCGCGTATCCCGACGAACTCCCGCTCGTCGTCGCCGACGAGCTCGACGGCTGGGTGTTCCTGGCCGAGCACGGCGGTTTCCACGGCTCACTGCCCGAGGTCCTGGCGGCTTTGTCCGCCGGCACCACGGCCGTGACCGCCTTCTGGAACGTCGACGTCGACAACACGATCACCCTTGCCCGCGACGGCCGGATCCTCGACGCGATGGACTTCGTCCTGGACCACGAACCGACCGCGGAGCTGACAGTCCACCTCGACGGCCTGGACTTCGAGGACCCCGAGCTCATGTGCGCCTCGGCGCTGGCGTTCGTCGAGCGGGTGACCGGAGTCCGGCTCGGCGCCGACTGGTTCGCCGAGCCGCACCGGACCGCCACGATCACGCCGTCGTGGCGGTTCGAAAGCTTCGACCCGGCGAGCTGGCTCGCGGTGAACGCCCCGGAGATCTTCGATCTGCTCCCCGAGGCCGGTACGCCGGTGCTGCGCGAGATCGCCACGACGGCGGCCCGCCGAGCCTGCGCCGCCAACGGAGTCGAGGACGGCCTGTCGCAGAGCCGCGACCAGCTCACCGCTCGCCTCCGCGAGACGCACTTCGAGGCGCTGGACCTGCGTTGGGACCGGTGCACGCCGACCGACCCGTGCGCGGACCCCGTGACCCGGTTGCAGGCCGACCACGCCCGCCGGTACGCGGACACCACGGCGGAACGCGTGCTGGTCGCCCGTGCGCACGCGCTGGCGGCGGTCCGGGCCTGTCTGGCCGAGGACGCGATCACGGCCGCCGCGCAGGCGCTGATCAACGCCTGCCAGGCCGATCGCGCCCACTGGGCGGACCTGCGGCGGCAAGCCGCGACACGTCTGGCCGGGGCACGCTGACCTGTGTTGTCAACGGGCCTGCTGGAAGGCCAGGTGCAGGCGGGCCGAGATCTCGTCGGCCGCCTCGGCCAGGTGAGCCAGCAGAGCGGTGAACGGCAGTTCGTCCGCTGGGGAGACTCTGACGTGTGGCGCGACGCGCGAACCACTCGCCTGCCGCCTGGGCGTGCGGGCGCTGTCCTCGGTGAGCCCTGCCACCGGCTCCAGTCCGGCAGCCAGGGCGACCGAGGCAGGTGCCGGGAGATCGCGGATCTCCGCCAGCAGCCGCAGTGATCGTTCGACGCGCTCTGCCAGGTCGTCGCGGTCGAGCACGGAGCCGAGGTGGTCGTTGGGCAGAGGCGACCACGTCGTGCGTTGGCCGGTCCGGTGCACGGCCAGCCCGCTGTGGCCGTACGGGCTGGGCGCCGAACGCACCCAGGCGACCTGGCTCGTGACCGTGGTGGACAGCTGCTCGGTGTCCTTGAAGAGCCGATGCGCCCTGCCGTGAGCGGGCAGGGTCTCGCGGAGGTGCTCCAGCCCGTGTGGTTCCAAGCGGCCGTACTGGTCCACCGGCACGATGTGGAGTTCCACGGCGCAGCGTTCGAGCGCCGATCTGGTGCCGGTCAGATCCGTGCGCCAGCTGACGTCCACCGGTCTGCTCAACCGGGTCCACGTGACGGCCTTGGAGGAGAAGGATTTCCGTCCGTTCAGCGGGTGCGCCAGCAGTTCCGCCGCAACCGCGATGGTGAACGCCGCGGCGTTTCTGGCGGCGACGGACTGCCAACCCGCGTCGTCGGTTTCGTGCTTGCGGCCGTCCGCCTTGTCGCTGATGCCGCGGACGGTCAGGAAGGGGACGCGGTTCAGATGTGCGGCTTTCGCGGTGCCGGCGCTTTCCAGTTCGATCGCGGCGGCATCCGCGTAGTTCCGGCGAAGTTGCCGGGCCAGCGGTGTCTCGCGGGAATTGAGCACGACTTCGCCGGCCGCGATCGGGCGGAAGCGCACGGCGGGGACGTCCGGCAGGCCGCGGTGCCAGGAGTCACCGCGACTGACGACGTGGGCGATCTGTTCGAGCTCGTGGTCGGCGTCCCAGGCCTGGGGCCGCGCACCGAAGCCCTCGTCGTCGTCGAAACCGCCGTGATAGGCGTACACCTTGGTGCCGACGACGACCGTGCCGAGAGCGAGGTCCGAGTGGAGCGCGCCGGCGATTCCGGCGAAGAACACCGCACGTGGACGGAACTCGGCGATCGCGCGTTCGGTCAACGCCGCGGCGGACTGGTTGCCCGCACCGACGAGCGCCAGGGCGACACGTCCCGCACCTGCCTGGATCGGGCCCACCGCGAAGTGGGTGCCGGCGGGGTGGCGGTGCACCTCCGGAAATTCGATCAGGTCCCGCACAGCGGTGTACTCGGTTTCCAAGGCCGTCAGCACCACAACGGTGTCCGTGGGTTCGGTCGTCACCCTGATCCCGCCTTGACAGCTCGGTTCTGCCGGGAACCTACCCGCTCGGCTCCGCCTTTCCTTGGCCTGTCAGGTTTTTGTCATTGAAGTCGGATCAGGGGGAGCTGCTGGAAAGTCTTCACGAGCGCTTCGTGCTCACGGCGTGTGTAACCGAGGAACTGGATGCGCCGCAGCCGGGTGTCCGGATGGTCGACGAGGTGGTCCATCGCGGCGGTGACCATCGACTCGGCGGTGGGGGCGATGTCGGCGCGTGCCGCACCTGTGCCCAGCAAGGGGAACAGGACGCTGCGCAGCGGCAGGGGCTCCAGCCCTTCGGCCACCGCGAGGACGTTGCGCACGCAGCCGCCCACATCGGCCACCTGGCGGTAGCCGGCGGCGGGTTCACCGTGGACCGCGGCAACGTGGATCACGTGCTGAACGTTGTGCGTGCGCGCCAGTTCGCCCGCCCCGGTGGTGATCACCGTGCCGGGGGCGACGGGCCGTTGCCCCACCTTCGCGTCGAGCTCTGCGGAGATCGGGTCGTCGACCGGCCTTCCTGCCTCGTCGCGGCGGGATCCCCAGAACCGGACGACGCCCGACACGCTGAAGTCCGTCGGCCGGGCCATGCGCATTTCGGTGTTCTCGCTGTTGACCCAGACGTCCGCGGTCGTGCACCGGAGGATGTCGCCGGGCACGATCACGAGCTCGCACCGAGAGTCCCGGGCCGGCCGGAAGGAGGACGTCGCACCCGACGCCCGTGTCTCATCTGCCAGATGTGGCAGGAGACCGCGCAGCTCCCGTACGAGATGAGCCAGGTCGTTCTCGATGGTGTAGTGCCTCAGCCTGAGGTGCTGGCAGCGCGCCAGCGCGGCGATGCCGTCGGGAAGATCCGCCTCGGCTGGAATCTCCGCGTTCTCGATGAGCACCGGAATCACCCGTATGCCGCGGGAGAAGGCCTCGGCGATCTCCCGCTGGACCCAGTCCTGCCGCGCGTCGCCGAGCAGGCCCGGCCACTCCGGCCCGATGACGGCGATCAGCACCTGGCACCGGCGGACGGTGTCGAAGACCTGGTCGACGAAGTCGTCACCGAGCCTGATCGAGCGGGAGGCGAGGAAGACCTGGTCGGAGCCGAACTCCTGGGCCAGCGCCTGGTGGACCAGCGTCGCGTAACCGGGCTGGTCCTGGACTCGGTAGTTGACGAAGACAGCGGCCACACGGTCAGCGTACGGTGATCGCGCGCCTGACTGTCCACTATGGATGGAAGTCGGCGTGCTGGAGGAGCTGACTCGGTTCGGTACTGTGGTGCAGGGGTGACATGTGTGGCTTGAGGATCAGACCGGCGCAACCCGATGACCTGCCGTCCCTGGTGGGGCGGCTGGGGCAGGAGGGCTACTTCGCCGACCGCCTCGAGCGGCAGGACGCCGGCCACGGCGTCCTGCTCACCGCGTGGCGGGCCGGCGTGGTGGTCGGCGTCGTCTACCTGTGGCTGGAGCCCGCGGAGGAACCGGAGATCCGCACGCACCTCCCGGACACCCCGCTGGTCACCCATCTGGAGATCCACCCCGATTACCGGCGCAGGGGAGCCGGTACCAGGCTCATTCGCGCCGCGGAGGAATTGCTGGCCCACCGGGGATACGACGAGGTGGCGCTGGCGGTCGAGGTCGGCAACACCGATGCCGCGGATCTCTACGCCCGGCTCGGCTTCCGGGAGTGGCCGCATTCGCTGGTGGAGTGCTTCGCGCCGAGTGACGGCAACGGCCACAGGGTCGCCGAGATCTGCAAGGTGCTGGTCAAGTCTTTGGAGCGCGTCGAGAACCAACGACAATGATGCGCCTCCGGCCGCACGTTGTCGTCGATGAAGGGCGCGTCGTAAGTGGACCGTTCAGGCGCCTCGGGTGCTTCCTGGATGATGACGTGGG
>NZ_JBEXJN010000143.1:0-4963 GCF_040609115.1 Lentzea sp. NPDC004782
TGGCCCTGGAAAAGCTGCAAAGCGGCTACTACGTCGACTACTCGCTCGTACTCGCCGGAACCACGCTCGCAACGGTTCCGGTTCTCATCGTGTTCCTGGTCCTCGGGCGGCAGATCGTCGCCGGTGTGATGCAGGGCGCCGTGAAGGGATGAATGTGACGGACATCGTTTTCCCGCAAGGATTCCTCTGGGGCGCGGCCACCGCCGCGTTCCAGGTCGAGGGATCGACCGATGTGGACGGTCGCACGGACTCGATCTGGGACGTGTTCTGCCGCGTGCCGGGCAACGTCGTGGGAGGGGACAGCGGCGAACCCGCTGCCGACCACTACCGCCGGTTCCAGCAGGACGTCCGGATGATGGCCGACCTGGGGCTCAAGGCCTACCGGTTCTCCGTCGCCTGGCCGCGGGTGCGCCCGGACGGCGGCGCGGTCAACCAGGCCGGGCTCGACTTCTACCGCAGACTCGTGGACACGTTGCTGGCGCACGACATCCAGCCGTGGCCGACGCTCTACCACTGGGACCTCCCCCAGAAGCTGGAGGACGCGGGTGGCTGGGCGAACCGCGACACCGCGTTCCGGTTCGCCGACTACGCCACCGCCACGGCGGAAGCGCTCGGTGACCGCGTCACCACCTGGACGACGTTGAACGAGCCGTGGTGCGCCGCGTTCCTCGGCTACGCGGCCGGCGTGCACGCGCCCGGACGCACCGAACCCGCAGCCGCCGTCGCCGCCGTGCACCACCTGTTGCTCGGGCACGGCCTCGCGGCCCAGGCGATCCGGGCCGTCACCGCCTACACGCGCGTGGGCATCACGCTCAACATGTACCCGATCATCCCCGCCGATCCCGCCTCCCCCGCCGACCAGGACGTCGCGCGGCGGCTGGACGGGTTGCAGCAGCGCATCTTCCTCGACCCGTTGTTCCGCGGCGCGTACCCGGCGGACGTCGTGGCGGACCTGGAACCGTTCGGCTTCACCGGGCACGTCCGCGACGGCGACCTGGAGCTCATCTCCGCACCGCTCGACATGCTGGGCGTCAACTACTACACCGAGCACCACGTCAGCGCCGAGCCCGGCGAGACCGGGCCGTCGCCGTGGGTGGGCGTCGGGGACCACTCGTTCCCCCGCAGGGACTTCCCGCGCACGGACATGGACTGGGAGGTGCGGCCGGAGGGGCTCACTTCGGTGCTGCTGCGACTGCACGCCCAGTACCCGCGGATTCCGCTCTACATCACGGAGAACGGCGCCGCGTTCCGCGACGAGGTCGAGGGCAGCGTGATCCAGGACCTGGACCGGACCTCGTACCTCGAGTCCCATCTGCGCGCCGCACACGACGCGATCGAGATGGGCGTGCGGCTGCGCGGCTACTTCTGCTGGTCGCTGCTCGACAACTTCGAGTGGGCCGAGGGGTACGCCAAGCGGTTCGGCATCGTCCACGTGGACTACGACACCCAGGTCCGGACACCCAAGATGAGCGCCAAGTGGTTCGCCCGGGTGGCACGCGGCAACGCGCTCGTCGCCGTACCGTGACCGACCTGAACGGCCGGCGCCCCGGTCCGCGCATCGTGGAGGTCGCGCTCGCGGCCGGGGTGTCGAAGTCGACCGTGTCCAGGGTCCTCAACGGTGGAGCACACGTCAGCGACCGAACCCGTCAGGCCGTCAACCTGGCGATCGAGCGACTGGGCTACAGCCCCAACCACGCCGCCCGCACGCTCGCGGGCAGCAAGGCGAACGCGATCGCCCTGGTGATCTCCGAACAGGGCAGCCGAGTGCTCACGGACCCGTTCTTCGCCGGTGTGCTGCGCGGGGTGCACGCGGAGCTCATCGGCAAGAGGATCCAGCTCCTGGTCATGATGAGCCAGCCGGAGGACAACCACGACCTCGTGGCCTACCTCAGCGGCGGGCACGTGGACGGCGCACTGGTGGTGAGCCTGCACGGCGGTGACCCCCTGCCGCACATCCTGCACGACCGCGGGTTGCCGGTGGTCATCGGCGGCCGTCCCGTCCTCACCGGTGACGTGCCGTTCGTCGACGCCGACAACTTCACCGGCGCGCTGCTGGCGACGCGTCACCTCGTCTCGTTGGGGCGCAAGAGGATCGCTACGATCGCCGGACCGAAGGACATGACCGTCGGCATCGACCGGCTCAGCGGCTGGCGGCGAGGTGTGGGAGAGGCACAGCGGTCGGCGGACCTGGTGGTGCACAGCGACTTCACCTCCGACAGCGGCGCGCTGGCGATGGAGGAGCTGCTGAGCAGGGCACCGGACCTCGACGCCGTGTTCGTGGCCGCCGACATCATGGCGCTGGGCGCACTGCGCGTCCTGCGCGACGAGGGGAAGAAGATTCCCGAGGACGTCGCGGTCGTCGGGTTCGACGACTCGATGCCGGCCTCCACGGCGGTACCTCCGCTCACCACCGTGCGACAGGAGATCGAGGAACTGGGCCGCATGATGACGTGGCGGTTGCTCGCGGAGCTGGCAGGCGCGGAAGGCCTGCCGCCTTCGGTGTTGCTGCCGACGTCGATGGTGTTCCGCGCGAGCGCTTAGGCCGTGTGCTGCAAGTCCGTTCGATGAGAGTCACGGACGAGGCTTGCAGGACACGGCCTAAGCCGTCGCGGCCGGGGGCACTCGCCGGATCAGGGTCCGGCTGTGCACCCCGGCCGTGCTCGCCCGCTCGACCAGCTTCGGCGCGAGCAGGGTCAACGGTTCGACGGCCCGGCCGTCGAGCTTGCCGGCCAGCAGCTCGACCGCACGCCGGCCGAGCTCCTCGGCCGGCAGCCGCACCGAGGTGAACGGGGGTGAGGTCTGCTCGGCGAGCTCGTCCGGGCAGATCGCGACCACGGCCACGTCCTCCGGCACCTTGCGCCCCAGTGCGCGCAGGGCGGCGGTGACCCAGCCGAGCGCGGCCTCGTTGTGCACCACCAGTGCCGTCGTCGCCTGGGGTCCGCGGAACAACGCCTGGACCGCCTTGAACACGGACTGGTGGTCGCCCGCGGTCGGCACGATGGTCGAGGTGATGCCCCTGCGCATGGCGGCCGCGCTGAACCCGACCATCGTGCGGTGGGCGAACGCCGTGTTGCGCTGGTAGACCGCCGTGGGGGCGCCGAGGAAGCCGATGTGGCGGTGCCCGGCGCCGGCGAGGTGGTCCACGCAGGCGGCACCGGCGGCCTCGAAGTCGAGGTCGAGGCACGTGAGCCCGGCGGTGACGGCGGGCCGGCCGACGAGCACCGACGGCTGGGCGAGCTGGCGCAGCAACGGCACCCGCTCGTCGTTCATCTCGACGTCCAGCACCAGGAAACCGTCGACCTGCGCGCTGCCCGCGACCGTGCGCAGACCGTCCACACCGCGGTCCGCCGTCATCAGCAGCACGTTCAGGCCGTGGTGCCGCGCGGCGGTGACCACCGCGCTCACCACTCGCATCACCACCGGCACGTGCAGGCCGTCCCGCAACGGCACCGCGAGGGCCACCACGTTGGTGCGGCTGATCGCCGACGACCTCGCGCCCACGTGCGGGTGGTAGCCGAGCACCCGGATGCTCTCCAGCACCCTCGACCTGGTCGCCGCCGAGATCGGTCGCTTGCCGGTGAGCACGTACGAGACGGTGCTCGTGGCGACACCCGCGTGCCTTGCCACGTCAACGATGGTGATCATGTCCACCGCCACTTCGAAAGGTGATCTCCGCGAACCGCACTCCCGCGCGGTTCAGGACGACGAACAGGCTGCGCGCGGACGATCGGGGCACCGCGGACGGCACCGGCACCTCGATCTCCCGCCAGGAGTAGGGATCCGGAGGCAGCACCGCCTCCGCGGTCGCCACGACGGGACCGGTCACGGGGTCGTCCAGGCGCACCGTCACCGCCACCGGTCCGCCCGTCTGCGCGGCGATCCGCACGACCGCACGGGCCGCGCGGCCGTCGGCACGCACTCCGTCGTACCTCAGCCACGCCCCCGCGGCCGCGCTGAGGACGACGGTGCCGTGTTCCCTCGTCTCGTCGGCGAGGGTCATGTCCGCGTAGTCGTCGAAACAGTCCGCGCGCAGCGTCGCACCCGCGAGGTCGCGCAGCGGTGGCGTCTCACCCACCACCTGGACCTCGGCACGGCTCGCGGCGACCTGTGAGGACGGCCCCGCCCACAGCTCGTGCACCGCAGTCTCGACGAGCTCGCGCCCCGTGACGACGTCCCAGTGCCAGAAGTCGTCACCGCGCAGGACGAACCGGACGAGACGGCGCTCCCCCGGCTGCAGCTCCACCCGTTCGAACGCCAGCAGCTTCCGCAGCGGCTGGGGCACGCGGGACTCGCGCTGCCGTCCGTAGAGCTGGACGACCTCGGCACCCGACACCGGCCCCGTGTTGGTGACCTCGACCGAGACCACCAGCTCGGCACCGGGACGCACCTCCGGCGAGGAGAGCACGAGCTCGCCGTAGCCGAACGTCGTGTAGCTCAGCCCGTGGCCGAACGGGTACAGCGGCTCGCCGTCGAAGTACAGGTAGGTGCCGCGGGACCGGATGATGTCGTAGTCGAACAGGTCGGGCAGATCGCCGGCGTCGCGGTACCAGGTCTGGGTGAGCCGCCCGGACGGCGCCGACAGCCCGAACACGACCTCGGCCAGCGCCCTGCCGAGCTCCTGACCGCCGTGCGAGGTCCACAGGATCGCCGGAACGTGCTCGTTCTCCCGCACCAGCGCGTAGGGGTAGCTGCTCACCACGACGAGCACGGTGCGCGGGTTGAACTGGCGCACCACGTCCACCAGTCGCGCCTGGGCCGGCGGCAGCTCAAGGTCCGCGCGGTCCTGTGTCTCGCGCCCGTTGATGTGGGGGTCGTTGCCGATGACGACGATCGCGACGTCGGCTTCGGCGGCGGGGGGGGGGGCCCCCCCGCGCCCCCACCCGCCCCCCCCCCCCACCCACAGCGAGGCCGGGCGCGGCGCCGCCCCCCCAGACAAGGGGGACAGGGAGCCGCCCCCCCCGCC
>NZ_JBEXJN010000144.1:0-4441 GCF_040609115.1 Lentzea sp. NPDC004782
ATCAGGGGCCCAACAACCCCCCCCCGGTGCATCCCGCCCCCCTTCATCGAGCACCCGGAACGGAGTTCGGGTCAGGTCAGTTCGTGCACCAGTGCGGCGAGGAGCTGGGTGCGCGGTACGAGCTCGGACACCAGGACGTGCTCGGTTTCCGCGTGCGCGCCGCCACCGACGGCGCCGAGCCCGTCGAGCGTCGGCGTGCCCACACCCGCGGTGAAGTTGCCGTCGGACGCGCCACCGACCGCGGCCTGAGCCAGGTCGAGGCCGAGCTCCGCGCCCAGGCGGCGCGCGAGGCCGAACAACGCGGTGGACGCCGAGGGTTCCATCGGAGGCCGGTTCGGGCCGCCGGTCACCTCGATCTTCGCCCCGTCCAGCACCGGTTCCAGCGCGCGCATCACCTGGTCGACCCGCTGCTGCTCGGCAAGGCTGCGCACTCGCACGTCCACCGCGAACTTCCCTTGCGCGGCAACGGTGTTCGTGGTCGTGCCGGCCGTCAGCACGGTCGGCGTGACGGTGGTGCCCGCGGCGAGGTCGGTCAGCTTCGACACCGCCAGCACCTGGTGCGCGGCCTCGACCGTCGCGCTCACCCCGCGTTCGGGTTCGAGACCGGCGTGGGCCGCGCGGCCGTGCAGCGTCACCTCGTACATGGACGTGCCCTTGCGCCCGGTCTTGAGCGCGCCGCCGTCCGCCGCGCCCTCGGTGACCAGCGCGGCCCGGTGTTCCCGCGCCTCGGTCTCGATCAGGCCCCGCGACGACGGTGAGCCGATCTCCTCGTCGCCGGTCACGAGAACCGTGACGCCGTCGCGCGCCTCGAACGGAATCCGCTCCAGCGACCCGATCGGCCACACGGTGTCGTGGTGCCCGAGCAGCAGCACGCGCCGCGGTCCGGAGCCCAGCCGCCACCGCAGGTGCGTGCGGCCGTCGAGCACGATCCGTTCCGGCTGCGTGCCGAGCAGCGCGGAGCCCACCGCGGCGGTGACGTCCGCGCTGCGGGCGACCGCCGCGAGGTCGGTGGACGGCGACTCGCAGGTCACGAGCCGCTCGATGTCGTCGAGCAGGTTCATGCCGGGGATCCTGCCGCACCGCGACGGGGGTGGAGCAGGCTCCACCCCCGGCCGGGCAGTCTGCGTGATCGTCCGGCCGTGCCGCAGTCCTTAGGTTCTTCAACGGAAGTCGTTGCTGCTTAAGGAGATCGTGATGAGGGCAGACGCGCTGTCGCTGCAGGCGGTGCGGAAGGTGTACGGGTCCGGCGGTGGCGCGGTCACGGCGCTGCACGAGGTCACCGTCGGCATCCGGCGAGGCACCTTCACCGCGGTGATGGGACCGTCCGGGTCGGGCAAGAGCACCTTCCTGCACTGCGCGTCGGGCATGGACCGGCCGACGTCCGGGCGCGTGCTGCTCGGTGACACCGACCTCGGCGCACTGAAGGAGGCGAAGCTGACCGAGGCGCGCCGGGACCGGATCGGGTTCGTGTTCCAGGCCTACAACCTGCTGCCTTCGCTGACCGTGCGGCAGAACATCACGCTGCCGCTGCGACTGGCCGGGCGCTCGCCAGACCGGGCGTGGCTGCGGTCGGTCGTCGACCGGGTCGGGCTGGGCGACCGGCTCGACCACCGCCCGGCCGAGCTGTCGGGCGGGCAGCAGCAACGGGTGGCGATCGCGCGGGCGCTGGTGGCGCGGCCGGAGGTGGTGCTGGCCGACGAGCCCACCGGGGCGTTGGACTCGCGGACGGCACAGCAGGTGCTGGCGCTGCTGCGGTCCATTGTGGACGAGATGGGGCAGACGGTGCTGATGGTCACGCACGACCCGGTTGCCGCTTCTGCCGCGCACAGCGTGCTGTTCCTGGCGGACGGGCGGCTGGCCGGGGAGCTGCACGGGCCCACGCCGGAGAAGGTCGCCGAGCGGATGACGCAGCTGGGGGAGCCGTGCTGACCCTCGCGTGGCAGACGGTGAAGGCCCGCACCAGCGGGTTCGTCAGGGCGTTCGTCGCCATCCTGTGCGGCACCGCGCTCGTCGCGGCGTGCGGGATCCTCATGGAGTCCGGGTTTCGCGGCGGCGTGCCGACCGAGCGTTACGCGGCCGCTGACGTGGTCGTCACCGGCGATCGGACGGTGCGCCCACCGGGTGGTGACGTGCTGGCGTTCGAGCACGCCGCCGAGCAACCGGCCGTTCCCGCCGCCCTGGTGGCCAAGATCGCCGCGGTGCCGGGGGTGAGGGCCGCGGTGCCCGAGTGGACGTTCCCGGCCGTGGTGGCCGGGCCGGACGGGCAGGTGCTCGCGGACCGGCCGTCCCTCGGTCACAACTGGGAGTCCGCCGTGCTGGCGCCGTTCACGCTGAAGGCCGGCCGGGCTCCGGCGGCGGACGACGAGGTGGTGCTCGACGCCGGCCTCGCCGAACGCGCGGGCGTGGCACCCGGCGGTGAGGTGCGGATCATGACCCGCCAGGCGCCGGTGCCCTACCGCGTGAGCGGCGTCGTGGCAGGAGGGAATCGGCAGGCCGCTGTTTTCTTCAGCGCTGCCAGGGCGAAGGAGCTCGGACGACCCGGCCGGGTGAACGCGATCGGCGTGCTGGGCACGGGTGATGTCGCCGACCGGATCGAGGACGCCCTCGCCGCGGACCACGTCACGGTGTCGACGGGCGCGGACCGCAGTGCCGCCGAGTTCGACGACGTCAGCCAGACCCAGGCGGTCCTCGCGCTCATCGCGGGCTCGTTCGGCGGGTACGCGGTCCTGGTGGCGATCTTCGTCGTGGCCGGCACGCTCGCGCTGACCGTCGAGCAGCGCCGCCGCGAGTTCGCGTTGCTGCGCGCGGTCGGCGCCACGCCGAGGCAGATCCGCAAGATGATCGGCGCCGAGACGCTCGTCGTCTCGGCGGGAGCCGGCGTGCTCGGCAGCCTGCTGGGCATCGCGGTCAGCCACGGCCTGCGCTCGGCGTTCGCGGCCATCGGCGTGGTGCCGGCCGACTTCAGCCTCTCGGTCAGCCCGATTCCGCTGGTCGTGGCACTGCTGATCGGCATGGGCGCGGCACGGGTGGCCGCCTGGAGCGCGGCGCGCCGCCCGTCCTCGATCACACCGGTCGAGGCGCTCGGGGAAGCCGCTGTGCAGCGCAAGGACGTCGGACGGATCAGGCTGGCCGTCGGCTGGGTGCTGCTGGCGATCGGGACGGGTGCCACCGCGCTGCCGTTGTTCGTCAGGAGCCAGCTCGGCGCGGCGATGTCGGTCATGGCGGCGCTCGTGCTGATCATCGGGCTGACCCTGGTCGGTCCGCGGGTGGCCGGCCACGCGACCCGGCTGGTCGCACCGGCGCTGAGCCGGATGTCGAACGCGGGCTACCTGGCGGCGGCGAACGTCCTCGCGAACTCGCGGCGCCTGGCAGCGGCCGTCACACCGTTGATGCTGGCCATCGGGTTCGCCGTGGTGAACTTCTACAGCCAGACGACGTTCACCGCCGCCGTGCAGCAGGAAACGGCCAGGTCGGTCACCGCCGACCAGGTGATCACCGGCGTCGCGGGCGTGCCGCAGGAGGTCGCCGGGGCCGCACGCCGGCTGCCCGGCGTCACCGCGACCTCGCTGGTCCGCACGCAGGTGATCACCGCGCGCAAGACCGGTGACAGCGTCGAGGTGAACCGCGGTCCCGCCAACGGACTGGACCCGGACGCGGGCGCCGCGGTCGACCTCGGCATCACGGCGGGCAGCCTGAACGACCTCAAGCCGGGCACGGTGGCGTTGAGCAGCACGTACGCCTACTGGGAGGACAAGGAGGTCGGTGACACCGCCGAGTTCTGGTTCGCCGACGGCACACCCGCGCGCCTCAAGGTGATCGCGCTCTACGAGCACGACCTCGCGTTCGGCGACCAGGTGCTGAACGCCGAGGACGCCCGCGCCCACACCAGCGCCGGAATGGACACCGCGGTGCTGGTGAAGGGCGACGCGGCCGGCCTGGTCAGCCGCTATCCGGGCCTGACCGTCACCGGCGGCGTGGCCGCGCAGGACCGCGGCGACGAACGGACCCAGTTCCTGCTCAACCTCGTCGCGGTCGGCGTGATCCTCGGCTACGTCGCGATCTCGGTGTCCAACACGCTGGTCATGTCGACGGCGGCGAGGCGGCGTGAGTTCGCGCTGCTGCGCCTGGTCGGCACGGGCACACGCCAGGTCGTGCGGATGATGCGGACCGAGGCGCTCGTGACCGCGGGTCTGGCCGCACTCCTCGGCACGGCGGTGGCGGCACTTCCGCTGACCCTGCTGGCGATCGGCCTCACCGGCACCCCGCTGCCCGCCGGGCCGTTCTGGGTCTACCTGGCGGTGCTCGGCGCGGCGGCGGCGCTGGGCGTCGTGTCGATCGCGGTCGCCACCCGGTGTCGTTGCGCGGCACGCAGACCGGTGTGTTCGCGGGCGTCATGTACAACGACTACGGCGCCCGGCTCGGCGGCGGTGACTTCGAGGGC
>NZ_JBEXJN010000145.1:0-3934 GCF_040609115.1 Lentzea sp. NPDC004782
CCCCCACGTCCTCGTACTGGTTGTACGGGGGCGTGGGGGCGGTGCCGCGAGGCGCCCTGCTGGACGCCGGAAGACGCGGTGAAGGTTGCCGGTCGCGGCACTGACACGCGGCGGCCCGCAGGCCACAGCTTCGCGAGCGAGTACGCGGCGGGCGCGGCGAGCACCAGCGTGAGCACGACGGTGCCCAGCGCCACCAGCAGACTCGTGCCGAAGTACGGCAGCTGCTCTCGCAACACCCGCTCGTAACCCTCGGTCGTCGGCGAGGACGGGAACAGGCTCGGCGGTGACCTGCGCAGGTCACGGGCGGGCGTGAGCGACACGTTGATCATCCAGTAGACCGGGAACAGCATCACCGCGGTCAGCAGCACACCGGTCACCGTCCGCCAGGCCCTCATGCGCGCTCCTGGGCCCGGATGTACAGCAGCCCCGCCACCAGCGACACGAGGATCAGCACGTTGCCCACCGCGGCGCTCGGCCCGAACCTGGGCAGCATGCTGCCGAACCCGAGCTCGTAGGACCAGGTCGCGAGCGTGGTGGACGACCCGCTCGGCCCACCTCTGGTCATGATCCAGATGAGGTCGAACACCTTGAGCGTGTAGACCAGGCCGAGCAGCAGCGTGATCGCCGAGACCGGGCGCAGCATCGGGAACGTGACGTGCCGGAACGTCTGCCAGCCGCTCGCACCGTCCAAAGAGGACGCTTCGTACACCTCGGACGGGATCGTGCGCAGCCCGCTGTAGAGCACGACGAGGTTGAACGGCACGCCGATCCAGATGTTGGCGATGGTGACCGACACCAGCGACCACTCCGGCGAGGTCAGCCAGTGGATCTTCGCGCCCAGCAGGGCGTTGACCAGGCCGGACTCGCTGTTGAGCAACCACGCCCAGGTGGACGCGGAGACGATCAGCGGCAACAGCCACGGCACCAGGAACAACGCGCGCAACGTCGCGGACAACGGGAAGTCGCGCGCGAAGAACACGGCCAGCGCGAAGCCGATGGTGTACTGGAAGATCAGCGACACGGCCGTGAACAGCACCGTGTTCACGACCGCCTTCTGGAAGGTCGGGTCGGTGAGCACGGCGGCGTAGTTCTCGAACCCGACGAACGGTGCGCCGCCGTGCACGAACGTCCGCACGGTGTAGCCGCGGACGCTCAGGTTCACGTTGGTGTACAGGGGATACGCGTAGCAGACCAGCAGGTAGACCACGAGCGGAGCCGCGAACGCCCAGGCGGCGAGACGTGGGCGCACGGCTACTTCGCGGCGGCCGCGGTGGCTTGGGCTTCTTTCAACGCGTCCGCCGGTGTCTTCGCCCCGGTGAGCGCGGCCTGCACGGCACCCCACAGCGGCTGCGAGATCCGCGGGTAGCGGGTGCCGAGGTTGTCCCCGGTGCGCCCCTTGGCGTTCTGCACGGCGTCCACCCAGACCTTCAGCTCGGGCATGGCGGCGATCTGGTGCTGCTGCACCGACGGCACCGCCGAGACGTACGTCAGCGCGGTGTCGGCCGCGAGCACCCGGTCCGGGCTGGTGAGGCAGGTGGCGATCTTCCCCGCCGTGGTCTCGGTGGCCTTGTCGTCCTGCACCGGCACGGTGACGAACTCGCCTCCCGTCGGCGCGGGCGCGGTGCCCCCGGTGCGGCCGGGGATCGCGATCACGCCGTACTCGAAGCCGGTCTTCTTCGCGTTCTGCAGCTGCCAGGTGCCGTTCTCGGCGAACGCGTAGTCGCCGGTGGCGAACTCCTGCCAGCTGGTGGTCTGCGTGTTGCCGATCACCGAGTTCGGCGCGTAGCCCTTGTCCAGCCAGGACTTCCACAGTTCCAGCGCGCCGACCGCCTGGGTCGAGGCGAGGTCGGTGAGCGCCGCGCCGGAACCCCAGAACCACGGCAGGAACTGGAACGTGCCCTCCTCGGTGCCGATCGCGGAGAACGTGATGCCCTTCTTGCCCGCCGCCTTGACCTTGGCCAGCGCGGCGTCCAGCGAGGCCCAGTCCTTGATCGAGGCCGGGTCGACGCCCGCGGCGGTCAGCACGGCCTTGTTGTAGTAGAGCGCCAGGGTGTTCGCCCCGATCGGTGTGCCGTAGGTCTGGCCGTTCAGCGTGCCGGCGGACACGAGGTTGGGTGCCGCGGCGGACGCGTCGAGGCCCGCCTCGGAGATCGGCCGCAGCACCCCGGCCTCAGCGAGCGTCGACACCACGGGGTTGTCGACGACCAGGACCTGCGGCGCGGTGCGCTGCTGTGCCGCGAGCAGCACCTTGTTCGTCAGGTCGGTGGTGTCGAAGGCCTGCCGCTGGATCTTCACCCCGGCCTCGGCCCCGCACTTGTCGATCGTCTTCGCCCAGTCCGACTCGGCGGCGAACTGCGGGTACGGGTCCCAGACGGCGAAGGTGTCGCGCGCCGCGGGCGCCGACGACGAGCACGCGGCCAACCCGGCCGCGAGGAGAGCTAGTGCCGCGATCGGCAGCCTTTGCCCCGTATTTCGACGGTCAGACGGGTGCATCGTGGTGCCGCCCCCACGTCCTCGTACTGGTTGTACGGGGGCGTGGGGGCGGTGCCGCGAGGCGCCCTGCTGGACGCCGGAAGACGCGGTGAAGGTTGCCGGTCGTGGCACTAGAGCTGCGCGCCGCATGCGTGGTCCTCCCTGCCGACGTCGTTGCCGGCAATCATCGAACCGGTTCGATTTTCGAGCAGCCGCGCCAACGTAGCCGCGTCGGCCGAGCCTGCGCAAGGGGTGATGTCCTACCCTGTCGATTGTCGAATCGGTTCCTTCGACGGGACGGGGCGCAGCCATGAACATCGGAGAGATCGCCAAGCGGGCCGGCGTGTCCCGCAGCACGGTGTCGTACGCGCTGAGCGGCAAACGCCCGGTGTCCGCGGCGACCGTGCGGCGGATCAACGACGTCATCGCCGAGCTCGGCTACCGCCCGAACGCGAGCGCCCGTGCCCTGGCCGAGGGCAGGACCAGGACGTTCGGCCTGGTGATCCCGCCCGCGAGCAGCCGCCTGACCGACGTCCAGCTGGGCTTCGTGGCCAGCGTCGTCGAGGCGGCGGCGGTCCACGACCACGACGTGCTGCTGTCCCCGAGCGGCGGCGACCACGACCGCTCCTTCGACCGCGTCGTCACCGGCCGCCGCGTCGACGGCGTCATCCTGATGGAGATCCTCCTGCACGACCCGCGCGTCGACCGCCTCACCAGCACGGGTCTGCCGTTCGTGACGATCGGCCACGTAGAGGACCCCGCGGCCTCGTGGTGGGTCGACGTCGACTACGGGAGCCTGATCGGCCGCTGCGTCCGCCACCTCGCCGACCTCGGTCACCGCGACATCGTGCTGATCAACCGCTCGGCCGAGCTGGTCGCCTCCGGCTACGGCCCCGCGGTCCGCGCCACCGAGGCGTTCCTGGAATCCGCCGCCGCACGCGGCGTGACCGCACACGACGTGTGCTGCGCCGACGACCCCGCAGCCGGCCTGGCGTGCTTCGAGCAGATCCGGTCCCGCTGGCCGGAGGTGACCGCGGCCGTGACGATCAACGAGGCGGCCCTGCCCGGCGTCCAGCGCGCGTTGCACCGAGCCGGCCTCGACGTGCCGCGCGACTTCTCGCTCACCGGCGTGATCGCGGACAGGCTGGCCGAGGACTTCCACCCGCCGCTGACGGCGGCGGACGTGCCGGCCGGGGAGATGGCGCGGCTCGCGGTCGAGCTGCTGCTGGAGCAGATCGCCGACGGGCCGGCGATGGCGCGGCACGCGTTGCTGGCGCCGCCGATCACGTTGCGGTCGAGCACCGGGGCGCGGCTGAGCGGCTGAGCGCCCTGCCATAGATCTTGTCCGCAACCCGCCTGCCGGGGGCAGTTACGTGGGGTTAATGCGCGCGGAAACACCCCACGTGGGGGGAAGGGCCCGGCCAAACCCACACCACACCAACCCCCGCGGCGGCGCGGCGGG
>NZ_JBEXJN010000146.1:0-3189 GCF_040609115.1 Lentzea sp. NPDC004782
CTGAACGGCCTCTCGCGGCGGGACGCAGGCCTGAACAACAACGACGGATCCCCGCTCATCCAACCGGATGTTGTCACGTTGTCCGGCATAACCCCCTCCGACAAGAAACCACTGATCAGTGTGAGCGCGGTCAAAAGATCGTGGGCTGGGAGCGATCCGGTGGTGTTGTCGGAGGACGAGGAGAAGGCGATCATCGGGTGGCGTCGTGGTGTCGGCGGGCGGCAGTTCCTGGTGGAGCACATCGTAGACGTTCTGCGCGACGAGGAGAGGTCCGCGCAATTCATGCTCCGCGACGGAAAACGTGGTCTGAAGTCCAAGAGTGCCCAGGACGTGCTCTCGAAGTGGGCGAAAGGCATGTACAGCGAGAACGACAAGTACGGATCCCTGCTCACCCAAGCGGATGTTGTCACGTTGTCCGGCATAACCCCCTCCGACAAGAAACCCCTGGTCAGGGAGACCATTGTCAGGGACTCGTGGCGTGCGGCTGATCCGGTGTCGTTGTCGGACGAGGAGGAGGAGTCGATCGTCGGGTGGCGTCGCGGTGACGACGGGCCGGACACCCTGGTCGGGCACATCAAGAACCTCCTGGGCGAGGTCAGGTTCGCGAAATTCATTCCCCGCGACGGAAATGGTCGCCTGAAGTCGCGGGTGGCCCGGGACGTGATCTGGCGGTGGGCGGCACGCCTGAACGGCAAGCACGACACCGACGAATCCCGGTTCACCGCACCGGTTGTCGCCGCGTTGTCCGGCACAACCCCCGACGGCGAAACACTGATCAGCAGGGACACGGTAGACACAACGTGGAGTGCGGACCCGGTGCGGTTGTCGGAGTACGAGGAGGAGTCGATTCTCGGGTGGCGTCGCGGTGACGACGGGCCGGACACCCTGGTCGGGCACATCAAGAACCTCCTGGGCGAGGTCAGGTTCGCGGCATTCATGCTCCGCAGTCCACAATGGAAGGGTGTCCTGAAGTCCTGGGTGGCACGGGACGTGGTCTGGCGGTGGGCGGCAGGCATGAACGGCGAGAACGACGAGGGAGGATCTCCGCTCACCCAAATTGCTGTCGCCAAGTTGTCCGGCAAACATCCCTTCGATGACAAAACACTGATCACTGAGACCGCGGTCAAGGACTCGTGGCTTCGGGTTGATCCGGTGCGGTTGCCGAAGGACCAGGAGAAGGCGATCATCGGGTGGCGTCGTGGTGACGGCGGGAAGGATTTCCTGGTCGACTACATCAAATCCATCCTGAGCGAGGTCCGGTTCGCGAAATTCATTCTCCGCGACGGAAAAGGTGGCCTGAGGTTCGGCGAACCCCGGAAGGTGGTCTCGCGGTGGGCGGCAGGCATGAACGGCGAGAAGGACCACAAGGGATCTCCGCTCACCCAAATTGCTGTCGCCAAGTTGTCCGGCAACCCCCCCTCCGACAAGAGAACACTGATCCACGAATACATGGTCTCCAGACTGTGGGGTGGGTTGAAGGAGCGTGAGGTCGGTGGCGGTGAGGTCGGTGCTGATCGCGGTGGCCAGTCGGCGTTGTCGGGAGGTGAGCTTGTACTCCGTCCGGCATCTGCGCCGCTGGGGGGCGAGGGGTCTGAGGGCTGGTCTGGGCAGCCTCAGGCGCTGGTGTTCCCGGCGGGAACGTATGGTGGTTCTTCTGGATCAGACCAGCTGATGAGCGACGTCGTCGGGCTACGTGAGCCTGGCGCGGATCCCGGTATGGATCTCGGGCCAGACGGGCAGGGTGCGGGCGTCTTCTTCCCCGCGCTGGTCGGCAACCTGGCTGGCGATGCGTTCGCCGGACACCTTCCAGCCGGTGATTACCTGATTCATGGTGACGCGGTCCACGGTAACGCGATCGGCGGTTACTCGACCGATTATCTGCCGGGGTCGGGGTTGGGCACGTTCGCTAATCCTCTGCCCTTCCGCGGGCTGGCAGGGGGGACGACGAGCGGTACGAGCGGGTTCGACCTGGGTCTCGGTTTGATCCCTGCAGCAGGCGGGCAGGGTGCGGGCGCTTTCTTCTCCGCTCCGGCCGCGCTGGCCGGCGGTGTGACTGGCGGGGTCTTCCCCGGAAACTACTCGATCGATCAGCTGGTCAACGGTGGTCTGGTGAGCGATTACGTGTTTGATGGCCGTCTGCCTGGTGGTGGTCTGGCTGGGGACGGTGTCGGGGTGGAGGGGGTTGGGGGTGGGGACGCTTCGCTCGGCGGGGAGTTCGTCGCCGGTGCGGGGGTGGCGGGGTACGGCGAGGTGGAGGTGAATGGGAGCGGGGGCGCTTCGCACGCCTGGAATGCCGGGTCTGATGTTCTGGCCGTTGGCGGCTACGGGGAGGTTGCTGCACCGTTGGACCAGGGCCTGCTGCTGGGGTCGGGGTTGGGCACGTTCGTCAATCCTCTGCCCTTCCGCGGGCTGACAGGGGGGACGACGAGCGGTACGAGCGGGTTCGACCTGGGCTTCGGTTTGATCCCTGCAGCAGGCGGGCAGGGTGCGGGCGCTTTCTTCTCCGCCCCGGCCGCGCTGGCTGGCGACGTGACTGGCGGACTCTTCCCCGGAAACTACTCGATCGATCACCTGGTCAACGGTGGTCTGATGAACGATTACGTGTTTGATGGCCGCCTGGCTGGTGGTGGTCTGGCTGGGGACGGTGTCGGGGTGGAGGGGGTGGGTGGTGAGGTCGTGGGTGGTGGTGTGTGGGGTGAGGGTGATCGTGCGGGGCCGCCGCTGATTTCCGGGCTGGAGCAGGCCGGGCAGATCAGTCAGTTGTGGAGCATGTTGTCGCCTGATGAGGTGGAGGTGTTGCTGCGTGAGGGCCGGCGGATCGTCGGCCGGTACGTGCGCCGGCCTCCGGTGTTCATCGAGAAGCCTGATCAGGAGAACATCGACTACGACAACATCGTCTGGCTGGTGGCTCACCGCTACTACCAGCAGCGGTACGGCCTTCTCGAACATGCCGAGGGGCCGGAGGAGTTGGCCGCACGCCTGGCCCGGGAGACGGGCAGGTCCCTGATCGAACACGAGCGACGAGGACTGCGCGGCGGGGCCCCGGCTCCCCGGACCGGGAAAACCGCGGGGGTGGGTGAGTCGTCACGGTCGGCGGGTTCGGGGGTTGTGGGTGGTGGGTCGGAGGTGGTGGCTGCGCCGAGGGCGAAGAGGCCGAGGTTGTCGGTGCTGAGGCCGGCGGAGTGGTTG
>NZ_JBEXJN010000147.1:0-1298 GCF_040609115.1 Lentzea sp. NPDC004782
GTTCTTTGAGAACTGCACAGTGGATGCGAGCATCTTTGTAGCAAGTTAGTAAGGGCATACGGTGGATGTCTTGGCACCAGGAGCCGATGAAGGACGTAGGAGACTGCGAAAAGTCTAGGGGAGCTGTCAACCGAGCTGAGATCCTAGAATTTCCGAATGGGGAAACCCGGCCCCAGTCATGTGGGGTCACCCATACCTGAACACATAGGGTATGTGGAGGGAACGCGGGGAAGTGAAACATCTCAGTACCCGTAGGAAGAGAAAACAACCGTGATTCCGTGAGTAGTGGCGAGCGAAAGCGGATGAGGCTAAACCGCGTCTGTGTGATACCCGGCAGGGGTTGCATTCGCGGGGTCGTGGGACCTTCTTGCTAGTTCTGCCGGACTAGCGGCGAGTCAGAAACCACTGTGGTTAGAGGAATACGTCTGGAAAGCGTGAGCGTAGAGGGTGAAACTCCCGTACTCGAAAACCCGGTGGCTCGTTGGAGTGTTCCCAAGTAGCAGCGTACTCGTGGAATTCGCTGTGAATCTGGCGGGACCACCCGCTAAGCCTAAATACTCCCTGGTGACCGATAGCGGACTAGTACCGTGAGGGAAAGATGAAAAGTACCCCGGGAGGGGAGTGAAATAGTACCTGAAACCGTGTGCCTACAATCCGTCGGAGCCTTTTGGGGTGACGGCGTGCCTTTTGAAGAATGAGCCTGCGAGTTAGTGCTACGTGGCGAGGTTAACCCGTGTGGGGTAGCCGTAGCGAAAGCGAGTCTGAATAGGGCGTTTAGTCGCGTGGTCTAGACCCGAAGCGGTGTGATCTAGCCATGGCCAGGGTGAAGCGCGGGTAAGACCGCGTGGAGGCCCGAACCCACCAGGGTTGAAAACCTGGGGGATGAGCTGTGGTTAGGGGTGAAAGGCCAATCAAACACCGTGATAGCTGGTTCTCCCCGAAATGCATTTAGGTGCAGCGTCGTGTGTTTCACCGCGGGGGTAGAGCACTGGATGGTCTAGGGGGCCCACAAGCTTACCGAAATCAACCAAACTCCGAATACCGTGGTGTGAGAGCGCGGCAGTGAGACTGCGGGGGATAAGCTTCGTAGTCGAGAGGGAAACAGCCCAGAACGCCAGCTAAGGCCCCTAAGTGTGTGCTAAGTGGGAAAGGATGTGGGGTCGCACAGACAGCCAGGAGGTTGGCTTAGAAGCAGCCACCCTTTAAAGAGTGCGTAATAGCTCACTGGTCAAGTGGTCCTGCGCCGACAATGTAGCGGGGCTTAAGCACACCGCCGAAGCTGTGTCATTGGAACGTAT
>NZ_JBEXJN010000147.1:1389-2977 GCF_040609115.1 Lentzea sp. NPDC004782
CCTGAGACGTGATGCGTAGCCGATTGAGGCGAAGCAGAGTGATCCCATGCTGCCGAGAAAAGCCTCTAGCGAGTGTTCATGCGGCCCGTACCCCAAACCGACACAGGTGGTCAGGTAGAGAATACCGAGGCGATCGGGCGAACTGTGGTTAAGGAACTCGGCAAAATGCCCCCGTAACTTCGGGAGAAGGGGGGCCGTAGCGCTTGAAGCCTCTTGCAGGCTAGGGTGAGACGGCCGCAGAGACCAGCGAGAAGCGACTGTTTACTAAAAACACAGGTCCATGCGAAGTCGCAAGACGATGTATATGGACTGACGCCTGCCCGGTGCTGGAACGTTAAGGGGACCGGTTAGTCCTTCGGGGCGAAGCTGAGAACTTAAGCGCCAGTAAACGGCGGTGGTAACTATAACCATCCTAAGGTAGCGAAATTCCTTGTCGGGTAAGTTCCGACCTGCACGAATGGCGTAACGACTTCTCGACTGTCTCAACCGCAGGCCCGGCGAAATTGCATTACGAGTAAAGATGCTCGTTACGCGCGGCAGGACGGAAAGACCCCGGGACCTTTACTATAGCTTGGTATTGGTGTTCGATTCGGCTTGTGTAGGATAGGTGGGAGACTGTGAAGCTGGCACGCCAGTGCTGGTGGAGTCGTCGTTGAAATACCACTCTGGTCGTATTGGATGTCTAACCTCGGTCCGTGATCCGGATCAGGGACAGTGCCTGGTGGGTAGTTTAACTGGGGCGGTTGCCTCCCAAAGAGTAACGGAGGCGCTCAAAGGTTCCCTCAGCCTGGTTGGCAATCAGGTGTTGAGTGCAAGTGCACAAGGGAGCTTGACTGTGAGACTGACGGGTCGAGCAGGGACGAAAGTCGGAACTAGTGATCCGGCCATGGCTTGTGGAAGCGTGGTCGCTCAACGGATAAAAGGTACCCCGGGGATAACAGGCTGATCTTGCCCAAGAGTCCATATCGACGGCATGGTTTGGCACCTCGATGTCGGCTCGTCGCATCCTGGGGCTGGAGTAGGTCCCAAGGGTTGGGCTGTTCGCCCATTAAAGCGGTACGCGAGCTGGGTTTAGAACGTCGTGAGACAGTTCGGTCCCTATCCGCCGCGCGCGTAGGATACTTGAGGAAGGCTGTCCCTAGTACGAGAGGACCGGGACGGACGGACCGCTGGTGTGCCAGTTGTTCTGCCAAGAGCATTGCTGGTTGGCTACGTTCGGAAGGGATAACCGCTGAAGGCATCTAAGCGGGAAGCTCGTTCCAAGATGAGGTATCCCACCCTTTGTGGGTTAAGGCCCCCAGCTAGACCACTGGGTTGATAGGCCAGAGGTGGAAGACCGGTAACGGTTGGAGCTGACTGGTACTAATAGGCCGAGGACTTGTTACGAAGACGCTACGCATCCACTGTGCGGTTCTGGGAGAACAACCAGAACCGGTCGCGCCCCGCGGGGTGCTGGTTGATATTTCCATAGTGTTTCGGTGGTTATAGCGTTGGGGAAACACCCGGTCCCATTCCGAACCCGGTAGTTAAGCCCTTCTGCGCCGATGGTACTGCACTGGTTACGGTGTGGGAGAGTAGGTCGCCGCCG
>NZ_JBEXJN010000148.1:0-2839 GCF_040609115.1 Lentzea sp. NPDC004782
GTGCTCGCCCAGGCGCTGGTCCGCGAGGGCCTGCGCAACGTGGCCGCCGGCGCCAACCCGCTGGGCCTCAAGCGCGGCATCGAGCAGGCCGTCGAGGCCGTCGCCGAGCAGCTGCTGAAGGCCGCCAAGGAGATCGAGACGAAGGAGCAGATCGCTGCTACCGCGTCCATCTCCGCCGCCGACCCCACCATCGGCGAGCTCATCGCCGAGGCGATGGACAAGGTCGGCAAGGAAGGCGTCATCACCGTCGAGGAGAGCAACACCCTCGGTCTCGAGCTCGAGCTCACCGAAGGCATGCGCTTCGACAAGGGTTACATCTCCGGTTACTTCGTGACCGACCCCGAGCGTCAGGAAGCGGTCCTCGAGGACCCGTACATCCTGCTGTTCGGCTCCAAGATCTCCACGGTCAAGGACCTGCTCCCGCTGCTGGAGAAGGTCATGCAGTCCGGCAAGCCGCTGCTGATCATCTCCGAGGACGTCGAGGGCGAGGCCCTGGCCACGCTGGTCGTCAACAAGATCCGCGGCACCTTCAAGTCCGTCGCCGTCAAGGCCCCGGGCTTCGGTGACCGCCGCAAGGCCATCCTCCAGGACATCGCCACCCTCACCGGTGGCCAGGTCATCACCGAGGACGTCGGCCTGAAGCTGGAGAACGCCGACATCTCGCTGCTGGGCAAGGCCCGCAAGGTCGTCGTCACCAAGGACGAGACGACCATCGTCGAGGGCTCGGGCGACGCCGACCAGATCCAGGGTCGCGTCAACCAGATCCGCGCCGAGATCGAGAAGTCGGACTCCGACTACGACCGCGAGAAGCTCCAGGAGCGCCTCGCCAAGCTCGCCGGCGGCGTCGCCGTCATCAAGGCGGGCGCGGCCACCGAGGTCGAGCTCAAGGAGCGCAAGCACCGCATCGAGGACGCGGTCCGCAACGCCAAGGCCGCCGTCGAGGAGGGCATCGTCGCCGGTGGTGGCGTCGCGCTGCTCCAGGCCGCCGAGGCCGCCTTCGCGGGCCTGCGCCTGACCGGTGACGAGGCCACTGGTGCCAACATCGTCAAGGTCGCCGTCGAGGCTCCGCTGAAGCAGATCGCCGTCAACGCCGGCCTCGAAGGCGGCGTCGTGGTCGAGCGCGTCAAGTCCCTGCCTGCCGGTGAGGGCCTGGACGCCGCGACCGGCGAGTACAAGGACCTGGTCGCTGCGGGCATCATCGACCCGGCCAAGGTGACCCGTTCCGCGCTGCAGAACGCCGCTTCGATCGCCGCGCTGTTCCTGACGACCGAGGCCGTCGTCGCGGACAAGCCGGAGAAGAACGCCGCTCCGGCCACGCCGGACGCCGGTGGCATGGACTTCTGAGTCCAGCTGCTGTCTGAACTGCCGATTGGCCCGGTTCGCTTCGGCGAACCGGGCCTCTTGGTATGTCCGGTCGCCTTGCGTTGGTGGTTGCGTTCAGGGCCGATGACGAGACGGGTCATTTCATCGCCGCTTCGCGACGATAGCGATTGGGGCTTGACTTCGGGGCCCTTGCGAGGCGCTGGTCGGCCTTCAAAAGCCGGGCTGAAAAGAGCCCGGCCGATCCGAGCACGGTAGCACCTCGCACCCAAAGTCAAGCCCCAATCGCGAGCGTGCGTGGTCGCGTTGGCACCGTCTGTTTCCGGGATTACCGCTTACTGGGTCGGTATTAGGCCTTTACGGGCTCGGCTTCGCCGTCGCTTCAGGGTTCGGACGGGCGGTTCACACTTTCGTGTACGGCTTTACCTGATTTTATGTCGTGATCCTGCGGTAAATTAGAACACGTGAGCGAAGCCGACCTTCCTCTTCTCTCTACCAGCGAGGTGCTGAGCAGCCTCGTCGATGAGGTGACGGAAATTCGGGCTCGTGAGCACGCGGTGATGCGCAAGATTGCCGAGTTGGATCGGCGTGGTGCCGCGAGCGAACTCGGTTATAAGGATTTGCCGGGCGTGTTGCAGCACGCAGTGCGCTGGAGTCGGAATACCGCCAAGCAGTGGGTGGCCAATGCCGGGCTGCTGGGGCCGGGGATCACGCCGACAGGCAGTGAGATCGCGCCTGAGCTGCCGGTGACCGCGTTGGCGGCGGCCGAGGGTGCGCTGTCGGTCGAGCATGTCGCGGTGGTGGCCGAGGTGATGAAGGAGCTGCCCGCTGAGTACGAGCAGGCCGTGGTCGACCTCGCCCGCGAGCATGATCCGCATGCGGTGCGGGCGATGGGCCGCAAGCTGGTCTACGCGCTCTATCAGAACGATCCGGAACCACGCGATCCCGAACCCGCCCGGCAGGTCAACCAGCACGTGATGCGCTGGAAGGACGATTGCCTGGAGATCCGGGCATCGCTGGACAAGGTCACCGGTGCCAAGTACGAGGCCCTGATGGGCCCGCTGGCCAAGCCGCGCCCCACCACGGCCGAGGAAGGCCCGGACCCGCGCTCGCGGGCCGAGCGTGAAGGTGACGCGCTGGCCGAGCTGGTGGATCTGATGCTGCGCGCCGATCAGTTGCCGGAGCACGGTGGTGAGCCGGTGACGCTCACGGTGACGATGCGCTACGACGACCTGGCCGACCAGCTCGGTCAGGGCATGCTGGACAACGGTGAGCGCATCCCGGCCGCTGAGGTCCGCAAGCTCGCCTGCAACGCGGGCATCATCCCGCTGATCCTGGGGGAGAAGTCACAGCCGATGGACATCGGCCGCAAGACCCGCAGCTTCCCCGCCGGAATCCGGAGAGTCCTCGTCGCCCGTGACAAAGGCTGCGCCTTCCCCGGTGTGCGCCACGAGGCGCTATCAACCAATTCGGAGGTGAAAGACCGCCGACGCTGTTATGTCGCATCATGATGGTGATA
>NZ_JBEXJN010000149.1:0-2713 GCF_040609115.1 Lentzea sp. NPDC004782
TCGCCGTTGACCGCGGCGCCGTCACGGCTCGCGACCAGGAACGACCAGTAGAACGGGAAGGCCGACCCGAGCACGAACGCCGCGAGGAAGCCGTACACCAGGAAAGAGGGCCTGCGGGTGATCATCGCACGGCCCTCCTCGTGAGCCAGAAGTTGAGTCCCGCGACGGAGATCACGACCAGGAACAGCACCCACGCGATGGCGGACGCGTAGCCGAGGTCCAGGCCCTGGAACGCCGTCTGGTACAGGTAGAGCACGACGGTCTGGTACTGGTGCTGCGAGCCGCCGCCGCTGCCGCCGGCCGGTTCGAACATCTTCGGCTCGGTGAAGATCTGCAGACCGCCGATGGTCGACGTGACGATCACGAAGATCAGCGTGGGCTTGAGCATCGGCAGCGTGATGCTGACGAACCGGCGCACCGGTCCCGCGCCGTCGACCCGTGCTGCCTCGTCGACCTCACGCGGGATGGCCTGCATCGCGGCGAGCACGATCAGCGCGTTGTAGCCGGTCCAGCGCCAGTTCACCATCGACGCGATGGCGACGTGGCTGCCGAAGGTGTCGGCCTGCCAGTCGATCGGGCTCAGGCCGAACGTGGTGAGCACGGCGTTCACCAGTCCGTACTGCGTCCCGAACAGGTTGCCGAAGATGACCGCCAGCGCCACCAGCGACGCGACGTAGGGCAGCAGCACGCCCATCCGCCACGCCGTCCTGGCGCGGAGGTTCGCGTTGAGCAGGGCCGCGAGCAGCACCGCCAGCACGATCTGCGGACCGCTGGAGAGCACGAAGATGCTGACGGTGTTGATCAGCGCGTTCCAGAACTGCCCGTCGGAGAACAGGGTCCCGTAGTTCTTCAGGCCGACGAAGGCCGGGTTGTCGTCACCGAGCTCCCAGTCGAAGAGCGAGACGTAGGCCGTGTACAGCAACGGGAACAACCCGATCGCGCCGAACAGCACGAAGAACGGCGCGACGAACAGGTACGGCGACACCTTGGAGTCCAGTTTGGACAACCGGTAGCGCCGCGGCGACCGCGGGCGAGCCTCCTCCGCTCGCCCGCGGTCGACCTTGGAGAGAACGGCGGTCACTTGGCTGCCTTCTGGGCACCCTCGACGGCCGTCTTCCACGCCTCGTCGGCGCTCTTGCCCTGCTCGACGGACTGCAGCGCCGGGGAGAAGACGTTGTCCTGCAGCTGTCCGTCCTTCGGTCCCTTGTGCTGGGCGGCCGTGATCTTCTTCGCCTGCGTGGCGAACAGCGCGCCCGCCTTGATGTCACCGAAGTAGGCGTTCGTCTTCTCCAGCAGCGCGGGGGCTTCGAGCGCCTTGACCTGGCTGGGGAAGGTGCCCTTGGCCTGGAACGCCTTGATCTGCTGGTCCGGTGCGGTCAGCCAGGCGGCGAGCTCGGCGGCCTTCTTGGCGTTCTTGCTCTGCTTCGGCACGGTCAGGTACGAACCACCCCAGTTGCCGCCGCCGTTGGGGAACGCGTCGGTGACCGCCCACTTGCCCTTGTTCTCCGGACCCGCCTGCGTCTCGATCACGCCGAGCATCCACGACGGGCAGGTCTTCGTGGCGAACGAGCCGGTCTTGAACGCGGTGTTCCACTCCGGGCTGAACGCCGTGAGCTTGGCCGACTGGCCCTTGAGAGCGGCCTTGGTCACCGCGTCCCAGTCGGCCTTGATGTCGGGGTTGGACCCGACGACGAGCTTGTCGTCCTGGTCGAAGTAACCGACCTTGTGCTGGTTGTGCATGGCGTTGAAGACCTGCGCGGAGCTGTCGAACCAGGCCACGCCACCGCTCTTGGCGATGAACTGGTCACCGGCGGCGAAGTAGCTGTCCCACGTCGCGAACAGCGCCTTCACGGCCTCGGGGTCCGAGGGCAGACCGGCCTTGTCGAACAGGTCCTTGCGGTAGCACATGGCCAGCGGGCCGATGTCCGTGCCGTACCCGATCAGCTTGCCGTCCTTGGTGGTGGCGGCGTCGGTCTTCCACTGCAGCCAGCGGCCGTCCTCGATCTTCGGCCCGAGCTCCTTGAGGTCGTTGAACTGACCGGCCTTCGACATGACCTGGCTGAGGTAGCCCTCCTCGACGGCCTCGATGTCCGCGAGGCCGGAGCCGGCGCCGAGCTTGGTGAACAGGTTCTCGTGGTGCGGCCCGCCCTGCCCGGTCTTGCGCTGCGTGATCTTCACGTCCGGGTGCGCGGCCTCGTACTCCTTCAACAGGTCCTCGTAGCCGAACTCGTTGAAGGTGGCGATCGTGAGCTCGGTCTTGCCGTCCGAGGACTGACTGCCGCCACCCGACCCGCACGCTGTGGTGGCGGCGGCGGACACGGCGGCACAGATCAGCACGCTGATCCAACGGTGTCGCACGGGAGAACTCCTCTGGTCTCGGCGGGCGGATTCTGGGAGCGCTCCCAGGTGCGGCAGAGTGTCGCCCTGGCTTCGAACGTGTGTCAAGACACACTCCAGTGGGTATCAGGCATTTCCGGGGCCGACGAATGGGATGACCTCGTCGTTTCCGGCCTAGGTCACAGTTGGGAAAACTGGGAGCGTTCCCGGACACATGACGTGCGGGTTAACAGTGCGTACTTCTTCCAGCACTGAGCGCGTTAGTACACCTAGGCGCTCGCCCCGCCCTCCGCACGGGCCCGGTAGGCCGCCGACAGGTCTGCGGCCAGCGGTCCCATCGACTCACCGTCGGCCGCGCTGTGGTGCACGATCAACA
>NZ_JBEXJN010000150.1:0-2622 GCF_040609115.1 Lentzea sp. NPDC004782
GGATGAAGGGCGCCTTCATCGACCTCAGGTGGATGAAGGCGCCCTTCATCCACGTCACATGGAGCCGTTGAGGCGCTGCGACAGGGAGTTCCGGTGCTGCTGGTGGTTCGAGACCGTCGGGATCACACCGGGCTGCACGACCTGGGTGATCTCCGCGTCGTCCGCAGGAGCCGGCGGCCTGGGCGGGGCGGGCATCGGCGGCTGCTGGTGGTGCGGCCGCTGCTGACCGATCTGGGCCGGCGGGATGATCATGGTCGAGTCCGGGTCCTGGCGCGGATCCACGGCGTTGACCAGCGTGCGGGGGATCTGGAGCGTGTCGGACGCGTCCATGGGGGACGTCATGTTGTCCGGCGTCACGATGTTCCGCCCACGTGCGCGGGCGCGGGCGAGCATGGCGTCGGCCCGGTCGCGGGGGTCCATGTCGGATTTAGCTCCTTGCCGGGACCAGATCCCGTATGACGATCTGCTTCGTGTCAGAGTATTCCGTCAAACGGCTCGCTGTAACGCGGAGGAGGAAAAAGGTGCACGGCGTCGAAGCTGTGGTGCTGGTCGGGGGTAAGGGCACCCGTCTTCGCCCGCTGACCCTGTCCGCTCCCAAGCCCATGCTGCCGACTGCGGGGGTGCCCTTCCTGACCCACCTGTTGTCGCGGATCAAGGAGGCCGGCATCACGCACGTGGTGCTCGGCACGTCCTACAAGGCCGAGGTGTTCGAGGAGTACTTCGGCGACGGGTCCCGCCTGGGCCTCGAGCTCGAGTACGTGGTCGAGGAGGTTCCGCTCGACACCGCGGGTGCCATCCGCAACGTCGCGGACAAGCTGCGCGAACCGGACGTGATGGTCTTCAACGGCGACATCCTCTCGGGCGTCGACCTGACGGGGATCGTGGACACGCACCGCAAGCACGAGGCGGACGTCACGCTGCACCTGGTGAAGGTCGCGGACCCGCGCGCGTTCGGCTGCGTGCCGACCGACGACGAGGGCCGTGTGCAGGCGTTCCTGGAGAAGACCGAGAACCCGCCGACCGACCAGATCAACGCCGGTTGCTACGTGTTCCGGCGTGAGGTGATCGACGCCATCCCGGCGGGCCGCCCGGTGTCGGTGGAGCGCGAGACGTTCCCCGGCCTGCTGGAGGGCGGTCGTCGCCTGCAGGGCCACGTCGACGCCACGTACTGGCTCGACCTGGGCAAGCCGGAGGCGTTCGTGCAGGGCTCCGCCGACCTGGTGCGCGGTGTCGCCCCTTCGGCCGCCGTCGCGCAGCCCGGTGACTTCCTGGTGCTGGGGGGCTCGTCGATCCACGAGGGCGCCACGGTTCGTGGTGGCTCGACGGTCGGTGCCGGGTGCACGGTCGCGGACGGCGCGGTGCTCGACGGCGCGATCCTGTTCGACGGCGCGGTCGTCGGCGAAGGCGCGGTGGTCGAGCGCTCGATCGTCGGCGCGGGTGCGCTGGTGCAGGCCGGTGCGGTGCTGCGGGACGCGGTCGTGGGCGACTCGGCCGTGATCGGTGCCCGGTGCGAGCTGATCGGCGGGGCGCGCGTGTGGCCGGGCGTGGTGCTGCCCGAGGCCGGCGTGCGCTTCTCGACGGATGCCTAGGAGATCCTGGACACCACCGTTCCCGCTGGATCTGGGCGCGGTGCTCGGGCCGCTGCGCCGCGGACCGGGTGACCCGTCCTTCTCCGCGGAGGGCGGCATCTGGTTCGCGGCGAACACCCCGTGCGGTCCGGGAACTCTGCACGTCCGCCGCGCCTCGGGGGTCATCGAGGCCGAGGCGTGGGGCGACGGCGGCGGGTGGCTGCTGGACGGCCTGCCCGCCCTGCTCGGCGCGGACGACCCGGTGGACGAGTTCATCGCCCACCACCCGATCATCGCCGAGGCCCGTCGCCAACGTCCCGGCCTGCGGCTCGGCGCGTGCGGACGGGTCTGGGACCTGCTGTTCGCCTCGATCCTGGAGCAGAAGGTCACCGGCAAGGAAGCGTTCCGCACGTGGCGCGAACTGGGTCGCCGCTTCGGCGAGCCCGCACCCGGACCGATGCCCTTGAAGGTCCCGCCGACGCCGCACCGGCTGCTGTCGCTGCAGGACTGGGAATGGCACCAGTGCGGTCTCGACGGTGCCCGCCGCCGGACGTTGGTCAACGCCGCCCAGGTCGCGCACCGGCTGGAGAAGGCCGCCGAGATGCGCAGCCGCGAGCTGCTGGAGAAGGTGCCCGGCATCGGCGTGTGGACCTCGGCCGAGGTGGCGCAACGGTCGTGGGGCGACCCGGACGCGGTGAGCGTGGGGGACTACCACGTCGCCAAGAACGTGGGCTGGGCGTTGACCGGCACGCCCGTGGACGACGACGGCATGATGGAGCTGCTGGAGCCGTACAAACCGCAGCGCCACCGGGCCGTTCGCTACCTGGAGGCGGCGGGGATGCAGCGGCCGCGGCGAGCCCCGAGGTTCTCGCCGCGCGACTACCGCAGGTTCTGAGGGGACGGCGCGACTCCGCCCGCTCGTCGTGGTGGATGAAGGGCTCATTCATCCACCTGAGGTCGATCTGGTGTTTTAACGTCAGGTGAGTTTCCTTAGCGGGCCGTCGTGTCAGCGGCGGCCCGTTTCTTGTTGTGTGTCTTGGGTTTGGGTGAGCTG
>NZ_JBEXJN010000151.1:0-2585 GCF_040609115.1 Lentzea sp. NPDC004782
GTCGCCGCGCACCTGACGTGGATGAAGGCGCCCTTCATCGACCAGGTGCTCAGAACTGGCCGTGCCGGCCGGCGCCGTCCGCGAACCGGGCGGCGCCGGCCGCGCCTTCCCGTTGCACGACCGGAACTCCGGCCGCGCCCTCCGCCCGCAGCGCCTGCGCGGTGGGCAGGTCGAGAGCGGCGTAGGTCGAGGCGCGGTCCGCGAGCACGCACTCGAACGGGAACGCGGCGATCTGCTCGGCGAGCTCGAGCGCGGCGGCCACCGCCTGACCGGGTTCGACCACGCGGTTGGCCAGCCCGATCGCGAGCGCCTCCCGCGCGTCGACCGGGCGGCCGGTGAGGATCAGGTCCAGCGCTCGCCCCAGTCCCACGATCCGGGGCAGCCGGACCGTGCCGCCGTCGATCAACGGCACGCCCCAGCGCCGGCAGAACACGCCGAACACCGCGTCGCGTTCGACCACCCGCAGGTCGGCGAGCAACGCCAGCTCCAGCCCGCCCGCGACCGCGTGGCCACTGACCGCCGCGATCAGCGGCTTGCTCAGCTGCAACCTCGTCGGGCCCATCGGTCCGGTGCCGTCGGGGTCGAGCTCGTTGCGGCGGGCGGGATCGCTGACGGAGGTGAGGTCGGCGCCCGCGCAGAACGTGCCGCCCGCACCGGCGAGCACCGCCACGCGCTGGCCGTCGTCCGCCTCGAACGCCAGGAAGGCGTCGCGCAGCTCGGCGGCCATCGGGCCGTCGACCGCGTTGCGCCGATCCGGGCGGTTCAGCCAGATCACCGTGGTGGTTCCGGTGATCTCGACACGCACGTCCATCCGTCCTCCGTTTCCGCGCGCACAGGTTATCCAGGCGTGCGCGTTCGGGGTTCGTGCTGTAGTACTGCACCCCATGGCCATCGTCTCTCCCGGTTTCAGCGGGCGGCGTCAGTCACCGGACGTGCAGCTGCCGCCGGGGCAGTACCTCACCGAGGACTTCCCCGTGCTCACCGCGGGCCCGACGCCGCGGGTGCCGACCGACCGGTGGGAGCTCACCGTCAGCACCGAGGCCGGTCAGAAGCACACGTGGTCGTGGCAGCAGCTGATCGAGCTGCCCGCCGAGAAGATCACGACCGACATCCACTGCGTCACCAAGTGGTCCAAGCTGCGCACCCGGTGGAAGGGCGTGTCGCTGGACGTGCTGCTGGAGGACGTGGAGACGGCGGCGGACTTCGCGCTCGTCCACTCCTACGGCGGTTACACGACCAACCTGCCGCTGGAGGACCTGCTCGACGGCCAGGCCTGGATCGCGTACCGCTACGACGACGAGGACCTCACCCCCGAGCACGGCGGCCCCGCGCGGTTGCTCGTGCCGCACCTGTACTTCTGGAAGTCGGCCAAGTGGGTCCGCGGCATCCAGCTGCTGCTGGAGGACGAACCCGGCTTCTGGGAAACCGCCGGCTACCACGACTACGGAGACCCATGGCGCGAGCAGCGGTATCAGGGCGACTGACCTGGCGCGTGGCCACGCTGGCCGACGCCTCCGACCTGACGAAGAGCGCGCGCAGTCTCGTGTTCGACGTGCCCGGCTGGCCGGGACACCTGCCGGGCCAGCACGTCGACCTGCGCCTGACCGCCGAGGACGGCTACTCGGTGCAGCGCAGCTACTCGATCGCCTCGGCAACCGACGGCGACCGGGTCGAGCTGGCCGTGCAGCGGGTGCTCGACGGCGAGGTGTCGCCGTACCTGTGCGACGTGCTTCCCGTGGGCGCCGAGATCGAGCTGCGCGGACCGGTGGGCGGCTGGTTCGTGTGGCGTGGCAGCGACCCGTCTCCGGTGACGCTCGTGGCGGGCGGATCGGGCATCGCGCCGCTGATGGCGATGATCCGGGCGCGGGCCGCGGAGGGCAGCCGCGTGCCGTTCCGGCTGATCTGCTCCGTGCGCACGCCCGACGACGTGATGTTCGCCGACGAGCTGCGCCGGCGTGCCCGCGAGGACGCCGGGCTGGACGTGCACCTGGTGTACACCCGGCAGGCTCCGGAGGGGTCTCCGGAGCCGCCGGGCCGGCTGGGTGTGGCCACCGTGAACACGTACGCCTGGCCCGCCGAGTTCACCCCGCAGTGCTTCGTGTGCGGGCCCACCGGGTTCGTCGAGACGGTGTCCGACATCCTCGTGGCGCTCGGGCACGACCCGCGCCGCGTCCGCACCGAACGCTTCGGCTGACAGGAGACCTGCGATGAGCGACGACCACGTGGACGGCAACGCGCTCGCGGGCGACCTGCGGGAGATCTTCGCGGTGGACCTGACGGTGGCGACCGGGCAGTGCGCGGGCTGCGGCCACAAGGGCTCCGTGGCGACGTTGCGGGTCTACCGGAACGCGCCGGGGATCGTGGCCCGCTGCCCGCACTGCGAGGAGGTCGTGCTGCGGGTGGTGCGGGCGCCCGGCCGCGCCTGGCTCGACCTGCGCGGCACGATCAGCCTGGAGATCCCGCTGCCCTCCTGACCGGTTGCGAGGTCGATGAACGGCGCGTTTTTGCACCACAAGTGGTCAAAAACGCCGGTAATAGTTTTTAAGGTGCGCGGGAGCAGGTTTGGGTGTGGTCGTGGACCCTTC
>NZ_JBEXJN010000152.1:0-2532 GCF_040609115.1 Lentzea sp. NPDC004782
GCCACACCGCCCGCCCCCGCACGCCGGACACCACGACCGGGCCGGGGAGCCCCGCCCGGCAGTCCTTGTCGCTCGTGTTCGATCAGGGGCCTGCCGGTTTCCCGGGCCAGGCGTGCGGCCAGCTCTTCCGGCCTCTCGGCGTGTTCGGGAAGGCCGTACCGCTGCTGGTAGTAGCGGTGAGCCACCAGCCGGACGATGTTGTCGTAGTCGATGTTCTCCTGATCAGGTGTCTCGATGAACAACGGAGGCCGGCTCACGTACCGGCCGACGATCCGGCGACCTGCACCGAGCAACGCCTCCACCTCACCAGGCGACAGCATGCTCCACAGCCGATCGATCTGCCCGGCCTGCTCCAGCCCGGAAATCAGCGGCGGCCCCGCACGCCGCTGTGCCGGCCTCACCGCGACAGCCTGATCGTCCTGTTCCTTGCCCCCGGTCGTGTTCCCGGCCACCGGCTCCGCACCGGCCACAGCCGCGATCCCGGCAGCCGCGGCCGGCCGGCCGGCCACGGACCCTACGGGCGCGGAAACCTCAGCGACCAGTGATCCGGATCCCTGGTCACCACCAGGAGACCAGGCGGGCTTGACGCCCGACGCGGCCACCACCCCGGCACCGGCCACCGGCACCGATCCCGCCGCGGTGCCTGCCTGGGTGCCTGCCTGGGTGCCGGAACCCAGGCCGGCGGCGGTGTACGGCGGGAGCGTGTGGTCCACGAAATAGGCCGGCAGAGGCGGCATCCCCGCGTCAGGATCCGTAACGGTGTACCGCGGCGGCTCGGTGTCCGCCAAGCGCACCGGCCGGCCCTGCCCGGCCACCACCTGCCCACCCGACTCGCCCTCACCAGCCCTCCCCCCGCCATCGCCGTCTCCCACCGCACCCACCGGCCCCGCCCCGGCAGGATCCACCCCACCGGCAGGAACACCACCCGCCACCACACCACTCCGCCCACCAGAACCCGGCCCACCAGAACCCAGCTCACCAGGCTGCGACTCTGCGCGCTGTGGCCCTGCGGCGGAGTCATGCACGCCCAGCCCGGCAGACACACCAGCCACCCCACCAGCCACCACACCCGACATCGGCGACGAAACCCCCGCCGCACCACCAGCGTTACCGCCAACACCACCGCGGACGTCCTGCCCCACACCGGCCTGACCACCAACACCATCCGGGCTACCCGGCTGACCACTGCCCGGCTGACCGGCGGGGCCCGGCTGCACCTGAACCGGCGGCGAGAACGCCACCGGCGACACCCCCGCCGACCCCGATGAACCAGCCCCCTCCAGCACCGGCAACCCCGCACCCCCACCAACGGAACCCACCCCCGCCACACCCACACCCACCGGCCCACGAGCACCACCTGCCGCGGCACCACCCCCAGCAACACCAGCAGTGCCAGTGGTGGCAGTGGCTCCGGCCGGACCCGACGGCCGATCACCCAACACGAGCTCCGTCCTGCCGTCCACACCAACACCAACACCAGCAGCAGCCTCGTCTCCAGCACCACCGCGACCAACACCACCAACACCACCAGCACCAGCACCAGCACCAGCACCAGCACCACCGTCCCCGCCATCACCGGAGACAGCACCACCAGGCTTCCGATCACCAGGCTGCCCACCACCAGGCTGCCCACCACCAGGCCCGCGATCGCCGGACCCGCCGACCACACCCTTGCCGCCGAACACGCCCACGCCCGGCCCGTGACCACCACCACCGGCCCGCTCCCGCCACCCCCGCAGAACCAGCCCCGCATCCACCGCCTTCTTCCCCACCCCACCACTGAACAACCCATTCACCACCCCCGCCCACAAATCACCCCCACCACCGAACACCCCCGCCGCCACACCCCCCACCACCAACTCCGCCACCGCCTCACTGCCCCCATGAAACCCCGCCGTCCCCACCACCCCCGGAGCAAACCGCCCCACCCCCACATGCATCCCCCTCATCACCACACCCGCCAACCCACCCAACCCCCCAGACACCCCCACCGACTCCCCATCCACCACACCCCGATTCCCCTCCCCCACCTGAACCACCTGAGCCAGCACATCCATCAACATCTCCTCCACCGCCTCCTCCACCCCCTCCCCCAACCCCTCCGCCAACACCCGCACCACCCGATGCAACGACCGCACCACCCCCAGCACCGACACCCGCGCCGCCGCCACCAACGACGGCACCAACGGCGCCGTAAACGGACTCCCCAACGCCCACACAACCGACGACGCAAAATACGCAACCTCAATCACCAACGAATACATCCCGTGCTCCACCTGCAACGCCAACTCCCGCAACCCCGCCCCCTGCCGCCCCGCCAGCACCACCAACCCCTCCACCCCACCCACCAACCCCACCAACCGACCCCGCAACACCCGCCCCGCCTCACCCCCCACCACCCCACCCACCACACCCCCCACCCCCTCCAACCCCACCACCCACTCCCGCAACACCACCCCCACCCCATCCCACCCCTCCGCCAACCCCCGCAACAACCCCGGCAACACCCTCGGCGCCAACCCCCCACCCAAC
>NZ_JBEXJN010000153.1:0-2374 GCF_040609115.1 Lentzea sp. NPDC004782
GTTCCTTCCTCCACCTGACGTGGAGGAAGGAACCCTTCATCCACGTGACTGCCCGGCAGGCGGGCTACGGACAACACCCCTGGCAAAGCGCTTGGGTTCGAGGAAAGGTGTGGAAAATGGATCGCAAGACGTGGCTTTCGGGTGTGGTGACGGCGATCGCGGTGTCGTCGGGCACTCTCGTGCTGACCGCGGGACCGGCTTCGGCCGCGACCTGCCAGGCTCAGCCGTTCTCGTCGTGCGTGGCCGTGTCGTACCAGACGTCGCAGGTGAAGAGCATCCGCGTGAACGGGCGGTGCCTGATCGGCCCGTCGGGTCAGCACCCGAACGTCGTCATCGGCCACGACGAAACGCCGTTCGTGCAGACGTACGGCGGCGCGAGGTGCGAGGGCAACACGGAGAACCGCGCGCGGGTCAACATCGGCGGCGAGGACGCGAACCGCTACCGCTGGATCTGGATCTCGTGAAGGTGAATCTCAGGAAGGCGTGGCCGGTGGGCGTGGTCGCCGCGGTGTCGGCCGGTGTGCTCGTGGTGGCCCCCGCCGAGGCCGGTGCCGCCACCTGCTCGGCGTCGCGACCGAGCGCGTTCTGCGTCGCGGTCAGCTACCAGACGCCGGCCGTGCGGAGCATCCAGGTGAACGGACGCTGCCTCACCGGCCAGGGCGAGCACCCGGAGGCGACCGTCGACCGCACGAGCGCGCCTGCCGTGCAGGCGTACGGCGGAACGGTCTGTCAGAGCACCACACGCGTCGCGGCGAATGCCCGGTGGGGCAATCCGGACGCTCAGGGATATCGCTGGGTCTGGATTTCCTGATCGCACAGCACGAAGCCCGCAACCGAACTTCGGTTGCGGGCTTCGTGCTACGCGGTCAGTTGCTGTTGCACTGCCACTTCATGAACCAGGCCCAGCTCCCGTCGCCACGGGGGAAGCCCGCGAGGTCCACCGGCTGGGTGTCGCGAGCCCGGAACCCGTACAGTGCGACGCACCGCTTGTCGGCCCTGGGCTTCGATTCCGCCGCGGCGGAGTTCCAGTCTGGCCGCTGCGGGGACCGGGAGCTCAGCTCGACGTCGAACCGAACGGAGTCGGCGCTTGCGGGCGCCGCCCCGAGCGCGACTCCGGCGCCCGCGGCCAGCACGAGCGCGACCGCGGTCGCGCGCACCGTCCTGCCGAAGTTGGTGTGCACAGCTACCTCCGATGAGGGCCTTGGGAATTTGCGCTCACCATCGTGCAGCGGGGGTGCCTTCGGCAACGCTCGCACAGCGCTTTCCGGATTCTGAGGAACGGTTCCGGGATCGTCGGAACTCGGTGTCAGGCGCGGTCGTGGAGGGTGATCTGGTAGCCGTCGGGGTCGGCGAAGGTGAACGTCCGGCCGAAAGGGCCGTCGATCGGCGGGGAGACGATCGTGTGACCGTCGGCGGCGAGAGTGTCGTGAATGGACTGGACGTCCGTGGCGTGCAGCCAGATCGCGGTACCGATGCCCGGCTGGGCCACGGAGGCGAGATCGGTGCCGGGCAGGACGGTGCGGAGTGCGAACGCGATCGGCTTCGTGTCGAAGACGACGGCGTGCGGAGGTCCGGTGGGCGACCGGACGAGGCCGAGGTACCGCTCGTAGAACGCCTGTGAGGCGTCCAGGTCACGTGCCTGGAGTGAGATGAAGTCGGGGCCGGTGGCGGGCATGCGATGCTCCTCGGTTTGCGTGTCAGGTTTCTGACACGAACCAAGCTATGTCAGAATGCTGACATGAGTCAAGACGGGGTCGACCTGCAGACGTCACTGGGCTATCTGCTGAAGGAGGCGTCGAGCGTCCTGCGTGCGGCGATGGAGGAGGTGCTGCGGCCGCTGGGGATGAGCGTGACGCACTACGCCTGCCTCGAACTGCTGGCTCAGCGGCCCGGCCTGTCGAACTCCGAGCTCGCGCGGGGCGCGTTCGTGACGCGGCAGTCGATGAACGTGCTGCTGCAGGCCCTCGAGCGGGACGGCTATGTGACGAGGCCTGCGGAGGCTCCCGTCGGCAAGATTCTCCCCACGCGGCTCACGGCTCGCGGACGGCGCAGCCTGGAGAAGGCGTCCGCGGCGGTCCGGTCGGTCGAGGTCAGGATGACGGCCGGGATGACGGAGACCGAGCGGTCGGAGGCGTTCCGGCTCCTGCAGAACATGGTCCGTTCCCTGCGGGACTCGTGAGCAGGATGCCAGGAGTTGCGGCGCGTCGAGGAACAGCGTGGATGTGCTCAGGCTTGTCGATCTGCTGCGGGGGCTGAGCGTGCCGACAACACGCCCGGTGCGCCTCCGGTCGCGTCTCGTTGTTGGAGTAGCTCGGAGAGGGGAACTTGTCGGCGTGGTACCTGAGCGTGATGCTCAGGTCCATGGTGTCGGCGC
>NZ_JBEXJN010000154.1:0-2310 GCF_040609115.1 Lentzea sp. NPDC004782
TGATCGTCAGGTGGCGTCGTGGTGTCGACGGGAAGGATTTCCTGGCCGACTACATCAAACACATCCTGACCCCGGTCATGTACGCGAAATTCATTATCCGCGACAGAACGAGTGGCCTGAAGTCCCACAGGGCTCGGGAGGTGCTCTCGCGGTGGGCGAAAGGCCTGAACGGCCTCTCACGGTGGGACGCAGGCCTGTACCGCCAGAACGAAAAAAGCGATTCCCCGCTCACCGTTCCGGATGTTGTCGAGTTGTCCGGTAAAACCCCCGATGGCACGTCCCCTGATGACAAGAAACCCCTGATTAGTAGGAGCGCGGTCAAGAGATGGTGGACCGAGACCGATCCGGTGGTGTTGTCGGAGGACCAGGAGAGGTTGATCGTCAAGTGGCGTCGTGGTGTCGGCGAGAAGGATTTCCTGGTCGACTACATCAAATCCATCCTGGACCCGGACATGTTCGCGAAATTCATTCTCCGCAACGGAGCCGGTCCCCTGAAGTCCCCGGTGGCTTGGGCCGTGGTGTGTCGGTGGGCAGCAGGCTTGAACGGCCTCCTGCGGCATCAGGCGGGCCTGGTCGGCAAGAATGGCACCGACGCATTCCGGCTCACCATGGCGGATGTTGCCAGGTTGTCCGGAATGACCTCCGGCAAGAAACCGCTGATTGGTGAAATCTCGGTCAATGGTTTGTGGGATAGGGCTGATCCGGTGTCGTTGTCGGACGAGGAGGAGGAGTCGATCGCCGGGTGGCGTCGCGGTGACAACAAGTCGGACACCCTGGTGAAGCACATCGAAAAAATCCTGGGCGAGGTCAGGTTCGCGGTATTCACGCTCCGCGACGAGGACGGTGTTCTGAAGTCGCGGGTGGCCCGGGACGTGGTCTGGCGGTGGGCGGCACGCCTGAACGGCAAGCACGACACCGACGGATCCCGGTTCACCGCACCGGTTGTCGCCGCGTTGTCCGGCACAACCTCCGACGGCAAAGCACTGATCAGCGAGGACACGGTAGACACAACGTGGAGTGCGGACCCGGTGCGGTTGTCGGAGAAAGAGGAGGGGTCGATTCTCGGGTGGCGCCCCCGTCCCGGCGAGGCACAGACCCTGGTCGGGCACATCGAAAAACTTCTGGGCGAGGTCAGGTTCGCGGTATTCAGGCTCCGCAATATAAAATTGAAGCATGCCCTGAATTCCTGGGTGGCACGGGACGTGGTCTGGCGGTGGGCGGCAGGCATGAACGGCGAGAACGACAAGGGAGGATCTCCGCTCACCCAACTGGCTGTCGCCGAGTTGTCCGGCAAAACCCCCTCCGACGCCAGAACACTGATCAGTGAGAATGCGGTCAAGAAGTCGTGGATTCGGGCTGATCCGGTGCGGTTGTCGGAGAAAGAGGAGGAGTCGATCGCCGGGTGGCGTCCTGGTGACGGCGGGAAGGATTTCCTGGTCGACTACATCAAATCCATCCTGGACCCGGTCATGTTCGCGAAATTCATTATCCGCGACAGAACGGGTGGCCTGAGGTCCGGCATGGCCCGGAAGGTGGTCTGGCGGTGGGCGGCAGGCATGAACGGCGAGAACGACCACAAGGGATCTCCGCTCACCCAACTGGCTGTCGCCGAGTTGTCCGGCAACCTCCCCTCCGATGAGGGAACACTGGTCAGACAATCCATGATCCGCAGATTGTGGAGGGGGTTGAAGGAGCGTGAGGTCGGTGGCGATGAGGTCGGTGGCGGTGAGGTCGGTGGCGGTGAGGTCGGTGCTGATAGCGGTGACCGGTCGGCGTTGCCGGGAGGTGAGCTTGTACTCCGTCCGGCATCTGCGCCGCTGGGGGGCGAGGGGTCTGTGAGCTGGTCTGGGCAGCCTCAGGCGCTGGTGTTCCCGGCGGGAACGTATGGTGGTTCTTCTGGATCAGACCAGCTGATGAGCGACGTCGTCGGGCTACGTGAGCCTGGCGCGGATCCCGGTATGGATCTCGGGCCAGACGGGCAGGGTGTGGGCGCTTTCTTCTCCGCGCCGGGTGGCGGTGTGGGTGGCGGAGTCTTCCCCGGTAACGGGTCAATCGACGATGGCTTGTTCGACGATGGCTTGTTCGACGGTGGCTTGATGAGCGGTTATGTGGCTGGTGGTGGTCTGGTTGGGGAGGGTGTCGGGATGGAGGGGGTTGGGGGTGGGGATGCAACAACGTCGTTCGGTGGGAATGCCGGGTTTGATGTGTTGGCTGTTGGCGGTTCTGGGGAGGTTGTTGCATCGTCGGGCCAGGGCTTCCTGCTGGGGCCGGGGTGGGGCACGGTCGTCGATCCTCTGCCTTTCTCCGGGT
>NZ_JBEXJN010000155.1:0-1900 GCF_040609115.1 Lentzea sp. NPDC004782
GCAATATCAGTGATAATGGCTTTTTCTTCACGAAGCAATTGATTAAGTAAACTTGATTTTCCAACGTTTGGCCGACCAATAATCGCCGTTTTTAAACCTTCTCTTAAAATTTTTCCGCGTTTAGCTGTTGATAAAAGATTTTCCAAAAGCTGTTCAAAATGAGCCGTTTTTTCAAGGAGCATTTGTGAAGTCATTGTTTCCACATCATCATACTCTGGATAGTCAATATTGACCTCGACTTGTGCCAAACTTTCGAGAATCTCTTGACGAATGTTATTAATCATTTTTGAAAGACTTCCGTCAAGTTGTTTTACGGCAATGTTGGCAGCTTTGTCAGTTTTAGCTCGAATTAAATCCATGACAGATTCAGCCTGAGCCAAGTCAATTCGTCCATTTAAAAAGGCACGTTTGGTAAATTCGCCAGGTTCAGCGAGTCTTGCGCCATTACGTAAAAGTAATTGCAAAATTTCTTGTGTGACTGCAATTCCACCATGCGTATTTATTTCAACAATATCCTCGCGTGTAAATGTTTTAGGCGCACGCATGACTGAAACCATGACTTCGTCAACGAGACGTTTTTCTTCAAAAATATGGCCATAATTAATCGTATGGCTAGCAACTTGAGTTAAATTTTTTCCTTTATAGACAGATTGAGCAATTTTTAGGGCATCTGTCCCTGATAAACGAACAATGGCAATTGCTCCTTCACCAAGCGGTGTCGAAATCGCCGCAATCGTATCAAATTCTTGTGTTAATGTCATAAAGACTATTTTAACGCAAAAAGGCTGAATTTCCTAGCCTATTTAATTTATTTTTTTATAAAAAATAAAAATCGCAAATTGCAAGTCCAAGTTAGCCAGCCAAGCTCATCTCATATGAACTCTTATAGTTGAACATTTTTCTTGGATAATGGTTCATCCAATACTCGATAGCGGCGACTTCTTCAGGGGTCGTCTTTGTTGTGCCTTTTGGCAGATGCCTACGAATCATTCGGTTATGGTTTTCATTCGTCCCTCGCTCAAAGCTCGCGTAGGCGTGTGCATAGTAAACTGGACAGCTTACGTCCTCAGAGAGCCTTGCAAATTCATGGCCATTGTCAGGGGTAATGGATTTGAAGTCATAACTTTTTTGAAGTTCCACCAGCTCATCATTGACCGCCTGTGCTGTTTTCCCATCAATCAAGCGAATGATCTCCGTGCGGTATTTTCGCTCTGTGAGCGTCAAAAGCACCTTGTTCTTAGCTCTCGTAAGAATGACCGTGTCAATCTCGTAATGCCCCACTTCTAAGCGATTGTTAATGAACTCAGGCCGTTCTTCAATAGACTTACCAAAAGGATGCTTTGGCGCACGAGGTTTGATTTTCTTTGCCGCCTTATACTGCGGATAGAAAAGATGATGACGCTTGGCTTCTAACCAGCCCCAGTTGACCCAATTGTAGAGGCTGCTCAGAGAAACTCCTTTTAGAGCCTGATGAATGACTTCCAAAGAGTCCTTGTCTTCTTTAAGACGTGTACTCACATAACAATCAATCTCAGTCGTGAGTTTACTCGGACGAACACTGTGAGCCCTCAATCCTTCATAATTTTCTTGAGCCTTTTTAGCAGAGTATTTTACCTTCCGCTTGAGCTGGATTTCCCCTCGCTTCATCTCTCTGTCAATCGTCCCATGAGCTTTATTCAATAAGCGCGCAATCTCACGGTTGCTCAGTCCTTCTTTATTGTGCCAACGTTCAATGTTTAAACGGTCTTGATTGGTCAGGTGTTTCCCTTTGCTCTGGCTTGTGATAGAATAGTCTTGCATCTGAATCGCCGTCCACACCGGACAGGCGACGGTCGTCGTCCTGTGCGCCACGGCTTTCGTGCTGACCTCCGCCGAGACGTTCGCGGACGCGGCGTCGCAG
>NZ_JBEXJN010000156.1:0-1735 GCF_040609115.1 Lentzea sp. NPDC004782
GGCGGGGGTGTTCGGTGGTGGGGGTGATTTGTGGGCGGGGGTGGTGAATGGGTTGTTCAGTGGTGGGGTGGGGAAGAAGGCGGTGGATGCGGGGCAGGTTCTGCGGGGGTGGCGGGAGCGGGCCGGTGGTGGTGGTCACGGGCCGGGCGTGGGCGTGTTCGGCGGCAAGGGTGTGGTCGGCGGGTCCGGTGATGGCGGGCCTGGTGGTGGGCAGCCTGGTGATCGGAAGCCTGGTGGTCCTGTCTCCGGTGATGGCGGGGACGGTGGTGCTGGTGCTGGTGGTGCTGGTGCTGGTGCTGGTGGTGTTGGTCGTGGTGGTGCTGGAGACGAGGCTGCTGCTGCTGGTGTTGGTGTTGGTGTGGACGGCAGGACGGAGCTCGTGTTGGGTGATCGGCCGTCGGGTCCGGCCGGAGCCACTGCCACCACTGCCACCACTGGCACTGCTGGTGTTGCTGGGGGTGGTGCCGCGGCAGGTGGTGCTCGTGGGCCGGTGGGTGTGGGTGTGGCGGGGGTGGGTTCCGTTGGTGGGGGTGCGGGGTTGCCGGTGCTGGAGGGGGCTGGTTCATCGGGGTCGGCGGGAGTGTCGCCGCCGATATCGGGTGGGGTGGCTGGTGTGTCTGCCGGGCTGGGCGTGCATGACTCCGCCGCCGGGCCACAGCGCGCAGAGTCGCAGCCTGGTGAGCTGGGTTCTGGTGGGCCGGGTTCTGGTGGGCGGAGTGGTGTGGTGGCGGGTGGTGTTCCTGCCGGTGGGGTGGATCCTGCCGGGGCGGGGCCGGTGGGTGTGGTGGGAGACAGCGATGGTGGGGGGAGGGCTGGTGAGGGCGAGCCTGCTGGGCAGGTGGTGGCTGGGCGGATGGTGGCTGGGCAGGGCGGGCTGGTGCGTCTGGCGGACACCGAGCCGCCGCCGTACACCGTTACGGATCCTGACGCGGGGATGCCGCCTCTGCCGGCCTATTTCGTGGACCACACGCTCCCGCCGTACACCACCGCCAACCCAGGTTCCGCCAACCCAGGTTCCGTCACCCCGGCAGGCACCCAGGCAGGCACCCAGGCAGGCATCCCGGCGGGCACCGCGGCGGGATCGGTGCCGGCGGGGGGATCGGTGCCGGTGGCTGGTGCCGGGGTGGTGGCCGCGTCGGGCGTCAAGCCCGCCTGGTCTCCTGGTGGTGACCAGGGACCTGGATCACTGGTCGCTGAGGTTTCCGCGCCCGTAGGGTCCGTGGCCGGTCGGCCGGTTGTGGCTGCCGGGATCGCGGCTGTGGCCGGTGCGGAGCCGGTGGCCGGGACCACGACCGGGGGCAAGGAACAGGACGATCAGGCTGTCGTGGTGAGGCCGGTGCGGCGGCGTGCGGGGCCGCCGCTGATTTCCGGGCTGGAGCAGGCCGGGCAGATCAGTCAGTTGTGGAGCATGTTGTCGCCTGATGAGGTGGAGGTGTTGCTAGGCGAGGGCCGGCGGATCGTCGGCCGGTACGTGCGCCGGCCTCCGTTGTTCATCGAGAAGCCTGATCAGGAGAACATCGACTACGACAACATCGTCCGGCTCGTGGCTCACCGCTACTACCAGCAGCGGTACGGCCTTCCCGAACATGCCGAGGGGCCGGAGGAGCTGGCCGCACGCCTGGCCCGGGAAACCAGCAGGCCCCTGATCGAACACGAGCGACAAGGACTGCGCGGCGGGGCCCCGGCCGGTCGTGGTGCCCGGCGTGCGGGGGCGGGCGGTGTGGCTGGTGAGTCG
>NZ_JBEXJN010000157.1:0-1648 GCF_040609115.1 Lentzea sp. NPDC004782
GGAAGAAGGCGGTGGATGCGGGGCTGGTTCTGCGGGGGTGGCGGGAGCGGGCCGGTGGTGGTGGTCACGGGCCGGGCGTGGGCGTGTTCGGCGGCGAGGGTGTTGTTGCGGGGTCTGGTGATCGCCAGCGTGGTGGTTGGCAGCGTGGTGGTGCTGGCTCTGGTGGTGCTGGCTCTGGTGGTGCTGTCTCGGGTGATGGCGGGGACGGTGGTGCTGGTGGCGTTGGTGCGGGGGATGAGGCGGCCGGGGTGGTGGTGTCTGCTGGGGGCGCGTCGGTGCGGCCGGGCGTGCCGCTGCTGGCCGAGTTGCCGGGGGTGGGGTTGCCGGTGCTGGAGGGGTCTGGTTCGCAGCAGTCGGTGCGGGTGTCACCGCGGCCTGAGCCGTCGCCGGGTGCCGGTGCTGGATCCGTGAGGTCGTCCGCGCTGCCGCAGACCGCGCCGTCGCCGGTCCAGGTACAGCCGAGCAGCCAGGCAGGCCAGAGCAGCCAGGCAGGCCCGGATGGTGTTGGTGGTCAGGCCGGTGTGGGGCAGGACGTCCGCGGTGGTGTTGGCGCGGTGGCGGGGGTTTCGTCGCCGATACCGGACGTGGTGGCTGGTGGGGTGGCTGGTGGGTCTGCCGGGACGGGCGTGCACGACTCCGCCGCCGGGCCACAGCCCGGTGGATCGCAGCTTGGTGGGCTGGGGTCTGGCGGGCCGAGGTCTGGTGGGCGGAGTGGTGTCGTGGTGGGAGACAGCGATGGTGGGGGGAGGGCTGGTGAGGGCAAGCCTGCTGGGCAGGTGGCTGCTGGGCGGATGGTGGCTGGGCAGGGCGGGCTGGTGCGTCTGGCGGACACCGAGCCGCCGCGGTACACCGTTACGGATCCTGACGCGGGGATGCCGCCTCCGCCGGCCTATTTCGTAGACCACACGCTCCCGCCGTACACCACCGCCAACCCGGGTTCCGCCAACCCAGGTTCCGCCAACCCAGGTTCCGTCACCCCGGCAGGCACCCAGGCAGGCATCCCGGCGGGCACCGCGGCGGGATCGGTGCCGGCGGGGGGATCGGTGCCGGTGGCTGGTGCCGGGGTGGTGGCCGCGTCGGGCGTCAAGCCCGCCTGGTCTCCTGGTGGTGACCAGGGACCTGGCTCACTGGTCGCTGAGGTTTCCGCGCCCGTAGGGTCCGTGGCCGGCCGGCCGGCCGCGGCTGCCGGGATCGCGGCCGTGGAGCCGGCGACCGGGGGCACGGCACAGGACGACCAGGCTGTCGTGGTGAGGCCGGCACAGCGGCGTGCGGGGCCGCCGCTGATTTCCGGGCTGGAGCAGGCCGGGCAGATCGATCGGCTGTGGAGCATGCTGTCGCGCGATGAGGTGGAGGTGTTGCTGCGTGAGGGCCGGCGGATCGCCGGCCGGTACGTGCGCCGGCCTCCGTTGTTCATCGAGAAGCCTGATCAGGAGAACATCGACTACGACAACATCGTCCGGCTGGTGGCTCACCGCTACTACCAGCAGCGGTACGGCCTTCTCGAACACGCCGAGGGACCGGAGGAGCTGGCCGCACGCCTGGCCCGGGAGACGGGCAGGCCCCTGATCGAACACGAGCGACAAGGACTGCCGGGCGGGGCTCCCCGGCCCGGTCGTGGTGTCCGGCGTGCGGGGGCGGGCGGTGTGGC
>NZ_JBEXJN010000158.1:0-1495 GCF_040609115.1 Lentzea sp. NPDC004782
CGGATGTTGTCAGGTTGTCCGGCACAACCTCTGATGACCGCAAACCACTGATCGGTGAGCACGCGGTCAGGAGCTCGTGGGCTGGGAGCGATCCGGTGTCGTTGTCGGAGGAGCAGGAGGAGTCGATCGTCGGGTGGCGCCGCCGTACCGTCGGGCCGCAGTTCCTGGTCGACCACATCAAACGCATCCTGACCGAGGAGGGGTTCGCTGCATTCACGCTCCACGACAGAGCGGGTGGCCTGAAGTCCGGCAGGGCTCGGGATCTGCTCTCGCGGTGGGCGGAAGGCCTGCAAGGCCTCTCGCGGCGGGACGCAGGCCTGAACAACAACGACGGATCCCCGCTCATCCAAGCGGATGTTGTCACGTTGTCCGGCATAACCCCCTCTGACAAGAAACCACTGATCAGTGTGAACGCGGTCCATACAGCGTGGGCCAGGGCTGATCCGGTGGTGTTGTCGGAGGACGAGGAGAAGTTGATCATCGGGTGGCGTCGTGGTGTCGGCGGGCGGCAGTTCCTGGTGGAGCACATCGTAGACGTTCTGCGCGACGAGGAGAGGTCCGCGCGATTCATGCTCCGCGACGGAAGCGGTGCCTTGAAGTCCCCGAGTGCCCGGGACGTGGTCTGGCGGTGGGCGAAAGGCCTGAACGGCTTCTCGCGGCGGGAGGCAGGCCTGGACGGCGTGAGCGGCAAGGACGGATACCCGCTCGCCCCAATGGCTGTTGTCAGGTTGTCCGGCATAACCCCCTCCGACAAGAAACCCCTGATCAGTGAGACCATTGTCAGGGACTCGTGGCGTGCGGCTGATCCGGTGGTGTTGTCGGAGGCCGAGGAGAAGGCGATCGTCGGGTGGCGCCGCCGTCTCGACGGGCCGCAGTTCCTGGTGGAGCACATCGTAGACGTCCTGCGCGACGAGGAGAGGTCCGCGCAATTCATGCTCCGCAACGGACTCGGTGCCTTGAAGTCCCCGAGTGCCCGGGACGTGATCTGGCAGTGGGCGAAAGGCTTGAGCGGCGAGAACGACGACGACGGATCCCCGCTCACCGGGGAGGCTGTCGCAGCGTTGTCCGGCTACCCCCCCTCCGACAACAGCACACTGATCAGCGGGCCCACGGTCTATAGATTGTGGCGTGGCGTGAAGGAGCGTGAGGCCGGTGGCAATGAGGTCGGTGCTGGCCGCGGTGACCAGCCGACGGGGTCAGGAAGTGAGCCCGCACTCCATCCGGTATCAGCGCCGCTGGGGGTCGAGGAGTCTGCGAGCTGGTCCGGACCGCCTCAGACGCCGATGTCCCCGGCGGGAACACACGATGATCCTTCTGCATCAGACCCGCTGGTGATCGACGCCGTCGACGAGCCAAGTGAGCGTGGCGCGGACCCCGGCATGGATCCCGGACCAGAGGGACAGGGTGCGGGTGTGTTGTTCCCTGCTTCCGGGGTGCCAGAAGGCAATCTGGCCGGTGGTGTCCTTATCGGACACCAGCCGGCCGGACACCACCC
>NZ_JBEXJN010000159.1:0-1437 GCF_040609115.1 Lentzea sp. NPDC004782
CTGGTGTTTTAACCAGGAGGCGCCTGGGCTTTGACATGGGCACGGCCACCGCTTGATCATCTTCGGGTTCCGCCAAGAACTCGAACTGAACAAGGGTGGCCGTGTCGCGTAGTGTGCCTGATCAAGGTCTGTCTGCCCAACTCCGGGCGTTGCAACGGTTCCGGCGTGAGGTCTATGACTGCTTCGGCGCGTGGCGGGACACGTTGTTTGAGCTGGTGGACGCGTTGCTGGTCAGTCCGCGGCGGCCGCCGTCGATGCCGTGGCTGACGCTGGAGGCGCCGCTGAATCGCGGGCATGGCAGTGTTTACAAGGCGTTGCGGCGGGGCTGGATCGACACGGTCGCGCTCGCGCGGACACTGACCACGCTGCTGACGGGACAGGCTGACGCGGACGAGGGCTGGGTGTTCGCGCTGGACTGTTCGCAGTGGCCGCGCCCGCACGCGGACACCAGCCCCGGCCGGACGTTGAACTACGACGCCACGAAGGACCGGCGGGACCGGCGGGCTCCGGTCACCGAGGGCTGGTGGTTCCAGTGGCTGGCCGCCACCAACAGCGAACATTCCTCGTGGGCGCCACCGGTCGATCTCGCCCGGATCGGCCCTGATGACAACCACCACAAGGTGGCGGTCACCCAGATCAGATCCCTGCTCGGCCGGCTGCCCGCCGGCCTGCCGCAGGTGCCGGTGGTGTGCATGGACGGTGACTACAGTGCGGTCTGGATCGGCCGGCAGCTGGCCGGGCTGCCGGTCAGCGTGCTGATCCGGGTCCGCTCGGACTCGGTGATGCTCACCGACCCGCCACCCCGCAAGGCGGGTGCTCGTGGCCGGCCGCCGGTCCACGGACCGGCGATGAAGCTGTCCACGCCCGAGACCTGGCCCGAGCCCGACGAGATCAGGATCGCCCCGCCCCGGCCGGACCGGGGCCGCCCGCGCGAGCTGTCGGTGCTGGCCTGGCACGGGCTGCACCCGCGGCACTCCAAGAGACTCGACGAGCCCGGCCACAGTCCGCACTCGGGCAAGACCCGCGAGATCGTGCGCGGCAGCGTGATCCGTATCCAGTCCGCCGACCCGGCCGAGAAACCGATCTGGCTGTTCTGGACCGGCCCGGCCGGCTCGTTCGACCTGGACCGGCTCTGGCGTGCTTACCTGCGCCGTTTCCAGATCGAGCACCTGTTCCGGTTCTGCAAACAGCACCTCGGCTGGACCCTGCCCCGGCTGCGCACTCCCGAGCAGGCCACCCGCTGGAGCTGGCTGATCGCCGCTGCCTATGCCCAGCTCGTCGCCGCCCGCGACCTCGTCGGCGACCACCGCCTGCGCTGGGAACGAGCGGGATTGATGTCTCCGTTACGGGTCAAACGCGGATTCCGGGTACTTCAGCCCGAGCTGGGCACCCCGGCCAAGTCCCGTAAACCCTTCCGGCCAGGCCCCGGCCGCCCAC
>NZ_JBEXJN010000160.1:0-1350 GCF_040609115.1 Lentzea sp. NPDC004782
CGATGAGACCCCATGCCGGAAGTAGTTGCACCATCCCCTGACCGCGTTGTTGAGGCGTCTCAGGAGTTGTTCCAGCGAAACATAAGGTGATCCCGATCTGCGGGTGATGACCCGCGCCTTCCCGATTGCCCTGCTGAGCGACTTCTTGGACGGATACGTGTACACCACCCTCTTGCTTGCAGTTCCAGCCTTGTGGCGGCGCTGGATGTGCCACCCCAGAAAGTCGAAACCGTCATCAATGTGCACGACACGGGTCTTCTCGACCGACAGGGAAAGCCCTGCTGGCCGGAGGAGATCAGCGACCTCGGTCCGCAAGGCTGCCGCATGATGCTCGGCCCCGCCCACCAGAATCACGAAGTCGTCCGCGTAACGGACGAGTTTGCAGGTCGCTCCGCCCGCCTTGCGGAATCGGTGTCGTCGTTGTTCCGGGAACTTCGTCCCGATACTGAACGCATCCCATTTCCGCTGAAAGTGGTCGTCCAGTACCGACAGTGCGATGTTCGCCAGTAACGGCGAGAGGATCCCGCCTTGCGGGGTTCCCGTGAGGGTGTCCCGATCAATGTCGTCCTCGGACAGAATTCCCGCCTTGAGGAAGGCTTTGATCAGGGCGAGGACGCGTTTGTCTTTGACTCGCCGGCGCACGCGGTCCATCAGGGCCACATGGTCGATGTTGTCGAAGCACGCCTCGATGTCCGCTTCGAACACCCATTCATAGCGCTGGGTGGCGAAGTGGTGGATCTCAGCGATCGCGTCCTGGGCCCGGCGCTCCGGGCGGAACCCATAGCTAGCTTGGGCGAAGTCCGCCTCGAAGATCGGTTCCAGCACCAGCTTCAGCGCCGCTTGCACCACGCGGTCCGCCGCAGTTGGTATACCCAGCCTGCGTTTCTTCGTCGTGCCAGGTTTCGGGATCAGCCGTTCCCGCACCGGCCGCGGACGGAACGTCCGCTCTTTCAGCTCCCGGCGCAGATTCGACAAGAAACTGACCGGCAACTCCGAGAGATTCCGTGGAACAATCCCATCCACTCCCGCAGTCCGGCCACCCTTGTTCCTCCGAACCCGCTCCCACGCATGCACCAGAAACGCAGGATCGTGCACAAGATTATACAGATCGTTGAACACGCGACCCTTGTCCCGGGTCGCCCACAAGTGCAGTTTGGCCTGCATTCGCCGTACCCGCAGCCAGGCCTCATCGAAGCCGGGCCACGACTCACCGGAATTCACCGGTGTCTCCATGCCGTTACAGCTCCTCCCCGCAGTCCCTCACTGCCGCCCTTCCCCATGTGACGGGCTTTCCCCGACTCGGAGTACTACGACGGCTCCGCCCCGCATCACCTCATGAGCGGACGACGC
>NZ_JBEXJN010000161.1:0-1298 GCF_040609115.1 Lentzea sp. NPDC004782
GAAGACGGCAAAAAAGTCATCAATATCGCAGGTTATCAAGACAGTTTGAAAGACTGGTTAGAACAAGAAAAAGAAATCATTAATAGCCCTGACTATGTCAAAGCAAACACTCAAACGCTTAGAGCTGTTAGAAAACTATTCTTTGAACACCGTAACTTATTTTTAAGCACACCTAAAGAGGACGGCAAGCCACCGAAATCATTAACTCCTTTAGAGACAGCAAGAATAATCTATAAGACGCTAAAAGTCATCAAATTAGACCACCAAAGCGGACTGTTAGGCGTTTACAACCCTGAACTAGGCATATATGAAACAAACGAAAACTTCTTTCATCGGCTCATTTATTGGCTAGAACCGTCATACAGTCAGGCACGGTCTAAAGAGGTCCTCTTTAAACTTGAAACTTTAGCAGAGGTTAAGCAACAAACCACAGAAGCTCATCTTATCCCAGTTGCGAACGGTATTTTCAATAAGAAAACCCAGCAATTAGAGCCGTTTAGTCCCAAGTATGTCTTTACCTCAACCATTGCGACCAAGTACAACGACAAAGCAAAAGTACCCAATATCAACGGTTGGAACGTAGACGGCTGGCTGTTAGACCTCATGAGTGGAGATAAGGAGCTTGTTAGCCTTTTATGGCAGATTATTTCCGCAAGTACCAACGGCAATTACTCCTATCGTAAAGGCGTTTGGCTCGTCGGTAAAGGAAATGACGGCAAAGGTACATTTCAGAGCCTCATCATGAACTTAATCGGACGTGAGAACGTGGCAAGTGTCAAAGCTGAACAATTTGCGGAACGGTTCGCCCTTTCCCAAGTGGTTGGCAAAACTTGTATTATTGGAGATGACAGCCAAGTCAGTTACTTAGACAACGCAGGAAATTACTTTTCAGTAGTGACTGGCGACCCAGTACCGATTGAAGCGAAAGGAAAGCAACCCACCTTAGCAGTATTTAATAAGCTGGTTATACAATCCACTAACTTCTTGCCAAAGTTTAGAAATAAGTCAAATGGAACATACAGACGTTTGCTTATCGTGCCTTTTGAAAAGTCTTTTACCGCAGATAATGACGATTGGAAAATAAAGGATGATTATATTAAACGCAAAGACGTTTTAGAGTACGTGCTTAAAATCGCCTTATCACTTAACTTTGAGAAGTTTGACGAACCGAAAGCCACACAAGGGCTGTTAGATGACTTTAAAATCAGCAATGACAATGTATTGTCTTTTGTAAATGATATGTTTGAGGAGTTCGTCAGTGATTTTCTACCGACCGCCTTTATAAGCGCCTTATATCG
>NZ_JBEXJN010000162.1:0-1190 GCF_040609115.1 Lentzea sp. NPDC004782
TGCATCGTCAACGATCTTGTTGTACCGGTAGGCCCGGTAGCTGCCGCTCGGGTGGCCGTCGAGGCTGGAGTTGTTGATGTTGGTGCGGAGGTGTTTGACGGGGGTGGCGCCGAACGAGTAGTACCAGAAGTTGCCGTTGGCGTCGTCCCAGTGGTCGAACAGGAACGTGTGGGTGCCCGCGAAGTTCATGTAGTCGCCGGCTTTGAGGTCGCTGCGCGAGATCTCGTGGCCCCAGTTGGCGATAGTGGCGGTCGACGGGACATCCTTGAGGTGCAACGCCATCGAGACATAGCCGGAACAGTCTCTGCGGTACATGTGGCCGTCACCGGGTCCGGGTGACCACCCTCCCTGGTCGTACGGGCCGGGCTGGTGGTCGACCCAGTACTGCGCCCGCTGGATCACCTCGCTGCGGGTGATGGGACCGTCCAGGTCGGACGCCTGCGCGCTCGTGGGCAGGGTGACCACCCCTGCGGCTGCGGTCACCGTGAAGACGGCGGCCAGCGCCAGGCGCGCCAACCCCCTGCGGCTCACTGTTGTCGTCATGGGACCAGGCTCGATCGCGGCTCTTCAAACCCGCTTCAAGTCCCCCGGCCGCGATCTGAAGCGAGTTTGAAGGTCGGGCTTCAAGACTCACCGCCATGACACGAAGGATCATCGGCGCGGGCATCGCCGCGCTGCTCGGACTTCTCGCCGTGGCGACTCCCGCGCACGCGGACTACAAGGACGACTACCTCGCCCAGGCGGGCCCCGTCGCGCAGCGCGTGCACGCCGAGTACGACGTCCCGGCGTCGGTGGCTCTCGGCCAGTCGACGCTGGAGTCGAGGTGGGGACAAAGCGGACTGTCCGTCGACGACAAGAACTACTTCGGCTTCAAGTGCACGTCGGCGTCGTCACCCGGCCCGATCGCCATCGGCTGTCACAACCACCCGACGAGCGAATGTGTGCCGATGCCGTGCCACCCCGTGGACGCCTACTTCCGCGTGTACAGATCCATGGAGGACTCGTTCCGCGACTACGCCCGTGTGTTGACGACCAGCTCGGTCTACGCCGGTGCCCTGCCGTACCGCCACGATCCGGACGAGTTCATCCGCAGGATCGGGCCGCACTACGCGACTGATCCGGACTACACGGACAAGGTCCTCACGCAGATGCGGACCTACAACCTGTACCGCTTCGACTCCTCGACCCCT
>NZ_JBEXJN010000164.1:0-1044 GCF_040609115.1 Lentzea sp. NPDC004782
CTAGAATATTCTCGCTTTGTCCGCCGTTGTAATGCCCTCTTACCGAGTATCCAAGTCATTCGCCAAGCACTCGTCTTTAAAGAGGTTGAAGGAATGAGTGTATCCATTATTGACAGCTTCCCCATTCCTTTGTGTCAGCCTATTCGTAACTTCAGAAGCAAAGTTCTTGGAGATTATGCAAATGTTGGCTACAATGCTACAAAGGGACAGTACTTCTATGGATGTAAATGTCATGCTTTAGTCAGTGAATCAGGCTATGTCATAGACTACACAATTACTCCTGCTTCAATGGCTGACAGTACAATGGCCGAGGAAGTATTGTCTCAATTTGGCACACCCATAGTCCTTGGAGATATGGGCTATTTAGGTCAAGTGCTTCAAGATAGGCTTGAACTCAAGGAAATTGAACTTATTACACCCGTCAGAATGAACATGAAGAAAAAGGACATAACTTTTCCTAATTTTTCAAAACGTCGAAAAGTCATTGAACGCGTATTCTCTTTTCTGACAAACCTCGGAGCTGAACGCTGTAAAAGTCGTTATTCTTATGGTTTTCAAGTCAAATTAGAGATGACGATTTTAACTTATTCTCTAATGTTGAAATCAGCTAAAACCGTGAATTCAATGACTTTAAGATACTCTACCGGATATCAGGTCATGGCTGAATAATCAACTAGCAATTCGGGTATTTAATATATTTATTATTTACTTAACCAAAAATAGAAAACTAGTCATAACTTCCCATTATGTCTAATTTTTAAACTTTGAGTTGATATGAGAGCGCAAAATTACTTCCTAGATTTATCGTTTACAATCAGTCCAAAGTTGCATGATTTTCCATTCAAATTATGTTTTAATAGTATTAAAATAACTGATGGAGAATATTTAATATGAAAATAGGTAAGCGCATTTTATTAGGTCTAGTGGCAGTATGTGCTTTATTTTTAGGAATTATCTATCTTTGGGGGTATAAATTCAACATATATTTAGTACCACCCTCCCCTCAGAAGTATGTTCGAGATGCCTTAAAAAATATGGATGAAC
>NZ_JBEXJN010000165.1:0-1035 GCF_040609115.1 Lentzea sp. NPDC004782
CAGAAATTGATTTTGAAGCCATTAGAAAACTTAATAAATCAGTTGAATATTTTCAAAGCGGACAGTTTCAAAAAGACTATGAAGCTGAGAAATGGCTTGATAAACATATGGATTGAGGTGGAGATGAAAAGATTTAGATTAGTAAGCAATTCGTTTATTGACTAAAATGGAGCACTTCGTTCAAAACAACAGTTTGTTGAAGCCGATAGTTTCGCTGATGTTATTGAATATATCGAAAGCAACGCAGGTTGGTACACTGGTATCAACGGAGTTTTCAAAGTCGCCTATATCGAGGAGGTTGTGGAATGAAAGATAAAGTTATCAAAGGGTTAATAAGAGTAACTTGTTTATCTATCTTTTACCTCATATTTGAACATATTTCTAGAAATTGGGGATTGGCTGAAACAAGACAATTTCTTTATATCTTAATTATGATTCTCTATTTATGGAAGGATAATTGAACGCAAAAAAAGCCCAAGCTGACCAAGCTTGAGCGAAATACTGAAGATTACTTCGATTTTTATTTTTAGTCATTAACATTATAGCACACATAACAATAATTCATACCAAAATAAAAATGCCCGAACTGACCAGATTCGAGCTTAATAGAACAATGTTTCATGGATAATTTTTATGGTCTAACAAATTATATCATACTGAGCTAGGAACTCGCTAAACTCAACTGGAGGAGAAAATGTTTAAAAAATCAGGAGAAATTATTGGTAATGCCTTTGTGTGGCTGCTATTTATAGCAATTTGCTTAATATTTTTAGGGTTATTACTTCGAATATTGCGCTTTATATGGTTTGGGTACTAAAAAACTCCACACTTGGTCAGTAGTATGGAGCAACTAATTATCAACTTAGTTTGTGTAATATTTTTGACCAATGTATATTATACACTATTAAACAAAAAAAGCCCACTGCAATGGGCTTTAAAAACTGATTTCTTAACTACTATTATATCATAGCCCTTTTGGGGACTTTTTATTTGTTTTATATTTTGTATTGCGATGAAACTAAACTTACAAGGCTA
>NZ_JBEXJN010000166.1:0-1016 GCF_040609115.1 Lentzea sp. NPDC004782
GGCAAGCGTTCTGACTTCACAGCTAGTGAAGTTGTAGAAATTATATCTTTTATAGATGAACAGATAAAGCTAAAACCTCTTAAAGAAATAAAAGCATCGATTATTGCTTGTCATGACTTTCAAATGGATCTGCATCAAAAGAAAATTTTAAAAAATTGTTCTATCAAAGACAATGAATGTTACTTTAAAGTGTTTGATTGTCAGCTCTCTGATGTAATTGAAATGTCAATCTTGAACGCTAATTACTTAGGAATGGTGATAGATGATGTAGACAGCTTGCATAATGCGCAACTACAGCCAATCTATCAAATGCTGGTGGCATGTCGTGAGATTACTAAGACAAGGTTCTTTGTCAGTAAATCTGGGACACGTACTGGTAAAGGCTTGCGTCATAAAGTAATTTCATCCATTTTTGATACGAAACATGTCAACCTAGACGAACTCTCAAATAAGGCAACGGCCGCAATGGCTTGGGCTGGATTTGATGGAGGGGAAATGTTACTGGTGACTGAATCAGGAGAAATTGGAAAGAGTTTAGAACGTTATTTGAAAATACTGGCTACTGAAAGCACATATCGTGGTCGAGGTATTGGCCAAAACTATGCGGATATTAATCTGACTGGTGTACTGTCTATTGATTCAAATGAAAAAGTATTATTTTCTTCTGAAATGAATAGCAGGGCTGTGAACATTGCTTTTAAGAATCGTCCAAAAAGAGAGACTGATAGCGAACGTGAATCAATCTTTGCACCCTACTGGGAGGCTTTCACTGAACAGCGAGTATCTGAGACCAGTCGAGAAGCAACGGCGCTTGCAGGAGTGGCTGCTTTATATTCTTCATTTGTCTATTGGAGACAGAATAAATTTAAGTTCAATTTCAAGCAAGTGGAAATGGATAACTTCAGTAGTGATCACTTTGATTTTGACGATGTGCAAATTTATATTATCGAGGAACACATCAAAGGGAACAAGACAATAATCAAAACGGATGAGGTTCAGAAGCTATTGAAAGAAAC
>NZ_JBEXJN010000167.1:0-1003 GCF_040609115.1 Lentzea sp. NPDC004782
GCTAGATGAGTAAGTCCAAGGGGTAGGCACCTGGAGACCTGGGGCGAGGGTGTCGATGTACGGGTTGTGACGACCGACATTGACACCCTCGCGACCGCACTCTACGTCAGAACCGACGACCTGCTCAGGGCGCAACCCTGGCTGGCGCCCTGGCGGCCGAAAGTCGGCCTCGTGCCCAGCCTGACCGATGCCGAGCTGGTCACCCTCGCGGTGATGCAGGCACTGCTGGGACACACCTCCGAAGCCCGCTGGCTGCGCTACGCCAACAAGCACTTGGGCCACTTGTTCCGGTACCTGCCCCAGCAGTCCGGCTACAACAAGCGCCTGCGCAACGCCACCGGACTGATCAAGAACATCATCCGGATCCTCGCCACGGACACCACGCTGTGGACCGACGACGTGTGGGTGATCGACTCGACCCCGGTGGAATGCGGCCGCTCGCGGGAGACCACGAAACGCTCCGATCTGGCCGGGTGGGCGCAGTACGGCTACTGCGCCTCCCATTCCCGCTACTTCTGGGGTCTGCGGCTGCATCTGGTGTGCACCCTGGGCGGTCTGCCGGTCGCGTTCGCGTTGACCGGCGCGAAGGCCGACGAGCGTCAGACGCTGCTCGGTATCTTCGAGGCCGATCCCTCACTGGTGCACGACCGCCCTGGTCAGACCCTGATCGCCGACAAGAACTACTACGGCAAGGCCTTCGAACGCGACCTGGCCGAAGCAGGGGTCGAGCTACTGCGGCCGGCCCGCAAGAACGAGCCCGAGCGGCCTGGCGCGCGACTGTTCAAGCCACTGCGCCAGACCATCGAGTCCATCAACCAGACGTTCAAAGCACAGCTCGACCTTGAACGACACGGCGGACGCACCCCGGCCGGAGTCATAGTCCGTGTCCTGCAACGCGTTCTGGCGCTGACCACCGCGATCTGGCACAACGACAAGTCAGAGCAACCCGTCATGCGGTCGTTAACCGCCTACGATCACTGACCCCTTGGAATCAGTCATCTAG